>NZ_JAKILG010000006.1 GCF_023283765.1 Shewanella profunda | reverse complement strand
GATTGCGGGACTTATCGCCTATCAATTGAAAGACAATAAGCCACAACTGAACATCACTAACGCAGAGTTTAATGCTATTGCAGTTATGGCTTGTTAAACCGATCTCAGGTTAACTAAGAAGTAGATCAGCAGTCTTATGGCTAAAACCTGTATATTCTTTACCATGTGACTGATTAAAGCAGTTCAAAAAATAACGACATAACGGTAAAATATCCTCCCGACGCTCTCTGAGCGGAGGAATCACCAACTCAATTACTTTCAATCGATAATATAGATCCTGACGAAACTCACCTAATTCAACGGCATGCTCCAGATTCTTATTGGTTGCAGATAACACTCGAATATCTACTTTAATCGTTTTATTATCCCCAATTTTACGCAGTTCTTTTTCCTGCAGGACACGTAAGAGTTTTACCTGCATTTGAGGGGATAATTCTCCAACTTCATCCAGAAACAAGGTACCGCCGTTAGCACTCTCGATTAACCCTATATGGGTGCTATCTGCGCCAGTATAAGCGCCTTTAGCATGGCCGAATAATTCGTTTTCTAATAAGTTTTCAGCCAATGCACCGCAGTTAATTGCAATAAAAGGTTTATTTTTACGGGGAGAATTGTCATGGATAAATTTAACAAGCTTCTCTTTACCGACACCACTTTCACCCGTCACTAGCACCGAAGTAGGAACTTTGGCCACATTGGCCGCCATATCTAAAAGAGCCTGCATTGCATAACTACTAGAAACTGGATAACCCTCCTCAGGGTTACCTAACTTTAGGGTGTAGTTAATTCTGTCTTGCATCGACTTAGGTAATGACTCATCCCACTTAAGAGCATCGTAGAGCTGGCACTCGACTGATTCATTACTGATATTGCCGTAAAATGGCAAAAATGGCGTAATTTCATCTCCCCACTCTTCTAGATAATTACCGCGAAGATGGCAATAATCATCCCCCCTAGCCTTACATTCATCTTCAATAAAATAAACTGTACGGCCTTCAACATTAGAAACATAGCCACTGGCAAACCCGATCTGCTCCCAACATACAACTTCGTCAGAAATCCCGCTCAATCGTAGATGTTGTTCAGCTTCATACAGCCCAATAAAATAGGTTTCAACCAAAGGTTTTTCTTTGATACCGTCACGGCGTTTACTACTAAGCACCTCGCCAAAACCATACATTGAACAGAGTAATGGCCCTAATTTACCATTGCGAGCTTCGGCCCAAGCATCCGGCATCTGCCGTTTTAGCCGTTCAGCAATCAACCAGCCTTTAGCAAAACCTGAACGTATAATGATAGACTTTGTAACATCAACTCCCAATGTCCGGCAAAGTTCCATCCGCTGTAAACCGTGGGAAAAAAGATCAGTTAAATATATTCGTTGCCCTAAAAAACTCATCGCCCCTCCGCGAGGTTTAAATGACAACAGTTCTCTCAAATCTAATTCCGATGTAAACACTTGCACTCCCCTTATTTACAACCGCAACTAAATATTAACTAACTTTAATCTTTTTTACTATGACCCCCCTCAATTAAAATTTTTAATTTAAATAAAAAATTTCTGACACTTAATTTAATAAGTGCCAGAAATATCAAAAAATAAGTTCAAATAGTAAATTATTTATTGCTAGGGAACTTTAAAATTAAAATCATGACAATTAGCACAGTAATCTTCTGATTCGCTATGTTCTCTATGACAATTCTCACACTCTAGCGTTATACCATAATGTGGTGAGTCATGTTTATCAGGCGCTCCATGATAATCCGTCTTTTTTTCAGGTAGTTTGTGGCAAGTAAGACATTGTTCCATCTCAACTGAATCAAAGGGTTTATTGATATGACAGCTATTACACTTTAATCCAGCCTCTTTATGGTGGAGTCTTATTTCATTAGCGGCTATGGCATTTGTGCATACTAACATTGCAGCCATGATTGCTAACTTATCTATTAGTTTCATCATCATTTATCCAATTAGTCGTAATAAATTTTGTTAAAAGGATTAGAATGAATACCTAATATAGGTTTGAAAGCGAGTCATATCCCCTTCATCACCGACCATATTTTCAACCTTACCAGCCATAACACCAACAGCATATTGTAAATCTTTAGTGATATCCCAATAAACATTGCTGTGCCAAGAGAAAGCGGTTTTATTCGCTATAGGGTTTAATACCCCTAATGCATAACCATCTTCATCCTGCTCGGAGTATCCAGCTCCAACTGTCAATTGCAAATCGGGTCTTAGAGCAAATATCACACCACCGGTAACACTTTGGTATTTAAGTGTTTCAATATCTCCGGTATCAGAAATTCCCGCGCCTGAGTTAAAGCCTAATCCAGCATAACGACCTATACCGTCACCATACATCACGCCCAACACAGCTTTATGTTCATCGCCTATTTTAAGGCTAGCATTAGCCGCCAGACCATAACCAAAGGCTGATTGTCCATCAATTTCAAATCGACGCAATACAGCTCTAGGGGAAAAAGTAATCAGCTCGTTACCATAAAAATACTTCACTACAACATCAGGTAATCTATCTTGGTTAGAACTACCACAATCAACATAGGTTGCAGGCCCCGCAGTACACATACCTAATGCTGGGTTTTCTATACTTACGGATACATATTGGCCTGATTGAATATCAAACTGATATTTAACTTGAGACTGACGAACGAAAGGATTACCCGGATCAGAAGAGAAGTCCATTGATGGCATAATGCCAGCAAAGTCCATGAAATTACTCCATGTTTGCCCAGCTAAAACTGAACTTCTTCCATTCTGTAACTTCATATAAGCATGACGGATCCGGAATCCATTGCTGTTAGACCAAGTAGGACCGTCAGCATCAATATCTGCGAAAAAGTCACCTTCAATATGAGAAGTTAAAGTACCGTATTCTGTTTCGGTAGAAGACTTAAGGAATAAACGGCTTTCACGGGCAGTCATATCTAGATCGCTCGATTCAGCATTAGATGTACCATCTATGGGTGTCGAATAAACACTGTAAAGATCGCCATTATAAGGCGCGGTTACAGTACCATCGTGATCATAGGTCATCATCAACTTAGCATAGCCACCTACTGTCAACTTGGTACCATTAACCTCAAAATCATAGGCATTGGCCTGAGTTGCTGCCAAAAGAAAAGTTGCAGAACAGCATAGCGCTAAGGTTGTAAATTGTGTTTTTAATGTTTTCATAATCAATTTCCAAATATTGATTGAATACCTAGAGCTATCACCCTAGGCGTATTCATTAAGCCTTCGCAGCCATTGTTCCGGCGATACGGCCAAATACAATGCAATCAGGAATAGCAACAGTACCTAAACGGCATGCTCCATGGGTACCACCCGTGATTTCACCTGCAGCAAACAAACCTGGAATCGGTTGGCGGGTTTCTATATTAATCACGCGACTTTCTGTATCAATTTCTATCCCCCCCATAGTATGGTGAGCCTTAGGCCAAAAACGGGCTGCATAGAATGGTGCTGTAGCCATCGATTTCTGCCCCATTTCAAGTGGCTTACCAAATTCAGGATCTTGGTTATTTGAGACGAAGTCGTTATATCGTTTAACCTGCGCTTCTAGCTCGGCATAAGGAATTTTATAAAATTCAGCGAGTTCTTTAATCGTGTCAAATTTGTGAACAACATTACGCTCAAGCAATTTACCCACCACGTGCTTAGCAGGCTGCATTCCAACTTCATCAACGATACAAATTGCTGGATGCCCGGTTTTAATGATTGCGTCTGCACGAATTTTACGGTCAGCTAATTCGTTAACAAAACGCTTGCCCGTTTCAGGATCAACCATAATTCCATGGGGATATGCTGCATAACCAGCAAAGATTGGAGCTAGACCAAAACCTTTTTCATCTGGAGACGCCCAAGGCCCAAGCTGGATCCAAGACAATTGAACAGGATTACCGCCGACACGAATTAACTCTTTCAGACATTCCGCAGTAGCACCTTTATGGTTAGTGGTATCAAGTTCAGAACCAAGACGCGGATCTTGAGTAGTACGGTACAATACGTCTGCAGCGAATCCTCCTGCAGCCATAACCACACCTTTATTGGCCTTTAAAAATTTCACATCTGTGGAATTTTCTTTTCCTTCACGGTATTTAGGAATAATCTCCAAACCGACTACGCGATTATCATCAACAATCAGGCGCTTAACGTAAATTTTCTTCTCAATCTTAACGCCAAGCTCCTCACATTTAGCAATCATTGGATCAACAAAACCTGAGCCAGACTGAATAGTCGTAGTGTGGGTACGAGGAACTGAATGGCCACCGAAGTGAGCTAATGTATCTTTGAACTTAACACCTAGGTAATCGCGGCACCATTCGAACGCTTCGTTACTTCTTTCTGCTACCATACGAGCTTGAACGGGATAATTTAGACCTAGACCAGCTTTAAACATATCATCTAGCATTAGGTCCACAGAATCTTTTACACCTTGGGTTTTCTGGATGTCACTTCCCATCACTGCCATGCCACCGCCATTAATGCTAGAATTCCCCCCCAGTACAGGCATTTTTTCTAGAACAATCACATTTGCACCAGCAAGCTTAGCTTCAATGGCTGCCGATAAACCGGCAAACCCACTTCCAACCACAACTACATCGTAGATTTCATCCCACTTCTTCGGAACACTGACAGTTGTTGCTTCTGCAGTCGACACTCCTAAACCTGCCAATGCAAGACCTGAAGTAGCAGTTGCTGCACCAGTAAATTTGAGGAAATTACGTCTAGAAAGATGTGCGGAATTTTTATTGTTGCTCATGTTCACCCCTTAATATTGTTAATCTTAATTAGTAATTAATTCTTAACTTGAAAATCAAAAATTATCTATCCGAGACAAAATAACAAAGGCAGTAAACATGCCAACATTAAAATAACAATAAGTGCATGATTTAAAATAAGTTAACAAATATTTATATTGTGAAAAAATTTATAATGAGAAAATTTTTATCAAAATAAAAATTAAAACAAAAACTTCTAGGTGACACAGTTCAAAATATCATTTAAGCCAATTAAATAACACCAACAAAGATATCCATCACATAAATATGAAATATGTGACAACAATTTTGATAGTATTTCTATATAGAGCTACAATATCTTTCCTATTAGACATGCACAGAAATCCATCGTTTAACATAATAGCCACTGAACCTCCATCTAAAAATGATAATATTCACACCTATATTTTCAAAAAAAATACACCTACATAGTAAATGTAAAAACAGATAATCATAATAGACCTGATATTAAACAGACTATTCGACATATACATTCAGATAAAAACAACTATTTATAAATTCAAATAAAAACTATTTAAGTGACAGGTGTTTTTATTTAACTCATTATTAATAACGCATCCACACGCTTACTTTAACGAGAAAAACAGCAGTATCCACCACCTTATTAATATCAATGACTAGTTCCACTACATCATTAACTACCATAGCTTGTAATAAATTTGAGATATTTCTAAATCGATACATTCATAATAGGTTAAAATCTGTAGCGCATAAAAATCACAATTTATATCACCTTGACTGCCTACAATACCCGCTGAAATTAAATTAATTTCCAACCAAATTTGCTTTCAAATAAAAATCTGGCTAACGAGAAGTAATCCCATAGTAGGTAAAATATCGCATTAAATATCTGTTCATTCAGCGGGAGTTCAAAGTGCTTTAGGCGAGGAGAAGACTTAAAGCCATGGTGGTACTCGGCTCTGACACCCTGCTTCGTCCTACCTCCTTAATCTATTTAGTCGTCTGTTTAAAGCCATTAATGCGGTTTAAAACGTGTGCCATATCATTAACATCAACTGCCCAAGGGGGGAGCTTCTCAGGCATTTTCCCCTTGTGCTGTATTAACTCCATTTCTGCGTCAATGTTCCTTGGATTGGAATGCCCGAGTAGCTTTGAACTGATTAGCTATTGAATGTGATTGGTAAATACTGAATTTCAATACCTCTGGATCCCTATTCGGTAATATAAGGTTTTTAATACAGATACAAAAAAGCCAGTCATATGACTGGCTTCATTTTTAAACTTAATCTAACTGCTATAAATTATTGCAATCTAACTACTTTACAACAGTTAAGTGACTACGGCGGTTAGGAGGCTGATCCGTCGGATCCGTTGGTTTATCAGTTGTATCAACAACAGATAAGACTGATTCGACTTCATCTTCCATCAGATACGCATCTTCAACATCGAAAACAGTACCAGCACCATTTTCACGGGCATAAATAGCAACAATCGACGCCATTGGCAGTAATACCTGTTGAGGTACGCCGCCAAAGCGTGCATTGAACTCCACAAACTCATTGCTAATTTGCAAATTGCCCACTGCGCCAGCAGCGATGTTTAACACTATCTGGCCATCCTTCACATACTGCTGTGGTACTTGGGTGCCTTTAACAAAGGCATCCACCACAACGTGAGGAGTTAATTGGTTATCCATCAACCAATCGTAGTAAGCCCTGAGTAAATAAGGACGATTTGGAGTCAAAGATTTCATTACATGCCCATACGCATTTCGCGTTCCGCTTCAGTTAATGAAGCTTTAAACGACTCACGTTCAAAAATACGTGTCATATACGCTTTGATGTCTTTCGCTACGCGGCTATCTAACTCAATCCCTAAAACAGGCAAGCGCCACAATAGTGGGCCAAGATAGCAATCCGCTAAGCCAAACTCTTCACTCATGAAGTAAGGCACTTCGCCAAACACAGGGGCAATAGCAACCAAGCTTTCAGTCAACTCTTTACGAGCGGCTTCAGCGCGATCGCCTTTGCGAATGCGATCAACCAGCGCATACCAGTCAGTATCGATGCGGTGCATCATTAAACGGCTCTGGCCGCGTGATACCGGATAGACTGGCATTAAAGGAGGATGAGGGAAACGCTCATCCAAATATTCCATGATAATGCGTGATTCGTACAAAACGAGTTCACGGTCTACCAAAGTAGGCACTGAGTTATATGGATTTACTTCGAGCAAATCCTCAGGCATTTCATTAGGGTCGACCTGTAAAACATCAACAGTAACCCCTTTCTCAGCTAACACGATACGTACTTGATGGCTATACAGATCATCAGCACCTGAAAACAGTGTCATGATAGAGCGTTTGTTGGCAGCAACAGCCATTGATACCCTCCAGAATCGAAATAAAACAAAAGTAAACGAGGGGCAAAGCCCCCCGTTTACACTATGCGGATATTACATTTTACCCGTTATTGGTGCCTAGTGTACATCTTTCCAATACTCTTTCTTCAAGAGGTAGGCCACAATAAAGAATATAAATAGGAATCCGAGTACCCACCAACCTAGTGCTTCACGCTCTAACTTAACGGGTTCTGCCGAATAGACTAAGAAGCCCGTGATATCACGTACCGCTTGATCGTATTCTTCTGCGTTCAATTTACCGCCAGTGACCACAATACTGCCATCTTCTTGCTTAACAGGTGTGCCTTGTAACTCTTCGAGTACATGGGGCATACCCACAGATGGGAATACTGTGTTATTCACGCCAAACGGACGACTAGGATCTTTATAAAAACCCTTTAAGTATGAATAGACCCAATCTTCGCCACGAACACGAGCAACTAAGGTTAAATCAGGTGGAGTAGCACCAAACCATTTAGCCGCATCTTTAGCTGGAATAGCGCTTTGCATCAGCTCACCAATTTTTGCATCGGTAAACATATACTTATTACGCATATCATCGGCTGAGATACCAATATCGGTCGCTACACGCTCATAACGCTGATATTGAGTGCTATGGCAACCTGAACAGTAATGTTGGAACAGGTCCACACCACGTTCTAGGGAAGCTTTATCATGCAAATCAATATTAGCACTTTCTAAATGCACTTGTTCGGTCGCGGCCATAGCCAACGTCGGCAACAAGGTAACTAATGCAATCAATAATTTTTTCATTAGTGTGTCAACCTCGCTGGAACAGGTTTAGTCTTTTCATTTTTACTGTATAACCACAGCGCCAAGAAGAAACCAAAATAAGTAACAGTAAATATTTGTGCAACTATCGTCAGCGTCGGCGTTGCAGGAACAACACCTAAGTAACCTAACACAATGAAAGAGATAGCAAATTGTGCAATGTTCAGCTTGTGTAACGTGCTACGATAACGAACTGACTTCACCTTACAGCGATCTAACCAAGGCAATACGAACAGCACTGCAATCGACAGCCCCATCATCACTACGCCGCCCAGTTTATCGGGTACCGCACGTAAAATGGCGTAGAAAGGAGTGAAGTACCATACGGGTGCAATGTGCACAGGGGTTTTCATTGAGTTGGCCGCTTCAAAGTTTGGCTTTTCAAGGAAGTAACCACCACCTTCTGGCATAAAGAACAACACATAACAGAACACTATCAGGAAGCCTGCAACACCCATGATGTCTTTTACTGTGTAGTATGGGTGGAATGGAATACCATCTACAGGCCAGCCATTCTCATCTTTGTTCTTCTTGATTTCGATACCGTCAGGGTTATTCGAACCCACTTCGTGCAGTGCAATTAAATGCAAGAACACGAGTACCACTAACACTAACGGCAGTGCGATAACATGCAGCGCGAAGAAACGGTTCAGTGTCGCACCAGAGATAACGAAGTCACCACGGATCCACAGGGTTAAGTCGTCACCAATAACAGGAATAGCACCAAACAGAGAAATAATGACCTGCGCGCCCCAATATGACATTTGACCCCATGGTAGCAAGTAACCCATAAAGGCTTCAGCCATCAACACGAGGAAAATCAACATACCGAATAGCCACAGTAGTTCCCTAGGCTTCTGATATGAACCGTAAATTAAACCACGGAACATGTGAAGATAGATCACGACGAAGAACGCTGAAGCACCCGTTGAGTGCATATAACGCAGCAACCAACCATATTCAACGTCACGCATGATGTATTCAACAGAAGCGAATGCGCCTTCTGCTGTTGGTACGTAGTTCATGGTTAACCAGATACCCGTTAGTAATTGGTTAACCAATACCAACATCGCCAGCGAGCCAAAGAAATACCAAAAGTTAAAGTTAGTTGGCGTAGCATATTGACCCACATGACGGTTATAAGTGGCCGTCATTGGAATACGAGCATCAATCCAATTAATTAAATTCTTAACCATTACGCCACTCCTTTATCTACACCGATAATCACGGTGCCACCATCAACATATTGATGTGGAGGGACAACTAGGTTCAATGGAGCAGGCACGCCTTGGAAAACGCGACCAGCCATATCGAACTTAGAGCCATGACATGGACAGAAGAAACCTGAAGTAACACCTTCAACTTGCTCACCAAACGAATCTGGTAAGTAAGTAGGCGAACATCCTAAGTGTGTACAAATACCGACAGCAATAAAATACTCTGGCTTAATTGAACGCAGAGGATTGGTTGCATAGTCAGGCTGCTGCATTTCTGCAGAGGCTGGATCTCTTAACTTATCATCATGTTTAGGCAGTGCATTGAGCACAGCTTCTGTGCGACGGACAACCCATACAGGTTTTCCACGCCACTCAACACGGATCAGCTGACCTGGCTCTACTTTACTGATATTTACTTCGACCGGTGCACCTGCAGCTTTCGCTTTGGCACTCGGATTCCATGACTTGATGAAAGGAACCGCTACAGCGACGGCACCAGCACCACCTACTACGGCGGTTGCGGCTGTCAGGAATCTGCGACGTCCGGTATCGACTGGCGCATTGCTCATCCACTTATCTCCCAGAGGGTGTTGGAATTTTTGTTTTTCAAAGACTTTCCGCCCGGGTCATCACCATGGGCAAAAATCGAAGTTTGAAGCGGGGCTCATTATAGCTAAAAATTAGAACCAGATCATAGTGAAAAGACGCAAGTAAGTTAGGGAGATTGCGTGTTTTTTAAAAAAAGTTCAAAAAAAGCACAACTATTAACCTATTTTAATCCATGTGAAAGATATTTTGAGCATGTCATCCTCGATAACGGCATAAAGGATGCATTGCTAATATGAATCAATCCCCACTTTTTATCCCAACCAATAGCCTTTAGATAAAAAAATAGGCTCTGCAATACAGAGCCTATTCAAAAAGCTTTAAACTATATTACTTCTTAGGTGATGTGCTCTTCATATATTTGAAGAACTCGCTATCAGGTTCTAACACCATGATATCTGAATTACCCGAGAAGCTAGCACGATAAGCCTCTAAACTACGTACAAAACCAAAGAATTCAGCATCTTTATTATAAGCATCAGCGTAAATCTTAGCGGCTAATGCATCACCTTCACCGCGAATAGTTAGCGCTTTACGTTCAGCTTCAGCAATCTTAACTGTGACATTAGCATCAATTGTCGCACGGATAATTTCAGATTGCTCTTTACCCTGTGCTCTATGCTCTTTTGCCACAGCCTGACGTTCAGCACGCATACGTTGATAGATACTGTTACTGACGTTTGCAGGCAAATTAATTTGCTTTACACGTACGTCAACAACTTGAATACCTAAGTCTTTTGCACTTTCAGAAGCATTTGCGAGCGCATCATTCTGCAACTCATCGCGCTTGCCAGAAACAATCTCTTTGATCGTACGGCGACCAAATTCGGTACGTAAATCGTTGTTTATCTTACGTTGTAATAGCGATTCAGCATTCGCTTTAATACCACCATTTGTGGACAAGTAGTATTTTTCGAAATCATAAATGCGCCACTTAACGTAGGAATCAACCATCAGATCTTTCTTCTCTGAGGTAACAAAACGATCAGCTGCACCGTCAAGTGTTTGAATACGAGCATCGAGTAATTTTACTTTATCGATCACAGGCACTTTGATATGCAAACCGGGATCGTAGACGCGGGTGACTTGCTTGCCATCAACGTCGTCTTTTAAAATTTCCCCGAAACGCGCTACGATAGCGCGCTCGCCCTCATTCACCACCATCAAAGATGACAAACCAATACCTAAGAGTACGGCGATAAGAATAATACCTAATCTACCCATGGATTAATCCCTCCCTTGGCGAGTACGATCATCGCGGGACGGACGTCCACTCAAAGGCTCACTACTAATGCGAGTCGCTGATACAGATGAAGAATTGACGTTCTGTTGAGGTTTAGGCTCAAGTTCAGGTGTCGCAGGCTTATCTTTCATTAGCTTATCTAACGGTAAGTACATCAAGTTGCCATTGTTCTTGGCATCGATAAGTACTTTGTTTGTATCCGTCATCACTTGCTGCATAGTATCGAGATATAAACGTTTACGAGTTACCTCAGGTGAAGCTTGATACTCAGGTAACAGCAACTCAAAACGAGCCACTTTACCGCGAGCTTCTAACACTTCACGCTCTTTGTAAGCGTTAGCCTGTTGTGCCATACGTTCAACTTCACCACGAGCTTTAGGTTCAATTTCACGAGCATAGGCTTCAGCTTCACGGATAAAGCGCTGTTCATCCTCTTGGGCTGATATCGCGTCATCGAAGGCGTCTTTTACTTCTTCAGGCGGACGCGCTGGCAAGAAGTTGACATCAACAACCGAGAGACCCAATTTGTACGGCTCAAGAATGCGTTCTAATTCTTTCCACGTGTCGCGGCGAATAGCATCACGGCCCGTAGTCAAAATATCGTCCATTTTGTTGTGACCAATCACATAACGCAGAGCGCTATCTGTTGCTTCACGTAAGCTGGCATTCGCATCGACTGCACTGAATAGGTATGAATAAGCATCTAAAATTCGATACTGTACATCCAGCTCTACCTTCACGACGTTTTCATCGGAAGTCAGCATACTACCAGACGCAGGAATAGAGCGAACCGATTGAATGTCGACGGGATAAATCTGGTCGATAAAAGTCGCTTTCCAATGAAGACCAGGACCAATCTCACCAATGTGTTTACCAAAGCGCAATGCCACACCACGCTCGGCCTCTTTAATTGTATAAAAACCCGAGAGTCCCCAAACAGCTAAAGCAATGGCAAGTATGATGATTAAGCTTAGCGAACTAAAAGATTGGCCTGAGCCAGTTCCTTTGCCGCCAAAGCGCTTTGAAAGATTACGAAAAACCTCATCAAGGTCCGGTGGTCCTTTGTCGTTACCACCTTTATTTCCCCAAGGATCATTACCCTTGTTACCGGGCTCATTCCAAGCCATTTAGCACTCCATAAGTGGATGAAATAAATTAGATTATTAACAAACATCCTTTTCTATCGACGCATCGAAGATAAAGGCTTCTAACTCACCCTGACTCTGTTTAGCTAATCGGCGCCAATCGGCGTCCGATAAACGAACAGACAAAATACAGTTCCCCAGATCGTCGTACTCTTTCTGCTGTATCGCATCCAGTCGATAAAACTGGCCAAGATAATGTCCAGCAGTTGCCGGAATTCTAAGTGTAAGCTCTCTAATCACCTTACCGATAAGCTCGGTAATCGCTTTCAACAGCAAATCAAATCCCAAACGCTTCTGTGCTGAAACCCAAACCCGAACGGGTTTGTCTTGATCATCATACTCAATTCGAGGTGTAACATCTTCGAGTAAATCGATTTTGTTACACACGATTAGTTGCATAACCTCATCGGCTTCGATGTCTTTCAACACAGATTGCACTTGTTCAAAATTATCCGTCATATTTTCATCTGCACAATCAACAATATGCAGTAATAGCTCGGCCTGACGAGTCTCTTGCAATGTTGCCTTAAAAGCGGCAACGAGATCATGTGGCAAATGACGAATAAATCCAACGGTATCCGCTAAAATAACGGCACCATCGGGTAAATCTAACTTTCTCAACGTGGGATCGAGCGTAGCAAATAGCTGATCAGCGGCATAAACGTCGGATGAGGTTAACGCATTAAATAGCGTAGATTTACCCGCGTTTGTGTATCCTACTAATGACACTGTTGGCATTTCGCTGCGTTTACGCGCACGGCGGCTCTGCTCACGTTGCTTATCAACCCGCTCTAGGCGTTTATTGATATTTTTAATGCGGCCCCTGAGAAGGCGTCTATCGGTTTCAAGCTGAGTTTCACCTGGGCCCCGTAAACCAATCCCACCTTTTTGGCGCTCAAGGTGAGTCCAACCACGCACAAGACGAGTCGACATATGGCGCAATTGCGCTAGCTCCACCTGCAACTTACCTTCGTGGGTCCGTGCACGCTGGGCGAAAATATCGAGAATAAGCGTCGTTCGATCGAGTACACGACACTGGCACACTTGTTCAAGATTACGCTCTTGAGCTGGGGTCAATGCGTGATTGAAAATAACCACATTAGCCTCAGTAGCAGCCACAAGTGCGGCTAATTCTTCGGCTTTTCCAGATCCCACAAAAAACTTGCGATCTGGAGAGCGTCGACTTCCAGTAATGACCCCGACAGAGCGGGCACCCGCTGATTCAACTAATAGCTGCAGTTCGACTAAGTCTTCTCGGCGTTCCTCATCGGAAAAGTCGATATGGACAAGAACCGCTGTCTCTCCCGCCTCATAACGATCAAACAAGAAGCAAACTCCTCAAATAACGCTTATTCGCCACTAGGCACATCATCTTGCGGACCATATCCACCCTGGGCATTTTGGTGACCAGTGACATTGAATGGGCGAGCAGGAACAACAGTAGAAATAGCGTGTTTGTAAACCATTTGGCTCACTGTGTTTTTCAACAGAATGACAAATTGATCAAACGACTCTACCTGTCCTTGGAGTTTAATGCCGTTTACTAAGTAAATTGATACAGGAACGCGCTCGCGGCGTAGTGCGTTCAAAAATGGGTCTTGTAAAGATTGCCCCTTAGCCATTTTATTATTTCCTTTTTAATTTATAAAAATAAATCTATATCAGTGAAGTTTTTTGTTTAGTTTTAGTATTATACAGCAAGGGCTAATAAGCTAGCGGCAATGACGCATAAGTGTAACTAAATTCCCCTCAGCACCACTTTCAAGCCAATTCAACTCTGGCCAACTACGCAACCATGTTAATTGACGCTTCGCTAATTGCCTAGTAGCTGCAACTGCTTTTTCGACCATAGTATCATAGTCGAACTCTCCATCGAGATATTGCCAACATTGTCGATAACCTACGCAACGCATTGATGGCAAATCTAAATGTAAGTCTCCCCTCGCCTTTAGCTGGGTCACTTCGCCAATAAAACCTTGCTGTAACATTGTGCGAAAACGCTGTGCAATTAAGTCGTGTAATACTTTGCGCTCACGGGGAGCAATGGCAAATTGCACCACATCGTAAGGTAAAGGTGCTGACTTAGTCTGTGTCAGCTCTGTTAGACTCTTGCCGCTTATTCTATAGACTTCCAGCGCTCTTGAAAGCCTTTGTGGATCATTAGGATGAATTCTTTCTGCCGACACGGGATCAATATCCCGTAATTGGTCATGCAATGTTTCCCATCCTTTCGCATCAGCCTCTGCCAGAATTTGCGCACGAATGGCTTCATTTGCACTCGGGAGTGGCGATAATCCTTCTAATAATGCCTTAAAGTACATCATGGTTCCGCCGACAAGTACTGGCGTTTTTCCCATGCTAATAATTTGTTCAATCTCAGCTAAAGCATCTGCTCTAAAATCGGCGGCAGAATAGCTTTCGCTGGGATCACGAATATCGATCAATCTGTGCGGCCCCCGTGCTAACTCTTCGGCAGAAGGTTTCGCACTGCCAATATCCATACCGCGATAAATCAATGCCGAATCAACAGAGATAATCTCACAGTTATGGTTTTCAGCTAATTCTAGTGCTAAAGCCGTTTTCCCTGAGGCGGTTGGCCCCATAAGAAATAACACTTTCGGCAGCAATTCTTTATTCACTTATTACTCTTCTAACCATGACTGCCAAGGTAAAGATATCGCTTGATTGGCAATATGCTGTCTTTTTTCATCAGTTAACAAGGAAAATGCCGCCCAGATTTCTGGTGCCGACACGAATCCAATTAAACTCTGTTTTGCCAGCCAACTAGCCAGTGCATTAGGCGATGGCGTCTCAAAACGTAGCGATTGTAACCACTCAGGTATCACCTTCGCTAATTGGGTGTCCCTCAGATATGGGGGCACTTTTTTAATTATCAACTGCTGGTAACGAATTGTAAGTTCTAAGCCTATTTGGCGTATTAATGGGTCATTTTCATCCAGTAATGATTGCCAATCTGCATCGGCGACAACCGACACCGGCATTAATAATGGTTGACCAATCAGACCCGTTGCAAGCTTAGCTTCTATCTCTTGGGAGCGAGTCGCCAATGCTACTGATTTTATGGGCAAGAGACTAAGATGATTTGCTTCTGTTATTACCCAATACTGGCCATCTAGGATAGGTGGCATAGATACTACTGGCTGATAATCTGTATCTTTTACGTTATAAGACGGCGTTTGCAATAAAGCGCCATAACTCGCTATTGCCGCCTTTGACGGTAACTCAGTGCGTTGCCGGGCTTCACCACCAGAGAAACTGCTTCGATGGCTATCCCTTGGTTGTGCCATACTGCCAAAAGCATTCGTCTGGATACCAAAGCCTGCACGCTCTGGCTCCACGGTTTGCTCTTGGGAATACTCAGCTAATCGACCTTCATAAGTAGTAGCATGACTCGCGTTATGAGTACGCTCAATAATGTCACTTTGATCACTTACGTTCTCAAGCTCAAATGACACTGATGGTTCAATCTCTTTGGAGAACTGCGCATCACCAAACACATCTTCAGTTTCGGTTGAATTGCCGTTTTTAGTCGGACTGAGTTCTCCAGCCTCTTCGAGGGCAGATTGTAGCGCTTGTAAAATATAATCATGAACATAACGGCTCTGATGAAATCGAACCTCATGCTTGGCTGGATGCACATTCACATCTACCTGATGGGGATCAATCTCTAGCATCAACACATAACCGGGTTGTTCAATCTCGGCTTTGCGTGCAAAAGCCTGGCGTACAGCATGATTCACCAAACGATCGCGAATTAAGCGGCCATTCACATAAAAATAGTGGGTGTCCGTTAATACTGGCGACCAAGGTGATTGCAAATAACCGCTTAGTCGCAAATCATCGTGTTGACACTCAATTTTTAAAGCTTGCTCAGCAAACTGCCGCCCTGAAACTTGTATCAGACGCTGTAAGTACTGTGCTTCGCTCACGGCAGGGCGATAGTTACGCACGGTTTTACCATTATGAGTCAAGGTAAAATGGATATCACCACGCACTAAGGCAATACGCTTTAACCACTCGTCAATGTGGGTGAATTCGGTTTTATCACTCTTTAAAAAGCGGCGTCTTGCTGGGGTATTAAAAAATAAATCAACCACTTCAATCGTGGACCCCACTGGATGCGCCGCTGGCATGACTTTAACCGCCATATCGACGCCTTCAGCATAGGCTTGCCATGCTTCGGTTTGTTCTTGCGTGCGTGAAGTTAAGGTCAATCGTGAAACGGAGCTTATACTCGCGAGTGCTTCGCCACGAAATCCAAAACTGAGTATGGCCTCAAGATCATCTAATGAATGTAACTTTGAAGTCGCGTGGCGCGACAAGGCCAAGGCCAACTCTTCCTTAGGAATACCTGAGCCATTATCACGAATTTTAATCAGCTTACTGCCGCCCTTATCGATTTCTATATCGACTCGTGTCGCACCCGCATCGAGACTATTCTCAACCAGTTCTTTAACCACTGAGGCAGGTCTTTCAACCACTTCACCCGCGGCAATTTGGTTAGCTAATTGCGGTGGTAAGATCTGAATGCCCATAGATTTCCTCATTTTAACTCTCTGGAATGACGAGCGTCTGCCCTAACTGCACAACGTCAGTTTTCATCCCGTTAGCACGTTTAATACTCGCCATGGGGACTTGATAACGCTGTGCAATGGCTGAAAGTGATTCACCTCGGGTAACTTTATGCTTCACTGTTCCAGAAGATTTAGCACTAGATTTTGAACTTGTTCCTGCAGATATAGAACTCGACCTAGTATTATTTTGTTTAGCTATCAGTGTATCTGCTGGCGCATTATTGTGGAAATATCGGTTCACCCCTTTATAAATGGCGGTGGCGATACTTTCCTGATGCTGACGACTGGATAATAGTCGCTCTTCCTTAGGATTAGAGATAAAGCCAGTTTCAACCAGAATCGATGGTATATCGGGTGACTTCAACACAGCAAAACTGGCCGACTCAGGCCGATTTTTATGTAACACAGTCACAGCACCTAAATCCTTGAGAATATCACCCGCAACAGCATGACCAATAGCCATGGAACTATTCATGGACATATCGAGTAGTGTCATCGCAAGATATTGTTCGTTATCGGTATTCTGGATAATCTCGCCCGCACCACCAAGTAGCTCAGAGTGCTTTTCTTTTTGCTCCAACCAGCGACCAATTTCACTGTTAGCACGACGCATCGACAATACCCACACAGACGCCCCACGGGGATTGGGCGAAGTAAAAGCATCCGCATGGATAGAAATCAGCAGATCCGCCTTACTATTGCGGGCAAGCTCAGAGCGCTTGTTTAAGTTAACAAAGTAATCACCACTGCGGATCATAATGGCACGCATTCCAGGTGTATCATTGATTTTACTAGCAAGGCGCTTAGATATTTCGAATACGACTTTTTTCTCATAGAGACCTGATGGACCAATTGAGCCGGGGTCATCGCCACCATGTCCAGCATCGATAGCAATCACAATATCACGGGAAGATTGCACGCTTTGATTGACGGATCTTTTTACTGGGCTTGAACTCACTACAGGTGGTGCCGTTGTCACGGTTTTATCCTCAAGGTCAACCACGAGACGATTACCATAGGGAGCGGTAACGGGTAGTGAAAACAAGTTAGCATTGAGCGGCTTAACAAGGTCAATCACCAGACGTAAATCACCTTTCGTTGGAGATTTACTGATGCGCACCCCTTTAACGAGCTTACTGTTATTATCGAGATTTTTAAGGCTGAGTTTGGTTGAGGTCTTTTTAAGGTCGACCACTAAACGATTAGGCCCTTCTATTGAGAAATAGGTGTAGTTGGGCGCTTCACTGAGATCAAACACCACACGGGTAGATTCAGGTGCAGCCCAAATACGCACACCTTCTAACCGATTTGCCCCGTGGGCTGATACAGTAAAAAAAGTGCACAAAAAAAGAGTAATAAGATGAAAATAATGATTATTTTTAGTCATTGTTGTTTTTATTTTATCGCGGCTAATAACTTTTCACCTGATTCAGACAGGGCTTGGATTTGGATTTCACGACCCGAATTTACATAACTCAAATGCAAATGCATATCGGCATCTGGCAACAAACCTTCCCCTTTATCTGGCCATTCCACTATGCAAAGACTCTTATCAGAAAAGTAATCGCGGATCCCCATAAACTCCAGTTCTTCAGGATCGTTTAGGCGATATAAATCAAAATGATAAACTTCGACACCGTCAAGTTCATAAGGTTCAACTAGCGTGTATGTAGGACTTTTTACAGCACCTTGATGGCCAAGTCCTTGAATTAACCCGCGACTCAATGTCGTTTTTCCTGCGCCTAAATCACCCGTTAAATACAGAGTTAACGGCGCTTGAATATGGCGAGCCAGTTTTTGCCCTACCGCAATAGTGTCGTCTTCATTATCTAAGAAAAAGGTTAACTCTGTCATTTCCGCTTATATCACTGCTGTTATTGATGGAGGAGGCAACTCAAGCACAAAAATTAAACCTCTTCGGTGCTTGAGTCTCACATACCGCCTAGAGTAAATCACTATTCACTAATTGGCGAATAAAAGGCATTAAATCACTTGCTAACATACCCCGCTCACCGTGTGCGGCCGCAAGATCGGCAGCGCTGCCATGAACAACCACGGCCACAATTGTCGCCTGCATGTTATCCATACCCTGTGCCATGAGCGCGCCTATAATACCAGATAACACATCCCCACACCCACCACTTGCAAGACCAGGGTTACCCACAGGCGCGACGACCATTGTCTTACCATCATAAATAACAGTACCCGCGCCTTTTAATAGCACAACCCCACCATACTTTTGCTGTATTGCGCGCGCGGCAGCAAACCTATCCTGCTCAATTTCAGCAACAGAGCAACCGAGTAAACGAGCAGCTTCACCGGGATGTGGTGTGAGTACCCAGTTATTTTGACAGCGAGGTTCATGGCTAAGAAGATTTAACGCATCAGCATCTAACACACAGGGTTTATCACTCAACCCAGCGGCCTTAAACAAGTTATAACCCCAATCATGCTTACCCAAACCAGGTCCAAGCACAATCACCTGCGCCCAACCGAGGCGAAGATACACTTCCATATCAACCAGATCGCAGCCCCAAAACATCAATTCAGGGCGAGAAACATTCACAGTGAGTTGATGTTCAGGACGGCTGATCACAGTAACAAGCCCTGCTCCCGCCCGTAAACATGCCTCACTCGCAAGACGGATCGCGCCTGCCATACCAAAGTCACCACCGATGACAGTCACCTTGCCAGACTGACCTTTATGGCTATCTCGTGCCCGAGCCGCAAAGTAATCTTTAAGGATTTCGCGTCCAACACGCTGCACGCTGGATTGGGTAAAAAATGGGGTTAAACCTAATTCGGCAAACTCGATAAATCCACTATGATGCCGTGCTTTGCTGGTAAGTAAGCCTTGCTTTATACCACCAAAACAGAGGGTAACATCCGCCATTACCGCAACATTAGCCACAGCACCCGTATCCGGATTAATCCCCGACGGTAAATCGAGACTGAGCACCCAAGCTGAACTTTGATTAACAGCCTTAATTAATTGGGCGATGTCATCACGTACTTCGCCTCGCACACCCGTCCCTAATAAGCCATCAACGATAATTTCAGCTTCTGAAATCACATTAATATCTATTTCTTGAGTTAAACCACCTTGGTTAACGTAGGCTGTGAGTGCCCGCTCATACTCCACACTACCTGTCGTTTTAGTCAGTATCACGGAAACAACATTACCCGCTTCGAGTGCGAGGCGTGCACAGACTAAGGCATCAGCACCATTGTTACCACTGCCAACAAGCATAAGTAGAGGGGTTGATTCTGTATTGTGCTCTGTTGCAATATGTTTTGCTAAATATTGAAACGCCGCATATCCAGCCCTCTCAACCAGCTCATAAAGTGTCACTTCACCCTGTGCAACAGCGAGTAGTTCAGCCTCCCTAACTTGCTGCTGGGTATAAAGCGCCGTGGGTAATCTAGATAAATCTTGTGCCATAGAGGATCTCCTGCGCTATTAAAAATGAATTTCAAGGTGAGACACTATAAATTTGCCATCAGGCCCTTAAATGATTACAACCTATCAATCTGATATCCCCAATTGAGGAAGTCGAAGTTAAAATCAACCGATAGTTCAGGAAAGTAACAAAATTCGCTCTCTAAAATCATGACGTAAATCAGTTGATACGCAAAAATGCGCTTAAAGTCCCACAATCCACGAATTTGAGATGCCTATAGAGACAACAAAGCCAGCACTATGCTGGCTTTGTAAAGTGAATGGCAATACAGGAGATTTAGATATCATCCATCCGAATAGTGCTATGCACTAGGCGTTGCTGTTGCGTTTTTTCCACCCGGATCAAATTCGCTAACGCATTACGCGCATCTTCCGCCGTGGTTGAGTTAAGTGTTTTTTCTAACAAGCCTATCAGGCGATTTTCTAAGTCTAAGTGTAAATTGAGCACATCGTCTTCATTCATATTTGCAGGCAACATAGTATCTTGGCAATGCTTAGTAAAGTCTTCAAAGGTAAAGTCTTTATACCAAGTATCAAGAATACGATGTGGTGCATCGTCCATGTAATCGCGCAGTTTCTCAGCCATAGTTTTTTGATGCGATTCAAAATACTCCAACATCATTTTCACACGAGCCGAATCGGCTTGATTGATAAGACGACCATAGAGTTGCGCCATATCTAAGCGGCAATTTGCCACATACTCAAGTAGATCACGTAATTGTTGAATACGCATATAAAACACTCCACTGTCAGGCCAACAACTTGGCACTATTAACTTTGTCTGGGTTCATTATGTAAGTAAACGCATTACGATTATTTGAACAAGGTCATAGTTTATCTTTCTCATATCCATCTAATTTAGGAAAACTTGAATAAACAAGGTGCAGATCACGCACCTAAATCCTATCACACTGTTTGTATAAGATAGAAAAACCAAAAGAGATCTTATACCAATCACATTGGCTATGTTCACATTAACTGTGTCTGCATAGCCAAAATACTATTGGTATTAAAACACATCACTGAACCTCTAGTGCTAAATGGACATTTTGCGTTCAGGCAAGCTCGATAGACTTTGGAGAGCCTTTGCTGGCGAATGGTGAGTCTAAGAGGGAAGTTGGATTGTTTTTAGGAAGTTGGGGCTGAATTGAGAGTTTGCAGCAGACGGTACTTAATCAAGACTGGTATAAATGAAACAATAGAGAGGACTATTTGGGAAATCGTAGCGATATGATTTTAATCAAGAGCAGTTCGAACCGATGACCTATACCTTGAAAAAGAAAGGTATCGCCATATTAAGAGCGCAAATGAGCTAATATCGCATAATTTGGAGCGACATATCGGGTTCGAACCGATGACCTATACCTTGGCAAGGTATCGCTCTACCAACTGAGCTAATGTCGCGTAATCTGTATTAATGATTTGATGAATCACTAAGTTTTAATTTGGAGCGACATATCGGGTTCGAACCGATGACCTATACCTTGGCAAGGTATCGCTCTACCAACTGAGCTAATGTCGCATAATTATCGCTGTCACATTTGCCTTCAACATTCACAAAGGTATCGCCTATCAACCTTTATCAACTGAGCTAATGTCGCATAATTTGTATTAATGACTTGGTAAATCATTAAGTTTTAATTTGGAGCGACATGATTTTAATCAAGAGCGGTTCGAACCGATGACCTATATCTTGAAAAAGAAAGGTATCGTCATATCAAAACCACAACTGAGCTAATGTCGCATTTCACATTTTAAGACTGTGATAGTCTTGAATTTGGAGCGACATATCGGGTTCGAACCGATGACCTATACCTTGGCAAGGTATCGCTCTACCAACTGAGCTAATGTCGCATAATTATCGCTGTCACATTTGCCTTCAACATTCACAAAGGTATCGCCTATCAACCTTTATCAACTGAGCTAATGTCGCGTAATCTGTATTAATGATTTGGTGAATCACTAAGTTTTAATTTGGAGCGACATGATTTTAATCAAGAGCGGTTCGAACAGATGACCTATACCTTGAAAAAGAAAGGTATCGCCATATCAAAACCACAACTGAGCTAATGTCGCATTTCACATTTTAAGACTCTGATAGTCTTGAATTTGGAGCGACATATCGGGTTCGAACCGATGACCTATACCTTGGCAAGGTATCGCTCTACCAACTGAGCTAATGTCGCATTCAATCTAAATGACCAGAACATCTCTGTTTGCATCAAAAAGTTGAGGCCGCATTATATGAAAAATTCATGCGGCTGCAACCCCTTCTTACAGATTTATCTGCTGATCGGTCAAATTTTAAATACTTTGTTGCGGTAATACTGTAATTCGGCGATCGATTCTTGAATATCTTGCAGTGCTTGGTGGGTGTTTTGCTTTTTAAACCCCTCCATGGTTTCTGGGCTCCAGCGCTTGACCAGCTCTTTTACTGTACTCACGTCAAGATTGCGATAATGGAAATAATCCTCTAGTTCACGCATATAACGATTTAGGAAACGTCGGTCTTGGCCAATACTATTACCACACATAGGTGAAGCGCCTTTAGGTACATATTGCTCTAAAAAAGCAATCGTCTTCGCCACAGCTTGTGCTTCATTATCTTGACTGGCTCGAACGCGATCAATCAACCCAGACTCACCATGGTGCTTTTGATTCCAATCATCCATTCCTGCAAGCACTTCATCTGGCTGATGAATGGCTATCACGGGGCCCTGACCTATGATATTGAGTTCTTGATCCGTCACTAGAGTGGCAATTTCAATGATTCTGTCGACATCGGGTTCTAACCCAGTCATTTCTAGATCGATCCAAATGAGATTATTTACATCCGCCGTCATAAATCAGCCTTATCATGTCAGTTAGCCTAAATTCAGGCTTTTTTATTCAAGAGCGTGTATCATACTGCTTTTTTCCAACACAAAAAATCATCTAATTGACGAAGACGAATCAGTGAGTAAAAAGAAACCCCTAAGCCAAGGTCAATTACGCCGTATGCGTGCTAATCACGAGAAGCGACTCAATCGTGACAGCGGCGAAAAAAATACGCCAGAGTTACAGGATAGTTCACTCGATGCCGAACAACCCGGTACTGTGATTTCCCGTTTTGGCCAACATGCCGATATTGAAACCGAAGACGGCCAAATAGTACGATGTAACATTCGTCGAACTATTAATAGCTTAGTCACAGGTGATAAGGTCGTCGTACGCTTAGCCATTGAGAGCCAAGCGAATAGTGGTATTGCCGGTATCGTTGAAGCCGTGCACCCAAGACGATCTTCACTTACGCGTCCAGATTTATACGATGGCGTAAAAATTATCGCTTCGAATATCGATCAAATCTTGATTGTATCTTCAGTTTTACCCAGTTTTACCACCCAAATTATCGACCGCTATTTAGTCGCCGCCGAAGATACCAATATTCCACCTATCATTATTTTAAATAAAATTGACCTATTAAACCCTGAAGAAGCACCAGCAATCGAAGCCGCACTTAAACGCTATCAGAACATTGGTTATCCTGTGTATAAAGTCAGTAGCAAGTTAGGTGAAGGTATAGATACCATCAAAGGTTTGCTTAAAGACAAAGTCAGTGTATTTGCCGGACAATCTGGTGTAGGGAAATCTTCGATAATCAACGCGCTACTACCTGATGCAGATTTATTAGTGGGCGATGTCTCTGATAACTCAGGCCTAGGGCAACACACAACCACCACAGCTAAATTGCTACATTTAGCCAGCGGGGGCGATTTAATTGACTCACCTGGCGTGCGCGAATTTGCTCTTTGGCACTTACCCGCACAGCGAGTAGGTTGGTGTTTTATTGAATTCCGTGAGTTTCTAGGTGGCTGTAAATTCCGCGACTGCAAACACGGTGACGACCCAGGTTGTGCATTAAAAGTCGCAGTTGATGAAGGTAAAATTAGTGAAGATCGCTTCAACAATTACCATCGCATTATCGCCAGTCTTGATGAACAACGCCATGCTCGGCAGTTCCGTGCGGCCACCGATGAATAACGACTTATTGATAAATAACAATGGTCTCAGTAAAACTTGAGCAGAAAGGTAAGAAAAGGAATTAAAATTGGATAAAGTCAAAATTGCCCTGCAGTACATGCTGCCAAAACATTTATTGTCACGTTTAGTTGGCAAACTGGCTGCGGCCAAAGCTGGCGCATTAACAACCGCCGCCATTAAATGGTTTATCAAACAGTATAAAATCGACATGAGCGAAGCGGCGCACAGCGAGCCGCAGGCCTATAAAAGCTTTAACGACTTTTTTACCCGTGCATTAAAACCAGGTATTCGTCCGATAAACCAAGATGCCAATATTATGGTGCATCCGGTTGATGGTGCAGTCAGCCAACTCGGCCCAATAAAAGACGGTCGTATCTTCCAAGCCAAAGGTCACCATTACTCATCACTGACTTTACTCGGCGATCAAGCCCAAGACGCTAAACGTTTTGAAGATGGCGATTTTGCGACAATTTACCTAGCACCGAAGGATTATCACCGCATCCATATGCCGATAAAAGGTACATTATCAAAAATGACCTACGTTCCCGGTGAGTTATTTTCGGTTAACCCGCTAACCGCCAGACACGTACCCGGCCTTTTTGCTCGTAACGAACGTGTGGTCGCGATTTTTGAAACCGCACAGGGTCCATTAGCCATGGTATTAGTCGGTGCCACCATAGTTGCCAGTATTGAAACCGTATGGGCCGGCACAGTCACGCCTCCGACAGGTAAGCAAGTCTTTACTTGGGAATATCCCACAGTTGGCCCTGATGCCATCACCTTAGACAAGGGGGATGAAATGGGTCGATTCAAGTTAGGCAGTACTGTGGTAATGTTATTTGCAAAAGACGCTATCGATACCTTCGCCGAAGGAGTTGAAGCCGAAGCAATAACACGTATGGGACAGGCCTTTGCAAATCTTAATCATGTTAAGCAAGCGGACTAATCTTTCTTGGCTTCAACATCTAAACCTTCAGGATTAATTGAATTACACTTAGCTGTGCTGATGTTTGGTGGCACAGCTTTGTTTTCTAAGTTGATCCCATTAAGCGCCCTTGATATCACTTTTTTGCGCTGTATCGTAGCCACAGTTGTTTTAGCTTTATTGGTTAAATTCAGTCGTAAGTCGCTAGGCTTAGCAAGCAAACAAGATTACCTCATTGCTATCGCACTTGGCGTTATTGTCAGTCTCCATTGGGTTACTTACTTTGCGGCCATGCAGCTCTCCTCCGTTGCTATTGGCATGATTGCATTTTTCACCTATCCCGTGATGACTGTCATTGCCGAACCCCTGTTGACAGGCAATAAAATCAAATTACTCGATATGATAAGCGGAATTTTAGTTTTTATTGGGGTGATATTACTGATCCCGGAGGCAAACCTTGGCAATGACACCACCTTAGGCATCGCCATTGGTATTCTCTCTGCCATGTTATTTACCGCCCGAAATCTGCTGCAAAAACGCTACTTTACTCAGTACAGCGGCCCACATGCTATGTTTTACCAAACCTTAGTGGCGGCTGTGTTTCTTATGCCTTGGCATGAAACACAACTTAATAGCATCTCCTTGGAAGTATGGGGATTAATCATTCTACTTGGCATAGTATTTACCGCGGCGCCACATGCACTATTTACTTCAGCCCTAAGACAATTAAGTGCAAAAACCGTTGGACTAGTCTCGTGTCTACAGCCTTTTTATGGTGCGATGCTGGCGCTGATTATTTTAGGTGAAACCTTAAATCTCAACACCCTCATTGGCGGGACTATCATAGTCGCTACCGCCATCTTTGAAACCCATCAATCCCATCAGTCGCAAAGGCGAAAAAAGAGTATCTGAAACATACCAATCTAGCCCTATTTTGGCTAAGATGATGGCGTCTTTTTTCCCTAAGTATTTCTGTCTATATGTCACGTATTTTATTGTTCATTATTGTTTTTTTCTCATTCTCTACCCTTGCCAACTCTCCCCTACAGTTGGATAAACGTCTTGGACTAAATAATAAAAATCAGCAACAAACCGCTGGCATTGATCAACAAATTACCGAATTAAAGAACAACATAGATAAACTGGCAGCCAATGCGGCCAGTTTTCAACAGGCACAACTCGACTTTGAAGATCATAAAAAAGAGATTAACCAAAGGTTAAAAGAAGCCTCAAAAACGTTAAAACTCAAAAGAAACACCGATCTTAGCCAACAAGCATCAATCGCTTATTCACGCCTTTCTGAACTCAAAGAAAGCGAAGCCGCATTAGGTAATCAAGTTAATGCATTGCTGCAGCGCCACAATCTTTTACCCTCGGTGATTGCAACAGCAAGACAAAATGTGGTGCAAAATAAAAAAACCGAGTTAGCGCCCTTAGATACCCCTTCGGGAGAGTTACAACAAACTCAACGACTCTTCTTCGAACAAAGCCTTGCAACCAATGAAGCTGAGCTTGCCAGTAGCCAAAAGCGTATCGAGTTAGCCCAACTGCAACTGCAGTTAGTACGCCAACAATTGATCCAGCAAGAAGCGCTGATCGAAGCGATCAACAAGGCGATTAATAAGCAGCGCCAACAGCAAACCGATGCCACTCTGGCTAAAAACCTAGTGGATACGGATAACAATGTGTTAGATCCGGTTACGCGTAATATTGCCGATACAAATCAAATCTACGGTCAAAAACTACAAACCTTAACCTTACAAATCAACAATGTAGTTGAGCAGCAGGAACAAGCTGAAATCCAATATCAGTCTCAGGCTAAGCAGCTAGCAAATATTCAAGAACAAATTACTTGGGTAAAAATGAACTCGGCCTTTGGGGAACGTTTTTTGCAAATGTTGCAATCGCTGCCTAAGCCTCCAAACCACGAAAAGCTACAAACCTTGATAGCCGATGCGCGCTTAGACAGATACCATTTAGAGCAGCAACAAGCCCTCAATGATCAAGAATTAGAACAACCAGGACTGTATAATGACGGCCAAATTAAGCTGTTAACCTCCCAACAAGCGCTTATTGTGCAGTTGATGCAGAGTTATGATCAATATTTAAGTGAGCTAGGTAAACTTAAAGTTAATTATCAGCAACTTAGTCAACAACATCTCACCCTAAAAAATACCCTTAACGAGCATTTATTTTGGGTTCCTAATGCGGCTAGCATCAATAAGTTATGGTTTACCGATATACAACGCAGCACGATCTGGCTAGCCCAAGAAGCACAATGGAAACAACTGCCTAAAGCTTGGCAAGAACAGAACGATTATTGGTCCTGGTGGATCATATTATTGGTACTGTGTTTAGTGACCCAAGATTTAATTACACCCAAGTTCAATCGTCTACTGACGCACTACACCACTTATGTCGGCAATGTAACTCAAGATAAGTTTATTTATACCCTAAAAGCGCTTATCTGTAGTGTTTGTTACGCCTTGATAAAGCCATTGCCCGTTATTATTGCTGGGTTGATTTTTTATCAGTCCGAACGCAACTTCGTGCAGGCAGTCGGTATGGGAATTTTAGTTATTGGATCAGTTTACTTACTGTATCGCTTAATTTTCATTTTAGCGCTCGATAAAGGGGTACTTGTTGGTCACTTCAAACGCCCTTCTAAACTTATTCAAGCGGGTCAATTTAGACTAAAACATTTTGTATTAGTGGTCAGTCCGCTGCTTGGTTTAATGGGGTTTACTGAAGTACTTGATGCATCCTTGGTGCGTAATAGCATAGGACGTGGGGCATTTATTCTTTTTTGTATTGTTTTATTCTTATTATATAAAGATATTTTCGCTCTCAGTCGCCAAAACATCGATTCGAAGAAGGATGGTAAAAACAAAAAACTCATCCAAAAAATGCTTTGGACTTTGTTAATTGTTGTACCATTGTTCAGCGCTGGTCTTGCCTTTAGAGGCTATTACTTCACCGCTTTCCAAATGTTGTTACAACTACAACTCTCCTTAGTATTAGGTTTAGGCTTCTTACTCTTATATCAACTTATCAAACGCTGGATGTTGATTGAGCGCAGACGCATCGCTTTTGATCGCGCAAAAGCCAAACGTGCAGAACGATTAGCCCAAAGAGAAAAACACGAAACACACCATTTATCGAATGACGGCATCGATACCTATGAAGAACCAGTCGTCGACCTCGAAACTATTTCGAGCCAATCATTGGGCCTTGTCCGATCATTGCTTTTACTGGCCTTTTTAGCCAGTTTAATTGGCTTGTGGACCCAAACCCATACTGCTCTATTTTCCTTTCTCGATGGCATAACGCTGTGGACAACCAACACAAGTGTCAATGGGTTAGAACAGCAACTACCTATTACAATGAAATCCCTCATGTTTGGGTTAATTATTGTCGGCTTTTCATTAATGGTAGCGACTAATCTGCCAGGCTTACTGGAGCTAATGCTCCTCCAGCGGCTAGATCTTTCGCCCGGCACAGGTTTTGCGATTACCACAGTAAGCCGCTATTTAGTCGTCTTTTTAGGGTTATTGATTGGCTTTTCAAATCTGGGGATGGAATGGTCCAAGCTGCAATGGTTAATAGCGGCGCTCTCGCTCGGTTTAGGTTTTGGTTTACAAGAAATTTTTGCCAACTTTATTTCGGGTTTAATTATTTTATTTGAAAAACCCGTCCGGATTGGCGATACCGTCACTATCCGAGATCTGACTGGAACAGTCAGTAAAATCCAAATCCGCGCGACCACGATTATCGATTGGGACAGGAAAGAAATTATCATTCCAAACAAGGCATTTATTACCGAGCAATTAATCAACTGGTCATTATCAGATCCTATTACTCGGGTTATTGTATACGTGTCGGTAGCACGGGATTCTGATCCCGCTAAAGTGGAAGCTACCCTCTATCAAGCGGTACAGGAGTGCGAAGATGCACTGCCTAGCCCTGAGCCAGAAGTCTGGTTCGCCGGTTTTGGTAAACATACACAAGACTATGAGGTACGCGCCTATGCTAAAGAAATGTCGGCTCGCTGGCCTCTACGCCATGATTTACATAAACGTATTACCAAGAAACTGAAAGAAAACAATTTAGAACTCGCCTACCCTCAGATGGAAATCCATATCAAAAATGGTCAGCATCGGGAGCAAGTCGGCATCATTAAAAGCTAACAGGATTGCTGAAAATGCTTATTTTTGCTCACCGCGGAGCCAGCGGTTATCAGGTCGAAAACACCTTAGCCTCGATGGAAAAAGCACTCGAACTAGGTGCAAAGGCAGTTGAATTAGATGTGCATAATGTCGAAGGTGAGTTAGTGGTATTTCACGATAGACGCCTTGATAACAAAAGCTCGGGTACGGGTGTTATCCACATGGTGACTAAAGATTATTTGGCTGGGGTAAATGTAAAGGGCGAACCCATACCGACACTGTGGCAAATACTGGAACTCATAGCCGGACGCTGCATAGTGAATATTGAGTTAAAAGGGATAAATACTGTTCAGCTCCTACTCGACTTATATCCAAAGATATTGAATGAACTGGGTTTCACTTCAGAGCAGCTATTGATTTCCTCCTTTAATCATCCCTATCTAAGTGACATTAAGACAGCATTACCTCAGGCCTTAGTTGCCCCGCTACTCGCCAGTATCCCCCTAGATGGTGCCGCAGTGGTGAGCCAACTCAATGCTTACTCTTTGCACTTAGATGTCAGTTTTATCAGCCAAGCACTCGTGGATGATGCCCACCAAAGGGGCGCTAAGGTGTATGTGTATACCGTCGACCATAGCGATGATATTCACGCACTAAGGCAAATGGGGGTCGATGGTATTTTCAGTAATTATCCCGATCGCGCTATGGCCGCCCTAACTCAAGCTGCCACCATCCATTACCAAGGCTACTTTGAGTAAACGCTAGCAACGAGATCAAGCTTGGTTATTTCGCTGAGCCCAATAACCGATAAAAATAAACATGGCCACAATTAACAGAAACATCCAATGGGATGGCATGGCAACGATATGCCTTGCCATCCAAGGCGTTGCTTTGATAATTAACAGACCATAGCCAAAAGCGTTTAGAATGATAAAGACGAAGGTCCGCAGTACGAAGGAATACCCTAAAAGATGACGCCTTAAGATACGGTTTACATCCGCTGAAAAAACCAAAATCAGGCACACCACCATAGCGGTGGCAATATCAAATGCCCAAGGGCGAAGCATATTGCCCAATTGGGCGATAATGGCGACTAACTGTTCAAACATAATATTCAACCTAGAAAGCTGTTCTCAAACCAAATACTGGCTACAACAGTGCATTGAAAAATAACAATAACAGCATAAAGGCAGATGCCATGGGGCACAAGTTACTCTTACTCACCCGAACAAATCGTCGCTATTTTTAGGCAAAAATACCTTAACCTTTGCTATATCCAATTCATTTTACTAAGGGCTATTAAAAGAAATAAAAAAGGCAATAGCCACGCTTATTGCCTTTATCCCACAGCATTTGATTAAGGCAACTAAACCTTAAAACTTCGCTTTAAAAATTGGCCAACTAATACAGAATGGGAATCCATTTCTCGAATGACTTCATCATTTAACCCGACCATTTCACTGCCAAGCTGATGACTTGAATGGGTAAACTGCGCAGCATTAACCACACTGCGGTTCATCTCCTTCGCTACACTCGATTGTTCTTCCACTGCACTAGCAATGTGGTGAGTCATATCGGTGATGGTTGCTATGGCTTCGCGGATCGTTTGCAGGGCTGCCCCCGCCAGATCGGCAGTTGAAATACATTGTGAAGCGGCATCTAATCCATGCTGCATACTCACCACTGCCTTATGGGTTCCCTGTTGCAACAGATTAATCATATTATGAATTTGTTCAGTCGCATCATGGGTACGCTGTGCCAATGCACGCACTTCATCGGCGACAACAGCAAATCCTCGCCCTTGTTCTCCAGCTCGAGCCGCCTCAATTGCCGCATTAAGTGCCAGTAAATTAGTTTGACTGGCAATGCTCTGAATAACGTCAAGCACAGTTCCTATATCTTTGCTGTGGGCTTCTAATTGAATAATCACCTTAGAAGTCTCCTGCAACTGTTCAGCCATAGCTTGGATAGAGCTAATCGTACTCGCAACCCTCTTGTCACCATTAATGGTTTCGGCCGAAGCCATTTGAGAGGCGCTGGCGGTATCGGCACAGTTAGATGACATATCCCCTAAAGTGGCGGTCATTTGCTGCATTGCTGTAGCAACTTGCTCAATTTCAGAGAGCTGAGACTGACTCGTGCTCTGGATTTCCTCTCCCTTAGCGGCCGAAATTTTTGCTTTTTCACTCACGCTATGACAGGAGTCCGACGCACGACCAAGAATCGATTTAAGCTCGGAATTTTGCATTTGAAGAGCCAGATCGATAGCTCCGAGATCATCACTACTACCACTATAGATATGGGCCATTAGAGGGTTATCGTAGATTCGCTTCGCTTTTTCGACTAAGACATAGTAACGCCCAAGCACCAGATGCCCACCCAACAGCAATACCACTAAGCTAAAGATTAAGGCTATAAATCCAACTAAGCCAACTTGAATAGCGAGGTACAAAATAGGTAGCAAAGCAATCAGAGCGACTAACAACAACTTAGTTGGCATACTTAGGGTACGCGTTAACGCAGTGACACTGCCTGTTTTATTCAATGCAGCATAGGCAGACTCAGCTCGCTTAACTTGCTCACGGCTAGGCTTAGTGCGTACCGATTGAAACTCGACGACTTGACCATTAACGGAAATGGGTGAGACATAAGCATCGACCCAATAGTGGTCACCATTGGCACAGCGGTTCTTGACGATACCCTTCCATGGCTCCCCTTTTTTGATTTTTTTCCAAAGATCTTCGAACGCTTGTGGAGGCATATCCGGATGGCGAACCATATTATGGGACTGGCCTAACATGGCATCGAGCTCATAACCGGCAACATCACAAAATAAGGCATTAGCGTAGGTGATATGACTCTGAGTATCCGTTGTCGATAATAGGATCCAATCTGCAGGATAGTCATATTCACGTTGTGTGACTGGTAAATTTTTTCTCATGATCACCTTATGGAATAACGATTAATGTTTTTTAGTCATCCATGAGCAACCCGTCCATGAGGCATCACCCTGAGCAGTTGTTTATCTTTACTAAAATTGCCACCCCATTTCTAGGCACCAGAGCGCAGAGCATAGCCTAAAAAACGTGCGCCGAATAACAAATCGTTAAACTTTTTAGCACTCTCTTAGATCTGTTTTCAACACTGTATTGCATTTGATAAGCGTTTTCATTTAGAATTGGCTCAATTCCTTTTGGAGACTAATATATGTACGTTTGTCTTTGCCATGCGATCACTGATACGCAAATTAAAAATGCGGTAAGCCAGGGCGATAGTTCCCTTGCTGATGTAAAAAAGCGTTTAGGTGTTGCCGATCAATGTGGCAAATGCGCAAGAATGGCCGTACAGATAATCCAGAATCAATTAGAACTAGAACCTAAATATTATGAAGTGGCATAAGCAACTCAGATTGCAGTCATTGTGATAGCACGATTTCCCCGCATTAGAACACCCACAAACTTTACTATCTAAACATTAGTTTTTATTGATAAACATCCCATAAAACCCAAGCTTTAGCTAATAAAAACTTATTATTTCAATGGGATGCTATCAAGACCCAATAAAGGCTATTTTCTTTTTAAGAGATAGACAGCTTCATTTAACCAAGAAACCTCTCTTTTAACGAATCTAGGGTTATCGGCTAATACATCTTGGCAAGCGAGTGCTTGGATCTCAAAATCATCGGTTAAATGGACATCAACCCAAGTGGGCGATACCGCAAATGGTGGGCCGCTTAATGCTTCTTGCGGATAATCTAAGGTAACAAGTAAACCGACGCTACCGCGGGGTAATAAGTTAGCTAGCTGCTTGGCATATTGTTCGCGCATACTTTCCGGCCAAGCGATGAGCGCCGCACGATCATAAAATGCCGTCACATCTTGGGTAATGCTCTTAGGTAAAGTGAAAATATCACCTTGATACAAACTCACTTGCTCGGTTTGATAGTGTTGATGCTCACCCACGGTAGTTTGTGTCATCTCGAGTTGGTTATCGCTAAAAAACTGCTGCACCGCTAATTCATTCAACTCACATCCTATGACTTGGTGCCCCTGCTCGGCCAAGAAACACATATCCAAGGATTTGCCACACAGAGGAACAAAGACTTTGGCATCTTCTGGTAATGCCAGACGTTGCCAATACTTAACGAGAAAGGGATTAATATCCTGTTGATGAAAGCCTATCTGCTGCTGGTGCCACTTTTCATGCCAAAAACCGGGTTCCATTGATATATCTCAAATAACTAAAGTTGCCCTACTCTAATGGCATTTCCGAATGGATGCAAAACCGCTAATGAAACAAATCACTCTTAGAGATGTAAAAACTAACTTACTGATCTAACGCCTCCTGTACCTTGCGAAGCCATACACAGTTGTCGCACTGACACTGACGACGTGATAGGTGATGCGGACTCAATGAGGAATCAATAAAGTCTACAGCGATCAGTAATTGCTGTTTTAACTCGGCAATCGATTTTTTATCCACCGCAACGAGTTCATCGTTTTGGTTCATCCAAATACATTCCATGCCCTGATGACAAGTTAAGCATTGCTCATCACTGTCATTAAAAAACACAGCATGGGGACAATGGGTCACTTCCATCGACTGCAAAATACGCTTGCGTGGATATTCCAATAACTCGATCAATAACGCTTTATATTGGGTGGGCATATACCCTCCTTTAATGCACTCTGTCTGTGGGTTTATTTAACAAAAATTTATCCCATCCAATGCCCCAAAGATTACCTATAGTTGCCACGATTTAACTTGATATAAGTCAAAGTCAGCGACGAAATGATGCGATAGGCAGCCTAGGACTTGCGCTAGGACCCAAGCAACCTCAAAATGCGAGTTCAACCTGACTGAGATATTTCAGCTCAAAGCAGGTTAAGTCGAAAAATAAGGAGCAGGATTTTGCAAACACCCCAGCTACAGCATTTTTACATTTCTGAAGAGCAATCCATTTATTTGCTCAAGGCCAATGATGCCCGCAAGCACAAAGCGTGGATCCGCCTATGTAAACAGCAACTGAGTAAGCTGGGTTATTCAGATATTGAATTTATCGGCAAGGGCGCTTATGGCTTCGTGTTTGCCGGTATCAATCAGGCGGGCGAAGCCCATGTATTTAAGTTTTCAAGGATTAATCTGCCACAACATATTCAAGATAGGCTCGAAGAAGAAGCTTTTATGTTGTCCTTACTCACTCACCCTAATGTGCCCGCAGCAATCAAATTTGAGCGAGTAGGTAAGCAAGGCATTCTCGTGATGGAGCGCGCTAAAGGGGAAGATCTTGAGCAACTTTGCCGTCGTTTAGGCGCACTTCCAGCCGCAATAGTGGTGAGTATCGCCCGCCAACTCGCTGATATTCTTTATTATCTACGCACAGGTAAACCGCTGGTTCATGGCGATATCAAGCCATCAAACTTAGTCTACGATACCCAAAGCCAGCATTTGTCTTTGATCGATTGGGGATCGGCAGTATTTGCCCAGCGCGATGAGCACAATAAGCCCGTTGAAGACAATGTGATGGCACTCATGTCGAGCGATCAACAACATACCAATGCACGCATGGGGGATGTGTACTTTATTGGCGAAGAACAACTTAACGGTGCACTCTCAAGCCCACGCTTTGACGAACAGGGCGTCGCCGCCACCTTATATGCCCTAGCATCAGGCCAGGCAAGCCGCTTCGGCGCTCAAGTTATTCCCCCCACTAGCATAGGTTTACCCATAGAACTCGCCCGCACCTTAGAGGGAATGCTCAGTAGCGATCCTCAGCAACGTAATATGGCGGGGGATTACTTTTTAAAGAGCATGAGACACAGCCATAGATTACATTTACCCGAGTTGCCTAAAGCCGAATTACAGGGGGAAATCCCCGTCTGGGTACAATCCCGCGATAAAGATGTGGAAACCGTTAGCTACAGTTCACGTAAATCCTTTTTAAAGGAGCATAACGCCCAAGATCCCATCGCTAAGATGGATGATATTCAGCTCGAAAAGTATTATCGAAACTTCCTCGCAGGTATGGGTGATACCGAAAAAGGTTTTATCGCCGCCGTTGGTCGTTTAGCTCAATATCCTATCGTGGGAGGGCTTGCGATCCACTGGCGGGAAAGTGGTGTATTTATCGACTCTAATCTTGCCATTTATGATGCCAAACAAAAAAGCGCCTTGATCATTGCGGTCAATAATATGGTTACCCTAGCACGGGGGATTAAACGTATTGGGGTTTTTAAGGCCTGCTTCTTTAATGCTAAAGACACTTTGCATATCGAACGGACCTGCACCAACGAACCCTTTGTCGCCAGTGCCGATCGGCAATTACCCTTTGAAGTCGGCGATGTACCCACCCTAGAAGATAAATCACGTTTACATTCCTACTTTGAGGATGGTAAAGATCCCGATGAAAACCTCGAGTTACCCGTCGAAATTATGGAAGAATTGGCGCGTATCAACCAGATCCATCACACGGGTTGCATTATTTTTGAGGCGCTACCGAATCACCTAAAAATCCACAGCTATTTAAAGTTATTGAATCCACGTAAACAGGCGGCATTTCGCGCTAGCCTAGATCGTATTTTGCACCATGTGGGTAAGATCCAAGGTCATGGTGTCTCTGGCTTTATGAAATTACCCTACAAAAACACCCGTCGCTTTACCCATCTAGAACGTAAAGCCGATCATTTTTACCCCAAAAATCCTAAAGAAATAGGCGCCTAATCGCGCCTACTTCAACACTATCTTGAGGTTAAATCGGTGGGCCTGGCGGTAATATTAACGGCTTAGCAATGAGCTTGGCCTTGGCATCGGTTAGCCCCACGCTCAGCCCCTGCTGCAACCAATTATAGTGAGCAGCGCGATTGATATTAGCTCGATTTGCCTTAGCTTTTAATTGCTTAATCGCAAACTGAACGCGATCGTTGATCACCGCCTTCACCTCGGGTGAAGTGTGTGGATCGTGCAGCGTTGCGAGCACTTCATCAATCACCACAGCATTGACCCGCATCCACACGCCTTCAACAAGCCCAAGCTGGTTTTCTTGGTACAGGGTGGCCGCAAATAATTTATCTAGCAAACTTGCCACCGAGAGTTGTTCATTATCCGCCATCGCTGCTTGGCTCACACGGTTTAAACGCTTAGGCATCAATAACAAACTGACGGTATGGCGACTAAACACTTCTGCCATGCCTAAAGGATCATTTATCGCACCTAGGCCTGAATCGAAGGATTCGCGAGTAACGCGGTAATTCCCCGCCTTGGGTACTAAACTATCGAGCAAAAGCTGAGGTACGGTTAAGCTGGTTGCATCTACAGTTTTTAACAATGTGTCTAACGCAGTTAACTGCAACTGGGGTGCGATATAACTCCAGCGACTACCTTCACCAATGGACTGATAATTGTAGTCAGTCCCACCAATAAACTTAGCAACGGCATCGATTTGATAACGTGTCAGCAAATAAATGGGGGCAAAGGCATCGGCTAATTCCCCTAGCGGTTCACTAGGGTGTAGCGCCGCACTGGAAAAACCTTCAATGGCTTTGGTACGAATTTTATCGAGCATAGCCAGTTGGGCGATAGGATCATCACCGCTATCCCACAGGCTAGCATAGGCTTGGCTGGCATCCTTTTGGCGAGAATCGTTTTCACCAATGTAACGTAGGCCCTTTTTCGCTACCTCAGCCAATAATTGGGTTTGTAGATTTTTTTGAGCGATTGCATCCCCTTCATCACTGTAACCGTAAGTAATGGCAAAATCATCCCAAGGGCCAACTCCCGTGGTGTAAGGCGCTGAAATATCAATATCATTGCCCTTTAACTGAATCTTAGGATGGGGATAATCCATCACGGATGCATCCTGATTGGTCGAGGCGGCAAAATTATGATCTAGCCCGAGTGTATGACCCACTTCATGGGCCGCCAATTGGCGAAGACGTGCTAAAGATAGCTCAGTTGCGGCCTTCTCTGCCGCAACCCTATCCTGCCAACCTGCGGTTAACCCTTTGGCAATGAGATAATCCTGACGGACACGCAAACTACCTAGCGTGACTTGGCCCTTAATGATTTCACCCGTGCGCGGATCGGTTAATGCAGCGCCATAGGACCAGCCCCGTGTTGCTCGGTGCACCCATTGGATCATGTTATAACGAATATCCTGCGGATCGGCATCCTGTGGCAATAGCTCCACTTTAAAGCCATTGATAAAACCCGCCCGAGTAAATGCAGTCTCCCACCATCTCGCGCCACCAAGTAAGGCGGAACGGATCGGCTCAGGTACGCCGGGGTCAAGATAATACACGATAGGCTTAACCACTTTGCTCGGCAAAGGGCCCGGCGCCACTTTCTGCAAACGATGGCGCAGGATAAAACGCTGCACTAGAGGTTGATCAAAATCGGTCGCATAGTCGTGATATTCATCGGACATATAACCACTCATAGGATGATAAGCCCTTGGTCGGTAACTCTCATCGGGGAGTTCAACGAAGGAATAACGCATCCTAACCGACATCAGAGTGCCATCGGGTGTGACCTTGGCAACTTCTTCCCCCGCCACAGCACTGTTAAACGTGAGCTGCACATCGACATCGGCGTTTTTCTCAAAGGATTTAACCCCAGCAGGTAAGATGGTTGACCGACTCAGATCGAGCTGATAATCCCCCTGTGATGTTTGTTGTAATACCGAAGATACTCCGTGTAAGTCATTGAGAACGAGATTATTTATCGCCACAAAATCGGGTTTACCCTCAATCACCTTCCCTTGCCATAACACTGAGTCAGCAAAGGCTTCTTCAACGGCCCTTTGCTCTGCAATATCTAGGGTATTGGCACGGTATTGGGTATTGATCTGCTTAAGTAATATATTGGGGCCTTGGCGCTCAAACTGCACCATACGCGTGTGACCAAGCTGACCGCGATCTAAACCAACGTAACTTGAACCGACGCCCTCTGGCAGACTAGTGACTAATAAGAAGGGTTGGTTGAGGCGGCTCACTTCAAGGTATAACTGCCCCTGAGATGCTTCGTAGTAAAGGTTAAGAAACCCTTTTGCCTCTTGACTCTGTTTAATAATCTTAGTGCTAGGTTCGCTGGCCACGACACTGATAACAGGCAACCCTAAGAGAATTAAGGCTAAGGCTAAGTTATGGGGTTTCATTCTTCCTCCTAATACCGCTGGCTGCAGGGCATAACGCCCTGCGAGGCCATCACTGGCCCCGAGCGAAAAATCAACTATGCAGGTTCTTGTGTTGGATCCAGTGATTTAAAGTTTCAAATAACTCATTGAGCACTATAGGTTTAGTGATATGGGCATTCATACCCGCAGCCAAACTTTTTTCCCTATCGCCTGACATTGCATGGGCCGTCATAGCAATAATAGGCAGTTCATCTGCATTATAACGCTCGCGCAAGGCTCTTGCGGCAGTTAACCCATCCATCACCGGCATTTGAATATCCATCAATACCGCATCAAAGGGACGGGAGTCGATAATATCCAGCGCGATTTGGCCATTATCGGCTAGCACCACTTCATAGCCTGCACTCTTAAGCAATTCAGTCGCGACTTGTTGGTTGATAAAGTTATCCTCCACCAGCAGCACTAAGCCTGTGTGCTCACCAACGTCAGCCTCTTCCATCGATTGGGCCACATTTAATCTCGGCTCATCGGCAAAGGCGGCGATGATCTCATCGAACAAACTCGATGCTTTAAAGGGTTTTTGCAGCACAGCAAATACGTTGGCACTCTCCACTTCATACTGCAAGGGTTCTGCTGAATAGGCCGTCATCATAATGATCACGGGGCGCTTATCTAACCGCCCCTCTGCGACCATAGTATCGATAGCACTGATCACATCACTGCCATCCATTTCAGGCATCATCCAGTCGAGTAATAATAAATCGATAGGATCCCGTGACAGTTTATACAACGCCTCGGCACCACTGGCGGCGGTATCCACTTCAAAGTGGAAATCCCGCATCACGGCGGAATATATTTGCAGTGCAGTCGGGTTATCATCAACAACTAACGTACGTAAATTATTGAGTTTTTCAGGTACGACTAGCGGCTCAACCTTAGCTTCTTCGGCAATTTCAAAACTGATGGTAAAGCTGAAGGTACTACCGACGCCAAGCTCACTTTGTACTTGCATCTTACCGCCCATCATAGACACGAGATGCTTACTGATCGATAAACCTAAACCTGTGCCACCATATTTACGGGTAGTGGAACCATCGGCTTGGGCAAAGGCATCGAAGAGTTTTTCCTGTTGATCTTTGCTAATACCAATACCCGTATCACGCACCCAGAATTTAAGGGTAATACGGTGATCCCGCTCGCCCACATCTTCACAGCCCAGTTCAATTTCACCGGATGGGGTAAATTTAACCGCATTAGATAGCAGGTTAATGAGCACTTGTCCTAAACGCAGTGGATCACCTTTGAGGATTAGTCCCGCCGTTACGGGGGCATAGAGTAGAAGCTCTACGCCCTGTTCCTGTGCCTTAAGGGCATTGAGATCAAGCGCATGATCAAGCACTTTATCCAGTGGAAATGGCACCCGTTCGAGCTCAAGCTTACCCGCCTCAATCTTAGAAAAATCAAGAATATCATTGATAATTCGTAGCAGTGATTGAGCTGAGAAACCCGCCTTTTCGAGATAATCCTTTTGCTGCACGCTTAAGGAGGTACGCTGCGCTAACTGCAACATGCCGATAATAGCGTTCATTGGCGTGCGGATCTCATGGCTCATGTTCGCCAAGAACTCACTCTTGTAGAGGTTCGCCAGTTCCGCATCTTGCTTAGCTTCTAACAGCGCGACTTCATTACTCTTTTGCCTGGTAATATCTTTATGTGTACCCAACATCCGCTTTGGTTGACCATCGGCGGTAAATTCCACAACCCGACCGCGGGATAGTACCCAGTGATAAGTGCCATTCTTGCCTAACATTCGAAACTCAATTTCATAGGCATCAACCGGATCTTGTAGATACTGGTTACGATACTCTTCCACTCGAATGCGATCATCTGGGTGAGTTAAATGATCTATTGCCGATACTAAGGCTGGGAATTCATTCGTTTTATACCCCAACATTGAATAATACGCAGGGTTACAAATGATCTGCTCCGAATCTAAATACCAGTCCCACAACCCATCTTCTACCGCATCCATGGCTAAGTGATAGCGTTCCTCAGACAGGCGTAACTGCTCAGCAGATTCATATTCCCGCGTCACATCACGCCATACGGCAATCAGACCCTGCAACTCGCCGCGGCGGTTATAAAATGGCAGTTTTAGGGTATCAAGCAACACAGGTTTGCCCGCCAACTCGACTTTTTCTTGGTAACGCAGTGGCGTGCGATCTTTAAGAACTTGTTCATCTTCGGCCCGAATACGAATACCCATTTCCGGCGAAGTGAGATCCTCCGATGATAGGCCAATCATCTCACTCTCGGTGTAACCCAGCATGCGCTCTGCAGCCTTGTTACAACCTAGGTAATTGCCTTCTTTGTCTTTAAAGACGATAGCTTCAGGAATGGAGTCAAGGAGCGAACGCAGCAGTGCATACTCACGCTCGCGGCGCTCAGTGGTGTCTTTCAAGCGTTCAGTACGCCGCGCCACGAGTTTATCGAGCCGCTTATTCTGCTCGGCAAGATGGTGAGTATATTGTTTATTTTCCTCAAAAATCCGACTCACCAACAAGAACCAAGGCTCCCAACCGTGGGTGATTTTCTCTGGTGGTTTGCGTGGTTCTTGGGAACACCCCTCAAGGTGTGACAAAAGACGTGATGCAGGGCTTACAAAGGAGCGACGCGTTTGCCAATGCACTATAGTCACCAGTACAGACAGTGCGATCACCACTAAGATAAAAGTCAGCTGTAATTTTTCCCACGAGTCTTGGAATAGATCGTCTTCATCTTGCAAGTACAACAAACGCCAAGGCGCGTTATGTAAGGCCACTGAGTGGATATAGTAGCCATTACGGATCATGCCTTCATGGGCATCGAACAATTCAGACTCAGGCAAAGAATGTAATTCAGAGGGAATGCGCTGACTGATGTGATACACCCGATTAATATCGGAACTGTCAAAATCACTGTGGGATAAAATATTGTTCTGTTGATCGAGCAAAATCACAGTGCCGGGCATTCTAAAATAGACTCGGATTTGCCGCGCAAGCGAAGCAAGGGTCATATCTAAGTTAATAGAGCCAATAAACTCATCATCTAGATAAATCGGAACCCCTAAGGTAGTGAGTAAACCTTTGCCCGTTGAATCAATATAGGCCTCACTCCAAAACACACTGCGCTGCGGGTTCATCGCCGGAGTCGCATACTGGAACTGTTTCTTATTGAGTAGTTCGTCCCTAAAGCGCTGATCCTCATTGGTCCAAGGAAAATAGGACATAATCCTTTGTCTGGATAGATAATAAATTGCCGAAGCTTTAGGGGCAGCTTCTTTAGCAACAGGGAAAGACAGTGATAGCTCAAATAGCATCTCAAGTTCTTGATAAAACTTGTCACTGCGACCATCGAGTGATCCCGCGCCGGTAATCCTCCCCATATTGGTAAAAGGTTTACCCCCCTTGGCATAACTGGGCTCAAGGGTAAAATATTGACCACTTTCGTTAAATTTACCGTACTGAGGTAAGCGGTCTTTTCGTACTAGCTCACCTAAGCGTAAATGATCGACTGCAACATCACGCAAGCTTTTTACAGCCCGAATACTCGATTCAAGCAACAGATCGATTTGCAACACATGTCGCTCAACTTGCTCTTCACGCTGTTCCATCTGTTCGGTTTTTTGGCGGTCAAAAAACATCCATGCAGTTAATAACGACATGACAATAACGCCTATGTACGTATAAAAAACGGCACGGTTGTAATTCTTTTGGATCGGCGATTTTAGTTGAAGATCCGGCTCACTCGATTTCATCCACTACCCTTGATTGCAGCGCTTTATATTAGCCCTCTGTAACGAAAGCTATAGGGCTAATATAGTAGCAGGAAGAAACCGCCAATCACATTAAATAATTGCCGAACTAATGCTATCCATGCCCATGATAAGTCGATTAAAAAAGTGTAAATCAGCAGAGAAAAACAAAGGCCTCAAAGATGAGACCTTTTGTAACATTCAACGAGTGCTGCTATAGGTGTTCTTCGGCATATTCGGCTAGGCGTGAACGCACAACCCCATTGAGGTACAGGTTAGCACTACCTTCAAAGTCCTTAAAACGCTCGACTATGTAGGTCAACCCAGAGGTGACTGCAGTTAAATAGTTAGAATCGATTTGCGCTAAGTTACCGCAACAAATCAGTTTTGTGCCTTCACCCATACGCGTGATCATGGTTTTAATCTGCGAAGCGGTGAGATTTTGGCATTCATCCAATAACACAATAGAGTTTTGAATCGAGCGGCCACGCATAAAGTTAATCGACTTAAACTGAATATTGGCCTTTTCCATAATGTAATTAAGGCTGCCCGTCGGATTAACGTCATTTTTATGGAGCACTTCTAAGGTATCTGTGATGGCGGCGAGCCACGGCATCATTTTCTCTTCTTCAGTGCCGGGTAAAAAACCAATAGACTCCGCTATTTCAGGCGTGTTACGGGTCACAATCACCTTGTCGTAGCGGTTACGCTCAACCACAAGCTCCAGAGCTGCGGCCATGGCAAGCAAGGTTTTACCGCAACCCGCGGGACCCGTTAAAATCACGAGTTCGATATCGGGATCGAGCAGTGCCTGCAATGCCATGCCTTGATAAACATTTTTAGGTTTAACCCCCCAAGCCTCAAGGTTTTTCATCCGTTCACGGCCTAAATCTAAAATATGTAGGTGCGTGTCGGTGCGCCCTGTGACTCGACCACAAAAGTCGGACTCGGTATCGATAAGGTATTGGTTAATATAAAATTGATCGTTTTCCAGATCCTTAAGTGGCACTTCGTGGATAATATGTCTGCCATGGCGCTCGGTAGAAACTTTATTTAAATGCTCCCAAAAATTGCCTTCAAATTGGTAAAAACCTTTACTGAGGAAGCGAATATCATCAATCAACTGGTCGGTACGGTAATCTTCCACTAATTGAATGCCGGCACCTTTGGCTTTAAGGCGCATATTGATGTCTTTAGTGACTAATACGACGGTACGTGGATGGTGGAGGTTTTGTAGGTGGAGTGCGGTGTTGATAATGCGGTTGTCGTTTCCATCTCCCGGCAAGCTGCCTAAGGTAAAATCAACAAGGTGATCAGGGAAGATAGAGAGCGACCCTATCGCATCGGCATGACCCTCTCGACTCGGCAGTGGTACGCCATTAATAATCTGCTCAGGTGTGGTATCACCACCTAGGGTATCTTCCAACGCCCTGATGGCCACCCTAGCATCCCGACTCACATCACTCTTTCGATCTTTTATCTGGTCTAGCTCTTCTAGCACTGTCATCGGAATGACCACGTCGTGCTCTTTAAACGAATAGATCGCCAAAGGTTCATGTAGTAACACATTGGTATCCAGTACAAACAACTTTCTGTCGTCTTGTTCCATGGCGCCTCCAGAGTGCTTGATTGATGTCTACGCTACATCCTGTCTCACGTTAGATTGCATGGCTCCTGTACTTGGTTGGCATAAGGTTAGAATGATCTTTAGGTTCAAACATCTAGCTCGAAAAAAGCTAAAGGCTTAAATTAATACTGGCACCAAACTCACCAAAGCTCAATTAAGTTTGCCATTGTTTAAGTCTGTGACTCGAGGGCAGTGTAGGTCCCTCGATATGACAGTAGCATGACAAATCCGCGTCCGACTACGACAATTTTCTTACTTGTTCAATTTGTAATCTAGCGTTTGGGGAATTAGGCTCTAACGGGTGAGAGAGCGATTCAAATATTGCCAGTATTGGTATAACATACGCGCCCTTTGTTAAAGTCCGCCCAGAAATGAGAATTTAAGATGCCGTTCGCCTTAGGTCAACGTTGGATAAGTGATACCGAGTCAGAGCTTGGTTTAGGAACTGTGGTTCAAGTAGAAGGCCGAATGGTCACTGTGTTATTCCCGGCCACGGGTGAGAATCGCATGTTCTCCCGAGCAGAAGCCCCTCTGACACGCGTCATCTATAATCCCGGCGATACGGCTGAAAGCCACGAGGGCTGGAGCTTAACCATTGAAGAACTTACCGAAAAAGACGGCTTAGTGATTTACCACGGTATTCATAGCGAAACGGGCGAACAAGTCACCCTGCGTGAAACCCTGTTAAATCACAATATTCGCTTTAACAAACCCCAAGACCGTTTGTTTGCTGGCCAAATTGACCGTCTGGATCGTTTTGGCGTGCGTTATCAGTGCCAAATGTTACGCCATAAACTGGCAACCTCTGATTTGCTCGGTCTGCAAGGTCCACGAGTTGGCCTGATCCCACATCAAATGTGGATTGCCCATGAAGTTGGTCGCCGTTATGCGCCGCGGGTATTGCTCGCCGACGAAGTGGGTTTAGGCAAAACCATTGAAGCAGGCCTGATTATTCATCAACAACTGTTGACTGGTCGCGCCGAGCGAGTACTCGTTATCGTCCCTGATACTCTGCGTCACCAGTGGTTAGTCGAAATGCTACGCCGTTTTAACCTGCGTTTTTCAGTGTTTGATGAAGACCGCTGCGTTGAAGCCTACGCCGACCATGACAACCCTTTCTATACAGAACAATTAGTGATTTGCTCACTCGAATTACTGCGTAAAAAGAAACGCCTCGATCAAGCCCTAGATGCCGATTGGGATCTGTTAGTCGTCGATGAGGCGCATCATTTAGAATGGACCGAAGAAGCACCAAGCCGTGCCTACCAAGTGGTTGAAGCTTTAAGTGAAGTCGTGCCAGGCGTATTGCTATTAACTGCAACGCCAGATCAACTCGGCCACGAAAGCCACTTTGCTCGTTTGCGTCTGCTCGATCCGGATCGTTTCTACGATTACGATGCTTTCCTCGCCGAAGAAGACAGCTATAAAGATGTCGCCATTGCCGCAGAAGCCCTCGCGGACAACACAAAATTACCCGATACCGCGATTAATAGCCTTACCGAATTACTCAGCGAAAAAGACATAGCGCCTAGCATTCGCTTAATCCAAGCCGACGGCATAGATAGCGAACTACAACAGGCTGCCCGCAGCGAATTACTGCAAGAACTGCTCGACCGTCACGGCACGGGTCGCGTGCTCTACCGTAACAGCCGCGCCTCGGTAAAAGGCTTTCCAAAGCGCTTTTTTAATCCGCATCCTCAAACCATGCCAGAGCAATACCTCACCGCTGCGCGTGTGAGTAGTATGATGGGCGGGCATAAAACCTTAGAGGCCAAAGCGGCGCAAGCCTTAAGCCCTGAAAAACTGTATCAAGAATTTGAAGATAACAGCGCCAGTTGGTGGAAATTCGATCCACGCGTGGATTGGTTGATCGCGTTTTTAAAATCCCACCGCAGTAAGAAAGTGCTTATCATCGCCAGCCAAGCGGAAACCGCACTCAGCCTTGAAGAAGCCCTGCGCACCCGAGAAGGTATTCAAGCAACCGTATTCCACGAAGGCATGTCGATTATCGAACGCGATAAAGCGGGCGCTTACTTTGCCCAAGAGGAAGGTGGCGCACAGGCGCTGATCTGTTCTGAAATTGGCTCAGAAGGTCGTAATTTCCAGTTTGCCAGCCACTTAGTGCTGTTCGATTTACCACTCAACCCTGACTTGCTAGAACAACGTATCGGGCGTTTAGATCGTATCGGTCAAAAAAATGATATCCAAATCCACCTGCCATACCTTGAAGATACGGCACAAGAACGCCTAATGCAGTGGTACCACCAAGGGCTCAATGCCTTTGAACTCACTTGCCCAAGCGGCCATGTGCTTTACGCTGAATTTGCTGAAGATTTGCTCAATGTACTTGTGGGTGATGACGCGGATGAACTCACGAATCTGCTCAACCATACTCAGACACGCTATAAAGAACTCAAGCACGCGATGGAACAGGGCCGCGATAAGCTGCTGGAAATTAACTCCCACGGCGGCGATAGGGCAAAGGCCATTGTTGAGCGCCTCGCCCAAAACGATGAGAATACCCAACTCATTGGCTCAGTGATCCGTCTATGGGACATTATCGGTGTAGATCAAGAGGATAAAGGTGAGAATTCCATTATCCTGCGCCCGAGTGAACATATGATGTTTCCGACCTATCCAGGTCTGCCAGAAGATGGCGTAACAGTCACCTTTGACCGTAATACTGCGCTATCCCGCGATGATATTGCGCTGATCACCCAAGAGCACCCATTAGTGCAAACGGGCTTAGATTTGATCACAGGCTCAGAAACGGGCACCACCAGTGTCGCAGTATTAAAGAATAAAGCCCTGCCTGCTGGCACTTTATTCTTAGAACTCATCTACATGGCCGATGCTTCTGCGCCTAAGTCGAGCCAGTTATACCGTTACTTACCACCCACACCTATCCGCATCTTGCTGGATAAAAATGGGAATGATCTGTCGGCTAAAGTGGATTACACCAGCTTTGATAAACAACTGAGCGCGGTAAATCGGCATATCGGCGGCAAGTTAGTGTCAGCCTCACAACCAATCTTGCATCCACTGTTTGCCAAAGGTGAAGAATACGCACAGGCTGCCGTAGATGAGTTAGTTATACAAGCGCGTGAGAAGATGACAACACAGTTAACTGGCGAGTTAGACCGTTTAGAGTCCCTCAAGGCCGTCAATCCCAACATCCGTGAGGAAGAGTTAGAATACCTGCGTAACCAAATGCAAGAGCTAAACACTTACCTCGATGCCAGTCAGCTACAGCTAGATGCTATTCGTATGGTATTGGTCAGCCACGTATAACCACACTGTCATATAGACTAAACTCTTAAACCGACGCCTAGAGCAATCATGCTCTGGGCGTTTTTTATTAAAGGATGACTATCATCTAAAACGTCGCCCAGAGATAAGTGTTCAGGTTATACTCAGGCTAAGTGAATTTATAAGACTACACAGGTGGTTATCCATTCTATGGCACACATCTTTTTAGCTTTTTTGGGTTTTGTCCTAAGCCTGATGACTTTACCTTGCCTAAGCGCAGAGCCTAATACGCCAGCTGAAACTCCCGTAGTTAAACCCACTAAAAGCTATCTGCCCGCTAAAGAAGTGAAACACATCACCATAGATGATAAGCCCTATGAGTTATTAGTTCGCCCATGGGAAGGGAAAAAGAAACTCGGCGCAACCATTATTTTACCCGCCACCAATGGCACGGCTGACTCCCCCGGCCTGATGGCATTTGTCCGCCGTAATATCAATCCAGCAGGTTGGGCAAGCCTAAGTTTAACGCCCCCAAAAGAATTGCCAGCGCCCAATTTTGCCACCGCGGCAGAAGAAGTCACAACAGCAGGGGCAGCGCAATTAAATACACCGTCCAATAAACCCAGCCAGAAAATTAAACCTGAAGACAGCAATAAACACCTGCAAGAGCAGGAAGACTTTTTAATTAAAAGCATGTCACAGCTCGATAATGTGGGGACAGATTATCCAGGCAAGCGAGTGTTAATCACCGCCGACCAAAGTGCGGGAATATTGATTAGTCTGCTAAGCCAAAAGAAGATTGCCGATCCAGATGTATTGATCGTAATCAATCCCTACAGCGAGGATGAAACACATAATCAAGCAATAGCTGAAAAACTGGCTAAACTCACGATGCCAATCTTAGATATTCAATCACCGGATGGTCATCCAGCCTCACTAGAGACCGCCGAACAACGCAAAATATTGGCCGTGAGCTTAGGCACACCAAACTATCGGCAAACTACGCTGGCGCTCAACTTAGATAATGAAAGCGCTTGGCAAAATTGTTTAAATGCCATTAAGGGATTCGCCGCCAGAATGAGCGGCGCATATTGAGGTGCAGGTTTAAAGCAAATTATAAACACTACGCATTCAATCCTCCCCACGAGTGCACTCAACATCAGCCAGCATTACCAACCCGATTGTCTATCACGATAAGGTTTTTCAGGATCTTTAAGCTGCCGTACCGCTGCAATAGTACGATTTTTGCCTAACAAGAGCCGAATTTGGCTCAATGACTCACGGCTTAATAGGTTTCGTACTGAGGCAGTCCAACTCGCGTTGATACTGAGCTTAATCGCCGCAGTCGCATCGGGTGATGTTTTCATTAACTCCCTCGCTAATTGTTCGGCCGTAACCATTGGCTGCTCGGTTAACTGAGTGACTAATCCAAGAGCAAGTGCCTCTTCTCCCGAAAGAACTTTAGCCGTCAAACTCAATAGCATGGCTTGATCTTTAGGCATAATTTGCCTAAGTGAGACTAATCCCGCCATATCGGGTACTAGCCCCCACTTAGCTTCCATAACCGATAACTGGCTGTCATGGCTAGCGATGCGGAAATCTGCGCCGAGCGCAATCTGCATACCGCCACCAAAGCAACATCCATCAAGCACGGCAATAACAGGGACAGGTAATCGCTGCCAGCCAAGGGAAACGCGTTGGGCGAGATTGGCATTTCCGGGTAACCATTTAAAGAGCAATTTCACCGCTTGCATAGGTGCGGACATAACACTTTTAACATCGAGCCCAGAACTAAAATGTCCCCCCGCCCCCGAAAGAATAACCACTCGAACGGCTCGATTTTTCTGAATTTTTTTAATTGTTCTATCTAATTCGCTAAACATTAAATAGTTAATCGCATTCATTTTTTCAGGACGATTAAGCTGCACATAAGCGATACCATCGTCGATAGTGACTTTCACACACTGGGTACTCATGAAATATTCCGTTACTGGTCAGTCCAGAATAAATGTTAACACATTTGGTTTAATCCGCTAAAAGATATAACATAAGCCTTGATTTTGACCTTAGTCAAAATATTGTCAGGCTTATTAAGTTTTGGTGGAAGTTTATGTTAGGCTGTGGCGATTAAACTCAATGGCAACCTACTATATCTTTCAGCAACCTATGCTATTTGCACTAAAAATCAGTGCCTAGGGTGGACTGTACTGACACTCAGCAAGAGTAGGGTAAGGAATCCCTGCATACAAGGTATCAGCGGTCCAAATGATATGAATGCTGCCCACTGTTATAAAACGCTAATAGGGCAACAATCCAACACCTTATAGCCAATAAATACACTAGTATCGACAGTGTGAACTAAAGGTTTTGCCGCTGATAAACAAGATTTTATTCAGTAATACATAAAATTTTAGTCAAGGGTTCCACAACTGGCTATCAATGATATTAATCAATGAAATCTGTAGGTTACAAATAAAAAATATAAATCAGATTTGCCCGAAGATCGCAATTCATAAGTCGAACCTGAAAAATAAGTGTTATCTTCAATAAATGGGCAAATAAGGATCACCAGTCAGCATGACAATATCTGTACTCATCTGTGACGACTCCGCTATGGCGCGCAAACAAATGGCTCGCACCCTACCAAAAGAGTGGGATGTGGAGATTACTTACGCCACCAACGGGGCCGAAGGATTAGACGCCATTCGCGCTGGTAAAGGGGAAGTGGTATTTCTCGACCTCAATATGCCCGTCATGGATGGCTATGAAGTACTGCAAACGGTGCAACAAAACGATCTACCAGCGCTCATTATTGTGGTTTCTGGCGATATTCAAATCAAAGCGCATGAACGCGTAAAAGCTTTAGGTGCATTAGATTTTATCCAAAAACCAGTTAGCGCCGATGCTATTAGCAATATCTTGCAGGAATACGGCATTCTTACACTGACACAGAAAGATCTCGCCGATGAGACCCCCATGATCAAGGTGGATATGCGCGACGCTTGCCAAGAAATAGCCAACGTTGCCATGGGTCGTGCGGCCGATCTACTTGCCCAGTTACTCGATGTATTTGTGTTACTGCCAATCCCAAATGTGAACGTGCTTGAGGTGAGTGAACTCACTATGGCACTCAAAGCGACAGAGGAAAGTTCAACGGTTTCGGCTCTCTGCCAAGGATTTATCGGTGCGGGCATTGCCGGTGAAGCCCTACTGCTATTCCATGACTCCAGTTTCCACGACATGGCAAAACTGATGGGATTAGCGGATCCTGAAGATAAAAACACAGAAATTGAGGTACTTATCGATACGGGTAACGTCTTGATTGGTGCCTTTCTTAATGGGATTTCTGAACAACTTGATATGAAATTCAGCCAAGCGCATCCAGTTGTGCTTGGACGCCACTGCACAGTCAATGATCTTATCCATGATAACTCGGAAAAATGGCACCGAACTTTAGCGATGGAAATAAACTATCGTATTGAAAATCATGATATTCAATGCGATTTGCTATTGCTATTCACTGAAGACTCGATCCCCACACTCAGCTATAAACTTGGCTATTTACTCGATTAACCAGTTGGATTTAACCTTATGTCAAACGACCAAAGTGAAATGAACGAACTACACTGGCTCATTGATATGGTGCAGACCATTGAGGTGGGCTTGGTGGTGTTAGATCGCGATTACAATATCCAACTTTGGAATGGTTTTATGGAGAATCACAGTGGTGTTTCCCCAAATTCGATCAAAGGCCAAAACTTATTTACCCGTTTCCCTGATCTGCCCGCGACTTGGTTAAAGCAAAAAATGGAATCGGTTTTTATGCTCAAAAACCGAGCATTTATCAGTTGGGAACAGCGCCCCTACGTGTTCCAATTTAAAAACTATCGCCCAATCACTGGCCGTGCTGACTTTATGTTCCAAAACGTGACACTGCTACCTCTGTCCTCCTTAACAGGCAAAATCACCCATATCAGCGTGATTGTGTATGATGTCACTGATATTGCCGTCAACAAGCTACAGCTCAAGGCCGCTAACGAACAACTCGAACGCCTAAGCCAAACCGATGGCCTAACCCAGCTACACAATCGCCGTCATTGGCAACAATGCCTAGAGCATGAATTCGACTTATATGCCCGCTATGCAGATATCGCCAGCCTAGTGATGATAGATATTGATAACTTTAAAAAAATTAACGATAACTATGGCCATGTCGCTGGGGATAAAGTGATCCAGCATATAGCCCACATTCTCAGCCAATCTTTGCGGGAAACGGATTGTGCAGGGCGTTATGGGGGGGAAGAGTTTGCTGTCGTCATGCCCAAAACGAGCGGTGTAGATGCCATACATTTTACGGAACGTCTACGGGAAAAAATCGCTGAGTCGACCATAGTGTATGAAAGCCTGAAAATCAAAGTAACAGTGAGTTTAGGTGTGTGCGAAATAGGTAGGCATATCAGTAGTAGCTCAGGTTGGATTTCCTGTTCCGACAAGGCCTTATACGAAGCAAAGCAAAAAGGTCGCAACTGTAGTGTGCTTCACAAGCCTCAAAATGACTAGAGCGTGTTGACTTTCAGGGTTATTTTTGCAGCGATTTGGCTGGCTTTTATGCAAGGCAAAGTCCGTGCCGTGTAGTTATTCTACATAAATGGACGCTAACGCAGCAGAAACGCCAGCCAAACGCTGCCCAAAGGGTTCGTCTGGCAAGCTCTTGCTCTTACTTTCTTTCATACGAGCCGCTCGTCATTTGAATTGAATAACACCACTTCACTCCTCGTTTCGCGATCACGAGCTTGCCAGAGCGAACAAAATTTAATCTCGAAACGTCAACGCGCCCTAAATAACGATTCCTAATTGTGCCCCACTCTCCTCAATCCATGGCCATCTGCAAATGGTGAGGCGTTGTTCATGAAATACTTCACCCACTGCAACAGTTTACACACCAGCTTAGGCATTGATGATCACGGATCATCGCTTAATGTAAGACATGCCAAGGCTTCTCAATCTTGTTCACCTATCCGCAGTAATCACCCGTTAACTTCCTGAACACCGCAATAAATTCTCAATATTACAAATGGTTAGCAATTTCTCATAACGCAGAATATATGTGTGTTTCATCGCTCTCTAGAAAAATCATCCGGATCATAACCACTGAATTAATAATCTAGGGTTCGATAACGTACAGAGTTGATCTGCAGTTCTCTCTATTGTGACTCTTGTCATCGGAATTTATTAAAGCGTTCGGAATTCATGACAGGCGCGACCACAGCATCAATTCAGGAACGATGCAAAGTCTCAGAGTGAACTAAAGAGGGATTTTTTATGAGCAGGACGCCAACACAGATACTGATGTTCTCTGGCAATAAAACTATCCTGTCAGCCCTGGTTCGATGAACAACTCTCCCGATGAACCATTCGCCACATTTTGGCAGGCAGGATATGAAGGGGCTGACCACATAAATCGTGCGCAAAAACCGTTATCCATGAATCAGTCTACAGGGCATTTAACTCAAGTCTTTGACGATTATTTGCTGTTACAACAGTTCGGTATCCGCACAGTCAGAGAATCTATTGGCTGGCGCCTCACCGAAATAAACAATGAATTCGACTTCTCTTCAATTGAACCGCGGGCGCGTGCAGCTCAGCAGCTGGGAATACAAATTTGTTGGACTTTTTGTCATTACGGCTGGCCAGAAGATATCGATATTTATTCAGCCGAATTCATTACACGTTTCGCACGTTTTTGCAGAGCAGCAGCCGAATTTTTAGCGCCTTTTTCAGATACTGCGCCCATTTATTCTCCGCTTAATGAAATTTCGTTTACCAGTTGGGGGCTATCGGTTCACTTGTTCCACTGCAAAAACATGTTTGATGAGCGCGCACATACCGAAGCAAAACGCCAGTTGGTGCGAGCCACCATCGCGGGGTGTAATGCAATTTTGGAAGTCAGTCCGAATGCGCGCTTTATGCACTGTGATCCAATCATTCATGTCGTGCCACAGCAGGACCGCCCTGAGTGGGGGCAATTGGCAACCGATTGGAACTCAGCTCAATACGATTCCTGGGACATGTTATGCGGACGACGTGAGCCGGAGTTAGGTGGGCATCCACGTTATCTCGATATCATCGGCGCCAATTATTATCACGATAATCAATGGGAATGCGGTACCTATAACCCATTGTCGTGGCATTTAGGAAATCCACGCCGCCGGCCACTTCACGAAATGTTAGCGGAATTACACCTTCGCTATCAACGCCCCATATTGCTGGCAGAAACCAGCCATGTCGGCAGTGGTCGCGGGATCTGGATCAAACAAGTCGCGACAGAAATACTACTTGCATTAGAACAAGGCGTGAAATGTGTCGGGGTTTGTCTATACCCGGTCATTACCAGACACGATTGGGAGAACGAGAACCATTGGCACCAGAGCGGGCTATGGGATATCGAAGATGCCTCACAAAACATGCAGCGAATTTTGCCAGCCTCATATGCCGAAGGCCTTAGGCAAGCACAACGATCCATTGAAAACTTTCAAATAAATACCTCAGCCCAAATCGCATCAGGAGTCTATATGCCAACCATTATTGTATTTTGTCATCTGCGCTGGGATTTCGTCTATCAAAGACCCCAGCAGCTATTGTGTCAACTGGCACAACATTTTGAAATTATTGTGGTGGAAGAACCCTTTTATCACGAAGGAAAAAGTTTCCTTAAAACCTATACACCAGCGCCTAATATCACAGTGTACCAACCCCATACGCCTATTCATGCGACGGGGTTCCACGATGACCAGTTGGCTGAACTTGAACCATTGATAGCAGCATTGGTCCGCGACGGTGACAATCCTATCGTCTGGTTTTACACGCCTATGGCATTGCCTTTGCTGAAGCAGTTACATGCACAGATGATTGTTTATGATTGCATGGACGAATTGTCGGCATTTCAAAATGCACCAAAACAACTGTTACAACGTGAGAAAGCCTTGTTGAATATTGCAGATATTGTATTTACCGGCGGCCCCAGTTTGTATCAGGCAAAACGCAATTTACATCCAAATGTACATTGCTTCCCAAGCAGCGTAGATGCAGTTCATTTTGAGCAGGCTCTGGATCGCAATAACAACCACCCACTGCAGGCGACTATAAATGGTCCACGGCTGGGATTTTATGGTGTGATCGATGAGCGCCTAGACCTGAATTTACTTGCAGCACTCGCAGACACACACTCGGAGTGGCAAATTATAGTGGTAGGCCCTGTGGTTAAAATTAATCCGGATACCTTGCCAAGACGTTCGAATATCCACTATTTGGGGCAACAACCTTATCAGGCATTACCCCAGTTTCTTGCACAATGGGATGTATGCTTACTTCCATTCGCGCTCAACGAATCAACGCGCTTTATTAGCCCAACAAAAGTCTTGGAATACATGGCTGCCCAATTGCCTATTGTCAGTACCGCCATCAACGATGTGGTCACGCCCTATGGTGAAATTGTTGCGATAGGCTATGACATTCCACAGTTTATCGCCGCATGTGAAGCCGCATTATCCGCATCTGAATCACAGAAAAAATTAATGGCAGAGAAAATGCGCGCCATAGTCGCAACCACCTCGTGGGAACATACGGCCGATGCTATGTTTCAATTAATTGATTCATTAGCAAAGACGGACAAAACAAGCCGCTCACCATCACCAGAGCCGATACACGAAAACGACTTTGCCCGCACCCAGATACCTCTGAATATCAACCCACTTCGTCCTCAAGTCGCCATGCAGTCGGTGAGCTGTGCCATTCTTGGTGCAGGGCCGACAGGCTTAAGTGCGGCCTACCATTTAGGTGCAGATACTCTGCTACTGGAACGCAATTCGACAGTGGGTGGATGGTGCAGATCAATCAAAGACCATGGGTTCACCTTTGATTATGCTGGCCATATTATGTTTTCGAATGACCCCTATGTATTAAAACTTTACGATATTTTATTAGGCGATAACCAACACTGGCAAAATCGGGAAGCCTGGGTTTTCAGCAAAAATATTCATACGCGCTATCCGTTTCAGGGCGCGTTATTTGGTTTACCACCAGAGATAATTAAGGAATGTATTGTTGGCGCCGTTGATGCGCGCTACAAGCCTGCACCCCGCAACGAGTCTGCTGCTAGCCAAGATATCATCTCAGCTTCAGCAACAACCTCCAAGGTGGAAGATTGTTGTGCGGATGGCACTAGCGTCAGTGCAAATGCCAGCACCATATCGACTAAATGCGCCGAACCAAATTTTGAAGAGTTTATTTACGGAGTCTGGGGCGCAGGGATCGCCAAACATTTTGCGATACCCTACAACAAGAAATTATGGACCATTCCTTTAACTGAGATGGAAACCTCTTGGCTGGGTGGCCGTGTACCTTTACCTGATCTGGGAGAGATCATCGATGGTGCTCTGCAACCTGTGGCTAAATCAATGGGCCCTAATGCACGCTTTGGCTATCCGATCAACGGCGGATTTCAGGCGCTGGTTTCTGGCTTCCTTCCGCACATCAAAGGTAAAATCGAACTCAATGCTGACGTTATTCAGTTATTGCCAAGTAAACACCTAGCAGTGCTTGCTGACGGTCGTCGATTCCACTATGACAATTTAATCAGCACCATGCCACTGCCTGAATTAGTTCGCCTGATGGGCCGTGAAGCTCCAAAGGAAATTCAGGATGCCGCACATGGATTACGTCATATTTCTGTCCGCTGCGTCAACATAGGTATTAATCGTGAAAAGGTGACGGATAAACACTGGATCTATTACCCGGAAGACACTATTTTCCATCGCATCTTCTTGCAGGGAAATGCCAGTCCTGAATGTAATGCTCCCGGTGGTTTTGGCTTTACCTGTGAAATATCTTACTCGCCGTGGAAACCATTACCCGTAGATGGTGACGAACTCATAGCTCGCTGTATCGAAGACTGCATCAAAGTGGGACTGATGACTGCTGAAGATAAAGTGATTACCGCGAATCTGGTGGATATGCCTTACGCCTATGTGATTTATGACCACTCACGCGCTAAAAATATCGCTGTGATTAAAGCATGGATGGAACAGCAAGATATCACTCTGGCGGGTCGTTACAGCGAGTGGGAATACTACAATTCTGACCATGCCTTTCTTGCCGGCAAAAAAGCCGCCGAAAAAGTTGTCAGTCAGATAGATATCCTCGCTGCTGCAGAGAAAGGCTCTTAAAAATTGTTCAGTACCAGCAACCGTAGGCACTCTGCTGGTACTGATCATGATCTATTCTATATTGAGGTACTTGATCAACAACTGATAGGCTGGTTGTAGCTGTCATTAATTACATAAACACTCAGAGATGACATGACGTAACAGTATGGGTTACAACCCACGATTAAGGCCGCAAACCATTCACACTCACCAATAAAATATTAAACCCTGCGTTTATCATTAGCTTCAGCCAACAATATCTTAGCGCGACGCTTAATCCCTAATATTGAGAGTCCAAAAAAGACTGCAAATAGGCCCCATAGTTGTAGCCATTTAGGCATCACACTCGCCCAGCTTGCGCCCATTTGATTGAGTTCTAGCATACCCATAATCGCGGGCACGGCGGGGATAAACTGCGAACCTAACACTAAAGGCGCGGGAATGAGGGCAATCGGCCAGACAAAGCCGGAAACGAATAGGATAGGCATTGAGATCAGTAGCAACACTTGCGTCGGTAAATCGCGGCGGGTAAACAAGGTGCTCATAGCGACACCTGCGGCGGCGGTGGCAAGTAAAAACGGCAATAACCACAGCGCAACTAAGCCAAGGCTCGCTTGAATACTCACGTTATACCAGTGATAACAATAACCGACATAAAAGCTGGTAAAGAAGATATAAATCAACATGAAGGCAAGAGTACGACCGCAGACTAATTGCACTGGCGATACCTGCTGCCAATAGCCTTTATGGCGCCATTGCCCTGCCCCTAAAATACCCGTACCAATTAGCAACGTTTGATGCAGGATCAGCAAAAACAATCCGGGCACTACATAGGGTGTATAACCTAAGCTTGGGTTAAAAGCGGGGACACTATTAAGGTGGAGCGAGTTTAAACTTTCTTGGGCCTGCTTAGGATTTTCCCCTTGGGCGAGCATGCCAATCAATTGCACTTGTTTACCCGCATCCATTCCGGCGCTCACTAAGCCTTCGGCGATAGCGGAATAAATCAAAAAGTAACTGGCATCGCCGCCATAACTTAGGGTCACCCCTTTACCGAGCAACAAGTCGCGGCGGAATCCTTCGGGGATCACGAGTAAACCATGGGCTTTACCTATCTCGATAAAACGCTTTGCCTCGGTTATCGAGCCGACTTGGCCTATCACTTGGATTTTCGCGCTAGCATCGGCATTACGGATCAACTGACGACTTAGGGAAGAATGATCTAAATCCACCACGATCAGTTGTTGTTCAGTCGGCACTTGGTTCAAATAAGGCAAAGGATACAAAACCGAATAAAACAGCACACCGCCGAACAAGGTCACTGCGATCGCTTTATCGCTAATAATGGCCTTAAGCTCAGTGATAATCAGGCGCCATAAACTGATCTGAAGTTGCATATTTGAGTGTTCGCCATTGGACAAATTCATCCTATTGCCCCTTCGCAGGCATAGCAGCATCAATACTCACAGCATTCAAATTAACAGTCATAGGGAGTAATTTACGCGCCAATAAATAAATCACAGGAAACAGGCAGATAAACCCCCAATAACTGCTCATCTGGCTGGCGACATAAGGCCAACTGGCGCCGTAACTCACCACGCTGACATGGGACTCAATATAATGGCTCGACGGCATAATAAGCCGCCACCACTGGGCTAGCTGCGGCATTTCATGGGTCGGGAAGGTAATGCCCATAAAAGCAAAGGCGGGAGCAAACAGCGCGGTGCAAAAACTGATCACCCGCGCACTGTCACGCATCAGCACAAATATTAATAATACTAAGATCCATATTGCCAACAACATTGCCAATTGTGCAAAGAGTAACACCACTAAACTGCCCGCCATCGGCAGTGCAAGATACAAATACAAGCCTGCAATAATAAAACCGCCCTGCAGTAATAATATCGGTGTAAACAGTGTCATTTTCGCCAATACCTTAGGCCAGAAATGCGTGGTTAATCGATCCGATATTCCATCGGCTTGCATAACAGGCGCTAAATGCAACTCACGATTTAGGCTATTTGCCATAGCCAACATAGATAATAACTGCCATAGGGCAACCAGCACTGGCGGCACTAAGAAGCCTATATAATTGTTATTACGGTTAAACAGCGCCGTGGTTTGGCTTTTAACTGGGTTTAAATCTACCGCTACCTGAGACTTAGGTGTCCCCGTTGCCAGTTGCTTTAAACTCGCAACTTGCTGTAATCCCTCACCTAAACTCAACTGAATTTGGCTTGAGAGTAACTTACCCACCAACAAAAACTGGCTGTTGTAGCGCACATCAATAGTAGGCTTATGGCCTGTGAGTAAATCCTTTTTCATATCATAGGGAAAAACTACAATGGCATAGACTTTCGCCTGCTGCATCGCGCTAACAGCCGAGGATAAGTCGGTAAAACTTTGGGGAGCTGTGACAGAATTGGCCTTAAGCTGACGGGTCAGCATACGGCTCAATTGGCTATGATCTTGATCGACAATGGCCACAGGCAGTTGCCTTGGTAAACCTGCACTGAACAGCCACCAAAGGCATAACATTCCCAGCAGCGGAATATAGCTTATCAGCGCCAACTGCCAAGGGTCATGCCATAGGGCGCGCAGCTCACGGCGAACTAACGCTACGATCAACGCCATAAAGCTCACGTCTATTGCACGTGGCTCGCTGAGCGTGTCTACCGTTTGGGCGTCAGTCGTGTGCTCAGTCACGGCCTTTACTCTCCGCGTAACAGCACTGACATGCCAACACGCAGGTTAGCAATCGGCTCACTGGGGCGCAATTCCACCTCGAAGGTACGCATATCAAAATCATGGCCACTTTCGGTCGAACGCCAAGTCGCAAAGTCACCCATCACACTGATATGGGACACAGTGAACACCACATCCTGATCGAGCGCCGGAATATTCAGTTGAATTTTATCGCCTTTTTTGAAGCGTTTAAGCTGATCTTCACGTACTTGGAACACTGCCCAAGCATCCTGCATATCGATAAGGCTGACTATCGGAAAACCCCTCGGCGCCAGTTCACCCGCCTGTAATAACACGTCGCTGATCTCACCCGACTTAGGCGCACGCATTTGGCTATCTTCCATCACTGCGCTAACTTCTTTTACCGCACCTTCGGCCATGCGAGCATTGCCTGCCGCCGCCGCTTTGGTCTCAACTCGCGCGCCTTCCTCGGCCATTTGATACATGGCTAAGGCCGCTTGCTCTGTGTATTTTGCCGCTTGCCATTGGGTAAAGGCTTCATCGCGTTTTTGTCTTGCTGCCACACCTTCATTAAACAGGTTTTCGACGCGGATATAAGTGGTTTTAGCGAGTGTTGCCGCCGCCTGTGCCTTGAGCCATTGCTCCCTAGCCGCCATCACTTCTTGGCTACGAGCACCATTATTAGCTTCTAACTGCTTAGCCTTAGCGGCATCACGGCCACCTTCGGCCTGCATCAACTTTGCATCCAGCTCAGGGCTGTGGATCGCAAATAACAAATCCCCTTGCGCCACGCTATCGCCACGGCGCACTAACACTTGCTCGACACGGCCGGGCACCTTAGATGACACATTGTATTCTCGGGCTTCAATCTGCCCCTGCAATAGGCTCGGCTGCGGGCTATAAGCCAGCTTAAGACCATAGGCTAAGATGAGGCCTAATGCGACCAACGCCACAAGGGCCAGCATTCGATTAGCGCGCATTATTTGTCTCCTGCACTGGGTTACGATCGACGGTGCGACCAATAAATTCATCTAATTGACCACTGATTGCCATCAATCTGGCATAGGCTTGCACATAACGATAACGAGCAGCCAATTGCTGGGTTTTCACTGCGCTCAGTTTTAGCTCGGCATCGACTCGGTCGATAGAAGTGGAAAGCCCTTGATTGAAGGCGATTTCCCTAAGGCGTAGGTTTTCGGCCGCCAATTCGAGTGAAGTGTCTAACGCCTTAACTTCCTCTTCGGCCTGTAATAACTGTCGATAGCTTTGATCCACCAGCAAGCTCAAGTCTTGTTTGGTTTGTGCCTTGGTGTAGCGGGCTTGCAACAGGGCACTTTTGGCCGCTTCGACTTTACCACTGCGGCCATCACGGCTGATCAACGGCACATTGACCCCAACACCTACCAGCCAGTCGGGTGTAATGCCCGACAAGAGTGTGTCTTCTTCATACAAGGTGTAGTTACCAAAGAGGTATACTGTCGGATGGTACTTGCCTTTTTCCAATGACACTAAGCCGTTCGCTTGAGCCTCTTTCGCTTCGAGCAGTTTAAGTGCTGGGTGTTGACTCAGGGTAATTTGGCTGAGTTGACCTAATGAGGGTGCCTGTGGCAGTACAAATAAGGGAGAATTTGTCGTCACCTGACTTTGATGTAGCATGCGCGACAGGGCGATAACCGCCATTTCGTGTTGACGACGAGCGCTCCCTAAATTGACTTTGGCATTGTCTAAGGCAACTTGGGCATTGAGGCGTTCAACCTTAGCAATTTGGCCTTCGCGCTCCAGTGCAAGCGCATGTTCAACATGTTCTGCTAAGGAGCTAACAAGGTCTGTTTGGGTATGCACTAATGCCAGAGTCACATCGACGGCGTAGTATCTATCCACCAGTTGAGTAAATAAATCGCGGGTTGCCAGTTGTAACTCTTGTTGCTTTTCAGCCACCATAGCGGCGTGTATACCTTGAGCTGCGGTGATCTGCCCACCCGTATAAATCGGCCACATAGCCTGTAAGCTGGCACTAAAAATATCTTGCTCGCTTAAGGGCAACGGAGGAATACCCGCAATGATGCTGCCAAGTGCTGGCGGGATAGATACGACTGAATTTAATTCTTTCAAATCAAACTCTATCGGTTTATCCAGATGAATATAGTTTCCGCGAATGTCTAAGGAGGGTAAATTTAAACTCTCCCCAGCATGCTGCTCACCTTTAGCACGGTTAACTTCCTGCGACTGAGCCTGTAACTTATCACTCACTTCCAGCACTTGTTGCCAAGCATCACTGAAGCTTGTCGGCTCTGCATGCAAAACCGATGGCAATAAAAAAGGCAGTGACAGTAAACACCGCCAAGCCGCTCGTGATAGTTTCATTAACACCTCTAGAGTAGTTACTCTAATTTCCTTTGCGAATGATAACATCCATAGCGGGCAGCGGCCAGAACTCGCCTCAGTAACTGCTGGGTAGCACCTAGATCTCGGTGCTAGATTCTTACGCCGTTCCACCCACTGTGAGCTTGTCGAGCTTCAAGGTCGGTTGACCTACTCCCACAGGCACACTTTGACCATCTTTGCCACAAACGCCAACACCTCGATCCAACGCCATATCGTTACCCACCATAGAAATCTGGCTCATGGCTTCTGGTCCGTTACCAATTAAAGTGGCACCTTTAATCGCTTGGGTCACTTCACCATTTTCAATTAAATAGGCTTCAGACGCTGAGAACACAAACTTACCCGAGGTGATATCCACTTGGCCACCACCAAAATTAGGCGCGTAAATCCCCTTTTTGACCGACTTAATAATCTCGCTTGGATCTGACGCACCCGCCGTCATATAAGTGTTGGTCATACGCGGCATAGGTAAGTGAGCGTAGGATTCACGGCGACCATTACCTGTTGGTGACACACCCATCAAGCGCGCATTGAGCTTGTCTTGGATATAACCCTTTAAAATACCGTCTTCAATTAATACCGTTCTTTGGGTGGGTACACCTTCATCGTCGATGCTGAGCGAACCACGACGATTTGGCAAGGTACCGTCATCGACCACAGTCACTAATGTTGAGGCAACTTGCTGACCGACTTTGCCACTGAAGGCACTGCTACCCTTACGGTTAAAATCACCTTCTAAACCATGTCCTACGGCTTCGTGAAGCAATACACCCGGCCAGCCATTACCCAGCACCACAGGCATTTCACCCGCTGGCGCATCGATAGCATTGAGGTTGACCTGCGCTTGGCGCACGGCTTCACGGGCAAAGGCGAAGCAAATAGGCAAACCCGTGTCATCGTTTGCCATCAACACGCCATAATCATGGCGACCACCACCACCAGCCCCACCGCGTTCACGCTTACCATTTTCTTCTAAAATCACGCTGCAGTTAAAACGCACTAAGGGGCGAATATCGGCGGCCAGCGTACCGTCGCTTGCGGCGATAAGAATTTCTTCGTGCACACCGGCAAGACTGATCACCACTTGGATAATGCGGCTATCTAAACTGCGGATATAGGCGTCGGCTTCTTTCAGCAGATTGATTTTTTTGACTTCTTCCATCGCCGCTATCGGATCTAAGCTGTCGTATAGCGCTAATGCTTTTTGACGTTTAAAAGCGCAAACCTGAGTTTGTTCACCCGCACTGGCAATACCGCGAGCGGCCTGTGCCGCGGCACTTAAGGCCGCAGGGGTGATATCGTCGGCATAGGCAAAACCGGTTTTTTCGCCACTGATGGCACGCACCCCTACACCGCGTTCAATATGGAAACTACCGTCTTTGATGATGCCGTCTTCCAGCACCCAAGACTCGTGACGACTCCCTTGGAAGTAGAGATCGGAATAATCGATTTTGTGCTGATGTATGGTATTTAGATAAGTTTGTAGGTCATCTAATGCTAACCCACCCTTCAATAAACTTTGCTCTACTTGTGCTAAAAATGGCATCGATGCTCTCTTTGATCCGAAAGGATCTTTATATTCTGTATGTAAATTTAATGTACTAATTCTAGGTGCTAATTCTGTGTATAAACTCAATATCTAATTCAGCATTACCGTTTGTTTATACAGGCTATTTTGCGATTTTCTTCAAACTTGGCTCAAGGAAACGATTATGCTGCATAATCGGCATTTTACTGCGAATGCTGTGCAATTCGGCTAAATCCACCTCGGCATGTATCCAACCGATGCCTGTTTTACGCTCAGCCAAAATATTACCCCAAGGGCCAACTATCATACTCTGTCCCCACGTTTCTCGACTGCCTTCGTTATGGGCTCCCCACTGTGCCGCGGCAAGAATAACGCACTGCGTTTCAATGGCTCTTGCCTGTAATAGTACCTGCCAATGGGCCTCGCCCGTCACTTTAGTAAAAGCCGAGGGCACTGTGATAATCTCAGCCCCCGCGAGGCGCATAGCCCTAAACAAGTCGGGAAAACGCAAATCATAACAGATGGCTAGGCCAATTTTGCCAAAAGGTGTATCGATAACGCTAATGTGATCACCGGGGTAGAAGGTTTCGCTCTCGCGGTATTGCTTTGTGCCATCGGCAACATCGACATCAAAAAGGTGCAGTTTATCGTAATGCCCTAAAGTATCACCTTTATCATCAAACAGATAACTGCGGCTATAGACACGACCATCCCCAGCCAAAGCAGGGATAGTGCCCGCCACCATAAATACCCGATACTTGGCGGCCAATGCACTTAACGCCGATTTGAGCGGACTCTGATTGGCATCACCCGCATAGGCGAGTTGCTGACTCTCGTGACCACCAAACAGCAGACTGCATTCGGGCAATACCACTAAATGCGGTGCACCAAGATCCCGCTTGAGTGCCTTAAGCTGCGATTCGATAAACAGCAGATTGGCGTTGACGTCGCGACTGCTCTGACATTGCAACAGGCTGATGTGCATTGTTATCTCCCTGAATTTGCTTAATCGGTTCAACGTCTTGGCTATTGATAGGTTCTATGGGTTTGATTGATGGTTCTGGTTGAATAGCTTCAGGCTGAGGCTCTTGAGGCTTAGGCGCTTGAAGTGTAGCATCCTCCTCAGAGACCTTAGGTTCTCGCTCCTGTGTATTTTGCTCATTGTTACCCTCGGTCGGTATGGCTTTACCGCCCGCACCAATGATGGGCAAAATAGACTCTGGAATTTCAATTTCTTTACTCTTACGTTCAAGCTCCTCTACAACCGGTTCGGCCATAGTCCCAGTCACCCTAAAACGAATTTCTGAAATGACTTCAATCACTGGCTCAAGCACTTTGGTTAGCGCAAACGCCCCCAGTCCCAATGTCCAAGCACTGGTACTGAGCAATACCACAGTCGGCACACTCGAGGCCAATTGCGGCACAAATCGAATATCGTAATTCAAGCTCTCAGTGGTGAGATCCGTATAACCACGAACCTTCATATTACCTGCGATGGCATCCATTTCGGTATCTGTGGTTTTCACTACACCATTATCAATTTGCAGATTTCCGGTAAAGGAATTGAAGTACATGCCTTGCCCAAAGACATCGCTAAAATCTAAAGATAATTTACGTACTAGGGAATCTAAGCTGAAAAGTGAGAATATTCGTGCGCCCTTATCACTCACTTGGGATAAATGACCTTTACCCAAGGCAAAATTTACTTTGCCATTTAAGGTTTCGAGGGAAAATGCATAGGGTGCACCCTGCCACGATAAGTCGGCATTAACCTTGAGTGGCGCCTCATTAACGCCTGGATCAATCCCCAATTGCTCGGTCAGATGATTAAACTGGGTTGCATTTAACATCATGCTCAGTTCAGTTTTATTCTGTCCATCCTGCTGTTGCCAAATCCCACTACCTTGTAGGGTTACGTTAGGCGTATCTAAAGAAAGGGTTTGGATCTGATATCCCGACTTTTGCGGGCTGGCCTGCAGTACTAATTTGCCAAAGGGCTTATCGAAAACACGGAAATCTTCCACATTCACCGCAACGGGTGGCAGGTGAGTGAGCACTTGTTCCGCACCAAAATCCGCCTCAACGTCATTTCTTACCTCGGGAGCGAAATAGAACTTACTCGCCGCGACTTTAAGCCCTTGTGTCGTCCAGTTTGGATAGAAATCTATCCAGCCTTCAAACTCGTTAGCGCTGGCATTAAAACGCCACCCCGTTTCGTTGGGTTTAGCATTTAGCCTAAGTTGGGTCAGTTGTTGCCCGAACAGATCGAGGCGACCGATATGGGAATCGATACTCGCTACCGCAGGGAATAAGCTTTTAGGGGAAATCTCGTCGATTAAAATCCCTGTCTTCGGCAATTCTTCTTGCCCAACAAAGGCATTAATCACAGGTAACCAGTCGGCTAACTTAGCCTTACCGAGATCGACTTGGATATGACCTTGCTCTGTATTTCGAGCCTCATCCTCACCGAATAAACGCCCCAGTAACAGATCAAAGTAACTAAAGCTCCCCCCTTTATCGGTTTCAAAGCCACCGACAAACTCCGCATGGCTGGCAAGCTTTACATCTAATGTCGCATCATTTTGATCGCCTACAAACTCGGCCACTAACGCCCGAGGCTCATCTTCTGGCTTAGCAAAATATCCTGGAAATAACAGTTGGGTGCCAAGCATATCGGACGTCACTTTGGCTTGGATCTGATAACCTTGCTCAGTAAACAGCATGGTCATAGCCCCGTCCCAACTGATTTTACCCTGATAGAAATCACTCAAAGGATTGTGCAATGCATCGGGAAGACGGCTGAGATCCCAGCGACTTTTAAGCAGAAGATTAAGGCCAAAATCTTTGCCTTTGGGCTCAGTGTCGAAAGTTAAGCTGAGCGGCTGTTCGAACAAGTGCGCTTTGATGTCTTTACCAGTGATGAGTTGATTCGCAAAGTAGACTGCGCCAGTCACGCCATTAAGCTGAATCCCTGGCTGCGCAATATACACAGGCGTGTTATCAAAACTAATTTGACCCCGAATATCTTCATCTTCCCCCTCATACAAGGGAATACTGATATCTAAGCTGCCAGTCACTGCGCCCTGAACTTGCACAACGTTCAATGTTTTACCGACGGAGTTCGCAAGGGGAGATGCCTGTAAAACCTGAGTTGCCGCACGACCTTGGGTCGCCAGATCGGCTTGAATTCTTAATAATGAATATTCACCCAATTCAGGAATAAACACATGGGCACCATCAGCTGCAACATCCATCAACTTACCCTGATTAACCCAAATATCCATACGAGCATTTTCAAATAGGGCATCGAGGGAAAGCTCGGTTATTGCGGGCCAATTAGGTTGGAATTGGTATTGTGCATCCTGCAAGGTAAATGCCGCTTGAAAAACGCCACTGTTGTCATCAAAGGGGAAATTCGCCAACGCCCCCTGCCATAACACCTGTGCATTTTGGCTATGCCCAGCCTTTATCGCACCATCGAGGTATTTGGCTAAGGACTCCCCCATGGCTTTTACGGGGAAGTATTTATCGGCATTTGCCGCATTTTTAACTTCAACATTCGCGGCCAGTGACATTAACACTGCCGTACTCAAATCCAGTTTAACGGCTGCATCGAGGGCTATATCATCATTTTCAAGCTGAACTTGCGGCACGCTCAGGGTTAAAGATTCGGTATCGAACTGCCCTATTATAGGGGCACCATTGAGCACTAAGGGGGCGGAGAATTGATCACCAAAGTCCAAAGTATAGACTTGCTCTGGCAATGAAAATACTAAGGTTTTATCCTGCCACTGCAGATGAGCATCCAGAGGGTTAGTACTAGGAATACCGTCGTGCATTTGCCAATGCAACTGTTTGATATCCGCGTTTGCGAGCCAAGGTTCACCTTTTTTATGGTACACACGAATGGGGCCAATTCCGCCCTCTGGAGCTAACTGATGCCATTGTTTTAATACCGCTAAATCGACACCCGGGAATAAGGGCAATAATGGAAATAAGGTCTGTAGTTCAAATTGACTCGCATAGCCAAATAGCTCATTTCCCTGTTGTTTAACCGCCAGTATCAACTCAGGCCAAGACTCACCATTGGTAATAAAATCAAGGTCCGTGCTATTAACCTCCCAACCTGTGGCCGTGGGTAACCAAGCAATACTGCCCGACTGGATCTCAATTTTTTGCGGTTTGTCCCCTATCGCCCACTCAAGCCAACTTGGCTCAAAATGGATCATCCCCGAATGAATACTACGGTTGGCAAAAGTGAACCAAGCTTTAAGATTTATAACACCTTCTAAGGGTAACTTTTGGCTAGGATCGTAGGGATCAGGTTGACGCGATGCCCACTCTCCTAAATCCAGCGATTGAGCCGCTAGATAGATTTGTCCCGTGAGGCTATCGGGGGCTGCACCGTCACCTTTAATATCGAGTTGTAATTGTAACGACTCATGCCTCGAGGCGTTATTGTCGAGATAAACCTGACCCGCACCGCGGTGACTATCGCCATTATTACGCCAATTTAAATGTCGAATATGAATGGGGCGATATTCATGGTGTTCACTTAACAGCTGCACCGAAACATTGGTGAGGGAAAAACGCTCAAGCTGTTTTAGGAGTAATTTGTAAAGCCAATCTATCTGTGAGGCACTACTTGGTGTAGTAGCCGACTCGTCTTCGATGAGTTTATCGATATCGATGGCCAGTCTGACTCCATCAAAATTGACATCCTCAATACGCGGACTGGTCTTCAATAAGGATTGCCAAAAATCCAACTTAATTTGGACATTCTTAACCAACACAGTTACAGGTACTTTATTTTGGGGTGGGATAATCAGATTTTCAATGGTGATCGCTGGACCAAAGGCTTGCCATTGGGCCGATAATTCACCCACTTGCACATCGATATGATATTCACTTTTTACGTAATCAACGAGCTGCTGACGCACCTCATCAACCTGAGGTAATAATCCACGGATCAAGCTTACAGCGAGTGCAAACAAAACCAAGATCACTGCCAGAAGTTGCCAGCAAAAACGACTCAGTGTTTTAACGGTAAAAAGCGTAGCCACTACATCATCACCACATCGTATTTGTGCTGTGAGTACATAGGCTCATTCTGCAAACGAATACGTTTACTGATGTAAACCTCAAGCTCAGCGACCAGATGACTATCTTCACCACTCAAGCTTTGATATACAGCCGGAGAGCAATACAGCAAAAACTCATCGGCATCGTATGCACGATTTAATCGAATGATTTCACGGAAAACGTCATAGGAGACAGTTTCAACCGTCTTCATGCTACCAGTACCGTTGCAAGCAGGACACTCACCACAAACCACATGCTCTAGACTCTCACGAGTTCGTTTGCGGGTCATCTCGACTAGCCCTAAACCGGAGAAACCACTGACATTAGTTTTAACTCGATCCTTGGCTAAGGCACTATTTAAACTATTGAGTACACGGGTTTTATGATCATCATTAAGCATATCGATAAAGTCGATAATAATGATGCCCCCAAGGTTACGCAGGCGTAACTGTCGAGCGATGGCTTGGGTTGCTTCAAGATTGGTATTAAAGATGGTTTCTTCTAGATTACGATGGCCCACAAAGGCACCAGTATTAATATCCACGGTCGTCATGGCTTCAGTCTGATCGATAATCAGATAACCGCCAGACTTTAGCTCCACCTTACGGCCGAGGGCTCGCTGGATTTCATTCTCGACATCGTAGAGATCAAAAATAGGTGCAGGGCCTGAATAGTGCTCAATTTTCTCGGCTATTTCAGGCATAAATTCTTGGGCGAAGCTTTGTAATTCATCAAAGGTGCGGCGCGAATCAACCTGAATACGATCCAGTTCGGTTCCTACAAAGTCACGCACGATACGCACGGGTAAAGCTAAATCTTGATATAAAAGTGCCACACCGCGACGCTGACGGCGCTCACTGACCTTAGACCAAACTCGACGTAAAAATGCCGCATCTTGGGCAAGCTCATGTTCACCCACCCCTTCGGCAGCGGTGCGAATAATAAATCCGCCATCTTCATCTACATAGGGTAGTGTAATATTTTTTAGACGACTGCGCTCTTCCTCAAGCTCAATACGTTGGGAAACCCCAACATGGCTAGAACCAGGCATAAAAACTAAATAACGGGAAGGCAAAGTAATATCGGTTGTAAGGCGCGCGCCCTTAGTACCTAGAGGATCTTTCACCACTTGCACCATAATATCTTGGCCCTGACGGACTAACTCAGCGATATCACGGACAACAAAGTGGCCTTTCTCAACATCGGCGACACACTCGGTGTGCGGCACTATATCTGAGGCATGTAAGAATGCAGCTTTATCTAGCCCTATATCCACAAAAGCAGCTTGCATACCGGGTAACACACGGCTGATTTTACCTTTATAAATATTGCCGACCAAACCCCGTTTCATACGGCGTTCAATGTGCACTTCTTGCAATACACCGTGTTCAACCAAAGCCACGCGAGCCTCGGATGGGGTTACATTGATCAGTAACTCTGAACCCATCTTGCGCTGTATTTTATTCGGATTTAAGCGACCGGTATTCACGACTCACCCCATTCGGGAAATTAGATTAATTAATTGAAGTTAGAGTTTCTCTCAGCATGAAAACCGATACTCCCACTATCAATGCCCTTAGAATAGTGGGCTTCAACGTTATAGTAAGAGGTAACCCACGTCGATAAGATTCCGTTTTAAATCCTTCAAACCACGCAACAGGGATAAGATTAACCTAACCCAACCTCAATCAATAACGCGCGAGTTTCAACTAAAGGTAAGCCAACCACACAGGAATAACTGCCTTCAATGGACTCAACAAAACAGCCACCTAAGCCCTGGATACCATAACTACCTGCTTTATCCATAGGTTCCTTTGAGGCAACATAGGCATCAATATCCGCATCGGTAAGCAGACAAAAACGCACTTGGGTTTCAACCAAACGCACTAAAGTCGTAGGGTTCGCTACCTCGCCATAGGTTAGTGCAACCGCAGTCATTACTGTGTGTGTTTTGCCAGATAAAGCCCGCAGTGCACGCTTTGCATCGTTCTCATCTAACGGTTTACCTAATATCGTGTTTTCAAGCACAACGATAGTATCAGAACCTAATACAGCAGGTTGTGACATATCAAGGCATAATGCAAGCCCTGCTTGCGCTTTTTCAGCAGCGAGGCGTTGCACATAATCCCTTGGTGTCTCAGCATTACGAGGGGTTTCATCAATATCGGGAGCGACTTGAGTAAAGCTAAAGTCAGTACGACCTAGGCCAATATTCGCCAATAATTCCTTACGGCGCGGCGAGGTAGAAGCGAGAACTAAATTCACCGTTAGCGAACCTTATAATGACGTCGAACACGACGTAAAATCCAAAAAATCCAAGGCCAAATCACTAAACCTGAAATTGCAGGTAGAAACAAATCCGTATTGAACTTAGCCTCATCCATCACAAATTCCACCCAGTAAACCACTAAGTGGTAAAGACAAATAAGCAGTGTCACCACCAATGTTTGCTGCCATTTAGGGAAATTGCGCAACCGCTGGCAATGTAAAATCGCAATATAGATCACCAATGACATCGCTAATGAGCGTACCCCTAAGGTTGCTCCCAGCAGAATATCGAGGGCTAAACCTAATACCCAAGCGGTTAAAATATTGTATCTGTGCGGCAACGCAATCGACCAATACATAACAACCATCAAAAGCCAGTCTGGACGCCAAGCTTCAACGACCGCAGGCAAAGGCATAATTTGGCTTAGTAGCCCGATAAACAGTGTCAACCAAACGATGAGTCGACCATTCGCAGCTTGTAAACTCATCGATTTTCCTCTGAAGTAGGAGGATTGGCAGGCTCAGCAGCCGGCTCCGGTGTCTCACCCTTTGGTGCTTCCTGCAAGTGATCCGCTGCTGGTACCAGTATTTGGTTTGGTAACGTCACACCCGAATCTGGCGATGGCCAAATCAACAGTAAATAACGAATACGATCGAGGGCAGCTAACGGCTGCGCGGTAACGCGGGCATAGCTTTGACCATCCTCGGTGAGCACTTCCATCACCCGTGCAACCGGATATCCTTCGGGAAAACGATTGCCTAGGCCAGAGGTCACCAACAAATCGCCAACACGAATATCGATACTTTTTGCCACATGGCGCAGTTCAATCTCATCATTTTCACCGGTACCATTGGCGATTAAGCGCACATCGTTACGGGTGATACGCACAGGTAAACCATGGGATACATCCGACAGCAGCAGTACTCGACTGGTCATCTCGCTAATTTGTACTACCTGCCCAACCACCCCTTGAGCATCAACAACGGGCTGTCCCACAAACACACCACTGCGGGCTCCGAGGTTTAACACCACATAATGGTGGGATGGATCGCTGGCGACCTCGAGCACTTCTGCAACCATTTTGCGAGAATCCTGATAGGCAGGCGAACCAAGCAAGGCGCGTAAACGCTCGTTTTCTTGACGCAAATGTTCAAAGCGCTGCAAACGCTCGCTCATTAACAATTGTTGTCTTAACAGTTCTTTATTTTGTAGCGCCAGCATATTACGCGTAGCAAAGCTCTCGGATGACCAATCGAGCAAGGCGCCGGGGAAACTGGCAAGATATTGAACAGGACTTAATGCAGACGCAAGGGATTGACGCGCAGGTTCAAGGCGATGATTAGCCACGAGCAAAATCACCGACAAAATAATTGCCAGTGTTAAACGAAATTGGTTAGAAATACCACGAACAAAAATTGGCTTCATAGGAAAGCTAAGGCGGTGATTAGCCGCCCCATACCGAAGTTAAATTAGGTTTCTTCGGAGAACAGATCGCCGCCGTGCATATCAATCATTTCGAGGGCTTTACCGCCGCCGCGCGCAACGCACGTCAGAGGATCGTCCGCAACCATCACAGGTATGCCCGTTTCTTGCATTAATAAACGGTCCAAATCACGCAATAATGCGCCGCCGCCCGTTAATACCATACCGCGCTCAGAAATATCCGAGGCTAATTCTGGTGGAGATTGCTCTAACGCCACCATAACCGCGCTTACAATGCCTGATAAAGGCTCTTGCAGGGCTTCTAAAATTTCGTTGCTGTTCAGTGTAAAGCTACGAGGCACGCCTTCGGCTAAGTTACGGCCGCGTACTTCAATCTCTAACACTTCATCGCCAGGATAAGCAGTACCGATTGTGTGCTTAATACGTTCAGCCGTGGCTTCACCAATTAAGCTGCCGTAATTACGGCGCACATAGTTGATAATGGCATCGTCAAACTTATCACCACCAATACGCACTGAAGATGAATACACCACACCATTCAATGAAATAATAGCGACTTCGGTAGTACCACCACCAATATCCACCACCATAGAACCTGTCGCTTCAGATACAGGTAAACCCGCACCAATCGCAGCAGCCATAGGCTCTTCAATCAAATAAACCTCACGAGCACCAGCACCCATTGCCGATTCACGGATAGCGCGACGTTCAACCTGAGTCGCACCCACAGGCACACACACTAAAACGCGTGGGCTTGGACGAAAAAAGCTATTGTTGTGCACTTGTTTGATAAAGTGCTGCAGCATTTTTTCAGTCACATAAAAGTCAGCAATTACACCGTCTTTCATTGGACGGATAGCTTGGATATTGCCAGGTGTTCGGCCTAACATTTGTTTAGCTTCTGTGCCTACTGCGGCAACAGATTTCTGACCAGAGCCGTTACGCTCACCACGTATAGCAACAACAGAAGGCTCATTGAGGACTATGCCTTCGTCACGAACATAAATTAATGTGTTAGCTGTACCCAAATCGATCGATAGATCATTAGAAAAAATGCCACGCAGCTTCTTGAACATGTAACTAGCCTGTATTCTGTGGAGTCAGAAGAAAAGAAAAATCAGCTAACTTTATCAATGCCACCCTGATTCCACAAGACCGTTGAGGTTAACAATCGCTAATGGAGTGATTTTTTTTCAAATATACACCTTAAAAACGGTATTTAGCCGGAAAACACGCTTTATCGATTGAAATTTAAACAGCAAAAAGCGGCAAACCATACAAACTAGCAACACAAGCCAAACTTCACTTTTGCATTTAGGGTAGTCCATCGGTACTTAAGCCATGACTCAAAAATAGATCGCATAACGATTTACCACTAAAGTCACAACTTAATTTAGTTGGATAGATTACTAAAACTAATTAATTAACCTCTCGCCAGTAGATGATCCTGTCATGCCCACGGTAACGTCCAAAAAATGCACTTGCACGGGGGTCGGATAAGTCCGTTGGCGTTATATCGTTCCAATTCCAATACCATTCTAGCCATGGTTCAACATCGAGTGGCGCAGTCACTTGGCCTCGATAAAGCGCGCCACTTGTTGCCACGGCTCGCCACAGCAATTCAAATTGACCCGATTTAAATGTTGAAGAGCCACCGGTACGCAGTATGCTTTGGTTGGCGACTAAATCAGGCTCAAAGTTATAACCAAGGCTAGTATCATCAAGCTGCGAACCTAAGCTATCAACAACGGTTGTGCAGCTATCATCGGTATTCAATACCCAGTTTGTGCCATTCCAATACTCGGCCCGAACAGGCATACGTAATGTTTCAGTCTCTGGGCCGTAGGTGTTGTCCATTACCACTCGACCATGGCGGAGTATTTGCATGGTAATGTTTTTGGCATTACAGCTAGCGCAATTCCCTGTGCTTGCCGCATCCATATCTGGCGAGGCTACATAGGAGTAAATTCCATTCGGACGGGGATCGTTATCCATGACTTGGACGCCAATATCGAGCAACTCGAAGGGGCCATCCTGATACAAATTGCTCAATATATTAGGGGTTACTCGGCTAAAGTTAGCACGGTAAGTGGCATCGACAGTCGCCACACCTTGGCTCCAACTTGCGGCATTGATGGGTAAGGCGCTTAACCGATTTTGCAAATCGATACCATTATTATTGTTTTCGCCCACTAATTTGGCCGTCGCAACAGCAAATGGTGGAAAGTAGTTTTGCGTAACGGTTCCCGCACTATTAATCGCGTTTAGCTGCATCGACATAGGGAAAGATTGATCCATATAGCTAAAACTGCCACAGGCCGAAATGACAGAAACATCACTCACCAAAAAACTGTCGGGGACAAAACGACCAATATTAGCTGAGTAGGCCATTGGGATATTTAAACTACTCGACACCCCAAGATAGTTGTCACTTGCCTTAGCTGTAAGCTGAAATACACCAACCTCACTAATGGTTTGATTATTGATAGTATTCAGGTTATTGGTTTGCGCGCTATGATTGTAAGAAGTCACGCCTAACACACCATTATTTGCGCCATTAGCTATGGTTGGCGCAACCACTTTACTTGCCAGCGCCATTGAATCATCACTAAAGTTGGGCGTTGGCAGGTTACCACTGCAAAAATCGCTATCATTGTCCGCCTGCCACGCAACCGCCTGCACCGTCATACCAAAGGTTTGACCCGCTTTGCGATAGACATTGCAACTCATATTGGCACTTGGGCAAAGCGCACTCGCATCCACGGGTTTGACACATAATCCCGCAGGGACACTGACAAACTGATCTGAGCCTATCATCAATAAACCTTGCTCATCGCCCGTGCCTGTATATTTTGCATCTAGCTGTAATTTGCCCGCATCGGGGTAATTAACCGCGATGTTTGCCTGCCCATTAGCATCAAAAACAAGGTTTAATGCAGTGGGTGCGGCACTCGTAGTACTGATCGCCGTGCTATTAATCGTGACGGCCTTAGGTGTGATTGGCGCACTAGGCTCCAGATACTGACTCCAAAAACTGAGACTCTTAGTTTGACCTTGAAAACTCGGCACACATTGCTGAGTCTCATCCGACTTTTTAATGGCTTTGACTAACACATCTACGGGTTTACTGGCCAATTTATCAGGTACATCAAAAATAAAACCGCTATCGGCAAAGGTCAGCGAACAATTATTTTCACTTAACGCACCTGCACCAATACGGCAAAGGGTTTTACTTAAAGGTCTGGTCGTTGGATTGGAACCTTTTACACCTAGCGTCACCACTCCAGGCGTATTTCGCCGCAGTTGTAATTGCGCCGTCCCACCACTAAAACTGACTTGATTGCCACCAATCCACACACCATCAGCGGTTGAGTCAGGTAGTAGAGTTGCCGTTAATGCTTCAGTAAAAAGCTGACTACAACTGGCATTGGCACAGGCCCTAATGGTCATAGTCTCAGGGTTACAAGTCAGTCCCTGACCCGTATGGTCAAATTCAAAATGATCAATTTGCGTACCAATAGGATTTGATTTCAATGCACAAATCTGAACATTATCAATTTCATGGTTGTTATTTGAACCGCCAGTAGAACCCGTTAAAGATAATAAAAAATTATCAGGAATGGAGGCTTGTCCCGTTTGAGCTGCAGCGTTGAAAGCAGGCACTACAGTCACATAGCCAGATCCCGTATTGCGCTCAATTTTGACCACTGATTGGCCTGTAGATTGTGAGTCAATGGTGATTCTATATCTATGTGCAGGGGTTACATTGTTTTTATCGACGGTTGGAGATAAACAACTACCACTGGTATTAGTCGTACCATTACTACAAGCGCCACGTAAATAACGATATCCCGTTGTGCCAACTCCAGAGCCACGCACTGCAATCGACTGACGCCGTTGTCCAATATTTACGCTCCCTCCTTCGCCGGAGAAGTTACCATACTCATCAATACCGACCCCAAGCCAACCACCCGCAAATCCGCTAATACCAGGTTTAAAGCCATAACCTAAAGGACCACCAAAAGCACCTGGCTGCGGCGTAATAGCAGCATCCGATAAAACCATAGCAATACCATCAGCGCCATTACCACCGTAGGCATAATGATCAAACTGAATTTCGACTAAGTTATCTACTGCAGGAAAGAGTTTTTGATAGGTTGATGCTGTGGATTGATTTGATTTTGCTTCAGTTAAACGTAAACGACCGCTGACAATCGAAGGGGTAAAACTGCCACTACTACGGGAAACAACCCAATCGCTGCTTAATGCACTTTGGGAGAAAGTATCATTAAAACATTGCAAAACTGGCGCACCAGCATCATAAATAACCTTACTATTACTCTGAAGGGTTACATTTTTAGCACTGAGCCTACCTACCAATACTGCATTATTAAGTAAAGTCGCATCACCTACTACATAGTAACTACCTTGAATCTTAGCGTTACTTTGAACTTCTAGTTTTTTACCTACATACACGTCTACAGCAGTGGGGGCATTAAAAATAGATGAAAGGGCAATGGTGAAATTGCCTTTAATATATAGCTTGGTATCACCTGTACCCACTATATTTAGCGTGCCTGAATTAAGATTAAGATCGCCATCGATAATATAGGTTTTGCCCGCCTTTAAAGTCATAATACTCGAGTTAAAAAAAGTCAGATCTTTTATGACATATATTGAATAAGCATCAGATACGGTAACGTTACCACCAGTATTAATCGTTAGTGCGCCTATATCCCAACGACTACTATTAAATTGTTGACCGTAACCCGCTGTAGTTCCAAGCTCTACGGAGGGAGTAGTCCAATTTGCGACAACATTACTACTGGTTATAGAACTATTAACAAAAGTTGGAGCGGATCTTGCCAAACTAGATGTTCCTGTTATCTCGCACTTACCAATACCACAAGCTAAAGGGTTCATCTCATATTGATACCCCTTCACTCGTTTAAAGCAGACATCCACGTTGTTGTAATTTTCAATGAGCGCTCCGCTTTGCATATAGAGCTCACCACTGTTACTAAAACTCTGAACCGGTCCCGGAAAAACACTATTACAATCAATTGCAGCATAGGTTGGCGCAGAAGTGAAAATAAAAAATATAAGCAATAGCTTAGGTAAAAAACCCATCATATGCTGAGCACAATAATGTAGCGCTGAATTCAATATCGCCAAAAATCTAACCACGGGCTTCTACCTCAACTTGCCGGCTAACACGGGTATCACCGCTTTCGCATACTGCTTTACTGTTGATTCGATATTGGGTGATTGGGTCGGCGGTATATGCAGTACAAGTTAGCGTTACACTGCAAGCATGGAAACCCACTACATTGGGTGGCGTCCAAGAACTGTTTACCAAACAAACACCAACATCACCGTTTAATGGAAATAACTGCGCTAACGCCGCATCGGCGCCACTATTGGCGGCAGCCAAAGCCCTAGCGCCCCACACTTCCTGAGTCAATCCTGTATCTGCATCTTGCACAATATTGATAAGGGCAGACGCTAATAGAAACATCACAGTGATCACAAACACGCCAATAATTAATGCGCTGCCACCTTGGTGCGCTGGCAAACCCGTCGAATGCCACCTTGATTGCGATGCACTTGATGCACTGAATAAATTAGGGAACATTGATCACCTGCACTTGATGTCGATATTGGAACGTCTCACCATTAACATTAAATCTAGGTTGCAAATGCACCATGGCATTATTAACTAAACTTGATGGGGTTAGTGTCAGGGGTAAGTCATTACTATCACTCAGAAGATTCGCCACACTTTGCGCCATCAACACCCCCGTTCCCATATCGCTCGGTTTAGGTTGAGCCGCAGTAAAGTTATAGCCCACATAACGCCGTACCTGCAATTCATTAGCGCTTGATACCTTTTCAAAGCAATAACTGACTGGCACAGAAGCAAAATATATCCGTTGACGTGGAGAGGCTTCTGCAAACCTCGAGTTAACCGTAAAAGTTAAGCTGACTTGATTACCCGATGTGCTAATCGTTTTAATCTGCGCGCGTTTTTGCCTCGCACTGTTATACACATCACTGTCGGTTAAAGGATAAATCCAAGCATATTGGTTAACCGCAATCTTACTAGCCACATTGTCCAATATCACAGTCCCCGATGCGGCAGCGGTACTGGGCGCTATCGGCATAGATAAATACGTCGTGCTGGCTTGGATAGGCACAAATTCAATACATTGATACGTGAGCGAGTCGGTATTAACTCGCACGCTATTAGGTAAAGCGCCACGCAGTTCACGGGTCATTCGCTCGACGGCAAAACGGCTCTGACTGAGCACTTGATCGACCGAGCTCGACTCGACAAAAATCCGCGTACCAAAAATAATAAAGCTACTCACCCCAACCACCAGAATACCCAGAATCAAGATAACAGTGACCATCTCGACTAAGGTAAATCCCCGCGCGGATTTTTTATTAACAGCATATTGTAAAGCCATCAGTAATTACTCCTCACCATATTGTAAGTAATCACTTCGCTGTCGGGCGTCGTCACATTAATCATCACTAGCTTAGTATTCGCCGCACTGCCATAGGCAACCGTGACATTTAGGCGGTAATTGGGATACGCCTGTGCATAGGTTTGGGTCGAATTGAGCATAGTCGCGGTTTCATTTAAGCCGTGGTAATCATCGACATCATTAAAATTATTACGGCTTTCTCCCACCTCAGGCCCTAATAAAGTTGAACAATTGCTTCCTAATGGACTCCCACAGGCAGGTACACCTCCATTGGCATTGGAATTTTGATCATACCTTTTACCCCATATCTCATTCATTACCGAATGGGCAAGTTCGGCGCTTCGCACCCTATGCAAGGTTTTTGCTGCACGATCCGCTTGGGGAAATAACATGCTACTGAGCATCACTATCGCAATAGCAATAACCAACATGCCCACCACTAATTCAATTAAGGTAAAGCCCTGTTGCAACGATGCTTTATGGGAGAATAAGCGAGGATTAGTTGGCATAAATATATCCCTCGCTCGAGATATTGATGATCACAATATCATTGGCGATCACTTTGATGCAGTTACCATTACAAGCTAACGAGGGCCTACCATTAATATCAAAATCAATATTGAAACTACTGGCATTGCTACTGGATAACGCAAGCGTAGCACCGCCTTGGAAGGCTTGGGTATATAGCGGACTTGGAGAAAGCGCAGCACCTGTGCAACCGGCATTATCACGGGTTGCAAATTGACTCATTTGATAACCCGCACTCGACACGGCGATCCGATAGCATCTATCGGTATTGTTCAATGCTCTTTGCTGCACTTGACGCAGCTCTGCCATAAATTCATTACGCAAGCTAAAAGCGCTATAGGATGACTGGGTAAACAGACGCGGCAGTACCGTCACAGAAAGGATCCCAATTAAGATGATCGTTGTGACTAACTCTACTAAGGTAAATCCCGCCTGTTTTGCCATTGGAAATTTAGCCATTGTCCATTTCAGGTTCTAGGTTCTAGGTTCTAGGTTCTAGGTTCTAGGTTCTAGGTTCTAGGTTCTAGGTTCAGCTTATGCCAAGCATTTGATTAATAAAAATAAGTTTCTATTAATTTGGCACAAATTCTAAGTAAATTCATTTTGTTGCAGCCGATATAACATACCTATTTTATCTAAAAAAAAGGCCTGCTAGGCAGGCCTTTTTTTAATAAATATTAACAATCATCATCAGTAATGACATATGTAGGAACTGTGGTTTCTGTTGCTGGTGTATAAGTTAAATAACAACGATTTGAAGTTGTTGTGGTATTACCAAAGCGAGCAGAACCTGCCTGATAAATAACTGATGCTGCTGAACCACTAGTACCCTCAGCAATATACCAATCCGATGCATTATCTTCGTCATCGCTCAATGCTAAATCTACTGCACTAGATAACTGAGCTTGTGTTGATTGCAAATAGCCATAGTGCGTCACCACTGGAGTTCCAGTACCAATGTCAATAGAGTGTGCAGGTACTGCATCAAATGCCTTTTTCTCTAAACCAGCTAAAGCTGCTTTTGAGTAAACAAGTGTATTTGCACCTTGTAAGGACCCCTTTAAACCTTGCAGGGTTGAAGCTCTTGCATCGCCTTGTAAGTTAATAAACTTAGGTGCCGCAGTGACAGCAAGAATACCTAAGATGATGATCACTACTACTAATTCAATTAAGGTAAAACCTTGTTGTCTTCTCATATAAAAATTACCTTTCTACGTTTGGGCTAGTTAAGCAAGTTATAGACTGTTAAGTCAGTTATAAACTACGGTGATAAAAATATAAACTCATTAAAGCCTTAAATACGGCATTAAGGCGTAAATGGGGTTTGGGTAAAGCTTAATACTCTGCCTGTACCTGGGTTATAGACCACGCCCTTAGCACCTGCGGTGGATAAATCCGGTGCAGGCGTTGCTACACCCGTTGTTTGGTTGACCACCAGTGAAGCTGCTTGGTGGTAAACACATAAATCTAAACCCGTTACGGTAGTACCTTCAATTGAGGTCGCACTACCGCCCGCGCCATCAATCACCCTGACGGTATAACGTTGATTACGGGTATCTTGAGTGTAGAGCACATTACGTGGCGCACTCTGCAACACGGTATTAAAGACTTCTTGGCAACTGGCATCCGTCATTGCTGTCGCATCTGTCACTGATGTTCCAGTAGGGTAACCAAAACGAGTATCAAGGTTGACCGAGGTACCATCGAGGAGCACATTGTTATTTCGGCGTCCATCGACTTCCCACTGTGAACGCACAAAACTGACTGCAGTCGATAAACCGCCCGCAACACCATCTACACTGGCATCTTGCGCATCATCAGTCACATTTAAAAAACGCGGGATCGCCGTTGCAGCCAACAGGCCTAAAATCACAATAACGATAACGAGTTCAATCAATGAAAAACCATTTTGCTTAGTCTTCATTTACTTACCCTCATACTTAAGAGATGCCATTCTAACAGCTAAATTCATTTTAAAAAGCCTACTGCTTAACAATATTTTAGGGATTCGCCAAAAAAATGACCCTGCCAGAATTCAGTTGATAACCGATACTGTCGCCATTTTGCGAACGATAATGGCAGCTATTATCGCGCGAAAAATACGCCCCTGTTAGGGTTTCTGTTTTCAGTTCTGTTCCCATTAATTGTTGCCATAAATCTTGGCAACCTTGGTTATCCCGTTGCAAAGGTTGTGGCCAACCTAGGGCATTCATCTTAACCATACTGGGCATAAGCTGCTGGCTTTGATTTTCAAAAATTTCCCAATCTAAACCCAGTTGTGACGGTTTACCAAGGGATAACCATTGGGAGCGCACCATAGCCACTATATTTAAAAATCGTGCATGTTCTAACTCTATGCCTCTGGCGGCTAACTGCGGCATAGTTGAAAAATATTTAATACCTATGATAGCCATCATAGTTAACACCACAATCAAGGCGATAATCCGCCCATAGAGGTTCAATAGATTGCTTTCAGCCTTGTGCTGGCTTCGCATCTAGTCGCATCCTTCCAAATAAGGAGGTGTGCAGTCCATACCGTTAATTCCCCCCCTTAACCACATTGAGCATATCCCACATAGGTAGATAGATGCCGAGCGCAAGCACTAATACGATGACGGCCACTATACCAATAAGGATAGGCTCTAATTTAGCCGTGAGGTTTTTTAGATCGTAATCCACTTCACCCTCATAAAAATCGGCAGCATCATTCAATAACTGATCGATTTGCCCAGTTTCTTCACCCACTGCGACCATTTGTAGTACTAAGGGCGTAAATAACTGGCTCTGATTCGATACCCTAAGCACTGAGTCACCGGATTCAATCCCACGGCGCATGCCCACAATCCTATCGTGCATATAGGCATTATCCACCGCATCGGCCACTAAGCTTAATGCCTGTGTCATAGGTACGCCTGCACTGAGCATCATGGAAAAACTGCGGCAATAACGCGCTAGGGTGGAGCGTTCGATAATGGATCCGACGGCCGGAATATGCAGCTTCCACTTATCCCACTGCTTTTCGCCTTTTTCCGTATGATGCCAATAACGTACCCCAACAATGGCTCCGATAAGCGCCACCAGCATTAAGGGCCAATAATTAACAAAAAGGTTTGATGTACCAATTAACACTTTGGTCGCCCAAGGTAAATCGGCACCAAAGCGACTAAACATTTCTGCAAACTTAGGGATCACCATAATGTTCAAGATCACCATGGCGATGGTAATGGCGATTAATACAAATATGGGGTAACGCATAGCCGCTTTAATTCGACGTCTCGTCTCTTGCTCACGTTCGATATAGCCAGAAAGCTGGATAAATGCATCCTCTAACTTACCGGTGTTTTCACCCACATGCACCATAGAAACAAACAAAGAATCAAACACTTCAGGGTGTTGATTCATTGCAGAGGACAGGGGACGCCCGGCGGTCAGTTGCTCGGAAATATCATTGAGTGCATCTTTCAGCCGCTGGGAATGGGCGGTTTCAGATAATCCCGCAATCGCCCGCAAAATAGGAATGCCAGAACGGGTCAAGGAGTACATTTGGCGGGTAAAGATTTGTAGCTCATCTAAGCCGACTTTGCTGCCAAATAACTGAGTCACAGAAAAGGATTTAACGACTTTAGCCACTTTAACTTCGAGGGGAATAATCCCGCGGGCTAAGAGCATATCCGCCGCAGCACTTTCCGAGGCTGCATCGAGCTGCCCCGTAACGGCTTGACCTTGACCACTGCGACCACGGTATTGATAAACCGGCATAATTAGGCCTCAACGCCTTGTTGGCTAATCAGATCCTTAGATAAAGGGATCTGCGACTCACTCACATCTTCCACCAGCTTCGCCACCTCTTCAATGGTCGTCATGCCTTCACTTAAATATTGCAAGGCTGACTCGGCCAGTGGCGTAAAATTGGGGCTTTGTAATGCTGCGCGGGCAAAATCCTGTGGATTGCCCGTACGCATGGCATCGATCATCTTCTCGTCCAATTCAAGGATTTCAAAGATACCTATTCGCCCACGATAGCCACTGCCATTACAGCTCTGGCAACCTGTGCCAATTCTAAAATTCGCCGTTGAAAAATCCTTACGGCTTACGCTACTCAACCAGGCTTTTTCCTGTGGTGAGGGTTGATATTCAACCCCGCAATTATGGCAAACGCGGCGCACTAGGCGCTGGGCAATAATCACCCTGAGTGCACTCGCCACCAAATAACTCGCCGCGCCCATATCGAGTAAACGCAGTGCGCTGGTGACCGCATCATTAGTATGCAGAGTCGATAGCACAAAGTGACCTGTTAATGCACCGCGCAGGCCAATCTCTACCGTTTCTTGATCGCGCATCTCACCAACCATGATGATATCGGGGTCTTGACGTAAAGTGGTACGCAACACGTTTGAAAAATCGAGCCCAATTTTGTGGTTCACTTGCACTTGGTTTATCCGCGGCAATTGATACTCGACCGGATCTTCCACCGTAATAATTTTACGATCAGCGGTATTAAGCTCACTTAAAATGCCGTACAGCGTGGTGGTTTTACCGCTACCCGTGGGGCCTGTTACCAATAACATGCCATGGGGACGTTTAATTTGTTTGCGAATCCGCGCCAAAATATGCGGCGGCATACCGGTTTCATTGAGAGTGAGCAAACCCGCAGATTGATCGAGCAAACGCATTACCACAGATTCGCCGTGGTAAATCGGCATGGTCGACATACGCACATCAATATGATGGCCTTTGATTTCGATATGGAAACGACCATCCTGTGGCAGACGTTTCTCCGAAATATCCAGTCCTGCCATCAACTTAAGCCGCAAAACTAAAGCCGCGGCAATATTAACTTCATTCAGAATTGTTTCGTGCAGTTGACCATCGATGCGCTGACGAATACGCAGCGCTTTATCACCGGGCTCGATATGAATATCCGAAGCACGCATTTGTACCGCATCTTCGAAAATCGATTGCAGTAACTTAACCACGGTCGTTTCATTATCACTATCGCCCGAGGTTAAACTCGCCAAATCAAACATCTTATCGGCGGCGTATTCTTCTTCGAGTTTGCCGGCAATTTGTGCGATTTGATCGGTACGACGATAAAGGTTATCAAAGGCCTCTAGCAGTTGTTGCTCGGGCGCGACCGCTAAGGTTAAGCGTTTGGGGGCAACGAGAATCTCTAAGTGATCGAGCGCCTGTAAATCCGCAGGATCGCTCATTGCCACCAGTACACTGTCCCCCCTATCCTCAACCGCAAGGGCACGGAAACGCCGCGCCTGTACTTCAGGGATCAGCTGTACCACCTCGGCGGGGATGGGCCGCTTACTGATATCGAGTAAGGGCAAATTCAATTGTTGGGAGAGAAATTGCAGCAATTGATGTTCGGTAATGGAGCGTAAATCAATCAAGGTACGGCCAAGTTTATGGCCTGTTTTACGCTGCTCAGTTAACGCTTGCTGTAACTGTTCTTCGGTAATAATCGATTCTTGAACTAACAGATCGCCCAAACGCATCTTTAATCTGGGTTTCATTGGCTATCTCCTAGTTGGCTTAATCGTTGTTCAATAAAAGCAGTTGCCTGCGCCGAGAGCCCTGAGTGGCTTAATGCGGTGCGATAGGCTTGACTCGCCTTGGCAAATTGTTGCTGAGAATCTAAAGCATAACCTAGGCCCATCCACCATTTCCCCTGCTGCGGCTCCTGCTGCAATAACTGCCGATAGGCTTGCTCAGCTAAGCTAAATTGCCCTTGCTTTTGGGCTAAATCGGTTTGAGCTAACCATTTTTGCCGTGCTAAAACATGGCTATCGGGGATTTGCGCTAGGCTAGCTAATGCTAAATCTACGTCCCCAAGCTCCTGCTGGACTCGCGCTAATAACAGATAAAAGTCAAATTGTTGAGGGTATAAAAGCACTGCTTGCTGCAATACTTGTTCGGCGTTATTGAGTCGTCCTTGGCCATAGTGCAATGCCGCAAGTTGCTGACGCACATTATGTAAGCTTGGGTCAAAGCCGAGGGCCTTCTCATAATATTCGATAGCTTTATCAAGTCTTCCCTGTTTTTCGGCATCTATTGCCAGAGTTAACTGTTTTTGTGCTAATTGACTTGGCGTGAGCTTAACCTCTGTCACCGCCATTTTACCTGCGGGTTTGATTGGCTCAATTGCGGGGGTATCTACGGATTGCTTTACAGGCACACTTTCGGGTGTGCTTTCGGGCGCACTGGCTTGAATCGCTCCAACAATCTCGTCCACTTCAATGGCTATTTCATGTTTTTCGGATTGGTCATTAGCACTCACAACGGCTTCTACCTGGGGATTTTGATTGGCAACAGGGAGCAGATCCTCAGCGGTAGTGATTTCTGCATTAGCCGATCCATTAGGCGTTTTTACGGCTGTATTTGAGCTAAGGGTCAAAGGCTCGGTTAAATTCACGGTCTCGGACATGGTTTGCTTTATTTCGGGCTTTGTTTCGGACTGTGTTTGAATTATTGGCGCTTCAGTATCACTCGCTGCGGTGAGCTTAGGCGATGTCTCTATGCTATCTGCAGTTTGGGGTTGAGTGAATGTTTGATAGCCATAAACACCAACACCGCCAATAAACAATGACATAAGGCTGATTGAACCCCAGATTTTAATGCTAGGTTTGCGACCTAAATATTGCACTTGATGCTGGGCAATATTTGAAAGTTGATGCCCCTGTTGGCGCTGTTCGAGATCTTTTAGCATTTTGTTGATAACACTCATGCCCTATTCCCCCAAACCTGTGGGAGATCGATACCTGATGCTGCGATCGCTAAGATCAAGACAGTCAATACCACTACAGCAAGCACTAAGTTTCGAGACCAGTGCATTTTTTTGCTGGCATCCTCTGTATCTAAAATGGCATCGCGCACATGGGACGCCTTCACCCGAGTGACGCCTTCACCAAAACTTAGCAATAACGCCTTGTGGGCGAGAATATTAATCAATCTGGGGATCCCTCGGGATGCATAGGCGATCTTACGCGTTAGCTTAGGTGTAAATAACGGTTCGCCTTGGCGACCCGCAATGGCTAATCGATAGCGAATATAGGCATCGGTTTCATCCCAAGTGAGTGGGCGTAAGTTGTAGCTAAAGGTTATTCGCTGCCTTAACTGTCTAAATTCTTGGCGTTTTAATCTTTCATCAAGCTCAGGCTGCCCAAATAACACCACTTGGAGTAATTTGCGGCTCTCGGTCTCAAGGTTAGTGAATAAACGCAGCGCTTCTAAGCTATCGTCCGGCAATGCCTGCGCCTCGTCTAGCACTAAGACTATTGCATGACCATGCCTGCTCAAATCGAGTAGTTGCTGCTGAATCAGGCCTGTAAGCTGCTGCTGATCGATATCTGTCGCGTAGTTAAGGCCCAGTTCATTCGCTACGGCCCAGCGTAATTCCGCTGGGGTTAAATAGGGATTAGGTAAATAAGCGCAGTGAAACCCACTCGGTAGATCATTAATTAACTTTCGACAAAGTAATGTTTTACCGGTACCGACCTCACCTGTAACCTTGATAAACCCCTCACCCGTTTGCAATGCCGTTTGTAGCACTTGCAGGGCTTCCACATGTGGCGATAACCCGAAAAAAAATCCGGTATTCGGCGTTAAGGAAAATGGGGTCTGGCTTAGACCAAAATGCTTCAAATACATAGAAGCTTACTTAGTCTCCGGATACCAACGATCTAACAAGGTTTTTGAACGATCTAACTCATTCTTCCACGTATCGACACCGACCACTGTTGGTCTTAACAAAATAATCAGCTCGGTTTTCTTCTTTTGCTTACTGCGGTTTTTAAACAGTTCACCCAATAATGGAATATCACCCAATAACGGCACTTGAGAGACAACTTCAATGTTCTCGCTTTTCATCAATCCACCGATCACGACGACATCGCCAGATGCGGCGCGGATCACTGTGTCTGATTCACGGATCTCACTCTGTGCTAAGGGTAATTCCAGCGATTCATTGCTCACTTTGATATTTTTTGTCTGTTCTTTCACATCAATAACCGATGGATGCACATGCAATAACACATTGCCATCTTTGTCGATTTGCGGTGTGACATCCAGTGCAATACCCGAGAAGAACGGCGTTAACTCTACCTGTGGTGTCGTCACGGGCGTTGTTCCCGCTACAGTGGTTGAAGATACGTCAGTGACAAAATACTCGTCAGTACCGACTTTAATCACTGCCTTTTGATTGTTAGATGCGGTCACTCTTGGGCTAGACAGCACATCCACATCGCCCTGAGTATCTAATAGATTGATCATGGTAGTGAAATCAGAGCCTTTAATGCTAAGTGATGTCACACCACCAAGAGTCGATGTCACTTTATTGACCAGTCCGGTTCCCGCTGTTGTACCAAAGTTAATATTGGTATTACCGACATGACCTAACACATTCTCCCATTGGATCCCTTGCTGAAAATCATCCGATAGCGTGACTTCTAGGATTTTTGCCTCAAGGATAACTTGGCGCTGCAAATGGGTTTCAGCCGAATTTAAAAAACTGCGTACTTGGCGTAATTCGCTTGGGAAAGCTCGAATCGTCACCAGTCCTGCCTGCGGTGTAACGACAACCTGACGTCCATTGCCCGTATCACCAATAATGGCCGTAAGGGTTTCTTTTAAATCACCCCAAAAATCTGTTTTAGTGCGTGAACGGATAAAAGTGCCGTTTGAACTATCACTGTTATTATTGTTTGAATCACTACCGTTATTCGAATTGTTATTGCCGCTATTGCTATTGGAATTACCATTATTCGAGTTGTTATTGGTATTACTGTTGGAATTATTATCGGAAATACGGCCCGAGCTAACAGAGGTCAATGACAGACCATCACGTTCCATATAGAGGTAGTTTAATGGAAACGTTTCAGTACGCATGCCCGCGGGGAATACCCGCAAAACTCGTCCTTCTCGACTGACTTCATAACCATAAATATCTTCAACAACTTGAATGGCTTCACTTAAGGTTACGCCCTTTAGTGATAGGGAAATCGTGCCCTCCACCTCGGGATGTACGGCAACGCTCAGTGGCGTACCTTGCACTAAGCTAGGAAAAAATACTCTCGCATCCACATCATTCGCCGAAACATCAAAGCGTCGTTCGGTTTCTAATGTCGGAGCGAGTCCGACTAATAAAGCGTTTGAATTTAATTCGCGTTGCACCGCATCTGGCATAGTGGCGGGAGGTGGCGTAGTCGCCCGACTCGCCGTTTGCATCGATGCTGCAAGTTCAGCCTTGGAGGCTTCAGGTTGTGGCCTATCTGTGGTTTGGCACGCCACAAGACAAAGTGAGAGCAGAGGCGTGAAGTATTTGATCGCTGTCATGTAATTTATATTCCCTATCTCTCGGTTATTGCTTGAAACAGTGCCAATTTACGCCCATCAGAAAGTGACACAGACGAAGGGGTGATCCTAACGATTTTCACCCCTTGAATGCTGTCGCCGACAGACAATATTTTATTATTAATCACAACGTAAGCTGTGCTTCCTGAGCTAACGATACTATTTAGGATCAGTGTTTGCTCCTGAGCCTGAGTTGCTTGACCAGTGGCAGAGTAACCTTTTCCGGGTAAGGTTGGATCGCGCAGTACCTCGGCCGATACGCTCGAAGCTACACATAATAACGTAATGAAAATATAAGGCTTATTTAGCAACACTGATAAAGTCCTTATTAATGCTCAAAGTATAAACTTCGATATCGATTGTACCTTTAGGATATTCGGCAACCTTGTAATCAAGACGCTTCCAATAGAGTTTGTCAGGCATGGCTTCTACCGCCTCGACAAAGCGCATTACCGAAAAATAGTCTCCATCAAGGCTCATACGAATACCATGGCTGTAAAGGTTGAGTTTTTTCTCATCGCCCACCGCCAGCAAGGGAACTGGGGCAATAGAAGTAAACTTAATGAGCTTTATCCCCTGCACTTGCCCAAGCAGATTACCCAGTAACTCCGGCATGTAATCGGCAGGCACCATATCGACCATCTGCTCATTAAGCTGCGCATCAATCTCTTGATTTTGCTGCTGTAATAAAACTAATCTTTGTTGGTAATCCTGATTAGGATCCATGGTTAAACGCTGTTGATATAACTCAATCTGCTGAACCGAAATCTGATTTTCCTGCTCCAGTGCCTTAAGTTGTTGTGATATCGATATCTGTTTTTTCCAAAGCGATTCTAATGGCATAAAACCGATAATACCGATTAGGGCTAATATGGCGACACCTATCAAGACTCGCTCGCGGCGGCTCAAAGCCTCAAACTGTTGGCCGACATGATTAAACATCGTCTTCATCGCTTCGGCTCCTCCAGCGTTTCACTGGTTAAAGTGAAGGCCAAAGGCTTATCATCACCGCGATCCATGGTCATAGATGAAAATGCCTGTCCTTTTAATGTATTTGTTGTTTTTAGCTTGCCCACCCATAACGGGATACTTTGGGGGTGGTCTGCAAAACCTTCAAACATAACGTTTTGCTCATTAATCACAATCCGACTCAGCCACACTCTCGCATCGGAAACCTGTGCTAAATCCTTAAGCACAGGAGCAAAGCCTCGGCTAGTTAAAGCGGAACGAAGGGCTAATTCACTGATTAATAGCTGTTTAAGTTCTAGTTGCTGCGATTCTAACTCGACTCGCGCCACAAGTGCAGGATCCGGTTTACGTGCAGCGATTTGCGCTTCAAGCGCCGCTTTTTGCTGTTCGAGTTGCTGCTTTTGCTGTGAAGCCTGTTGCAATGCTTGCTCGGACTGACCTAGCTGCCAATAGCCGTATGCCCCGACTAAAATACACAGCAGGACTAATCCAGCCACATAGGTCATCAGTTTTGCAAAGGTTAACCGCAGCTCAGGAGGTAATAATGTTGCAGAATAAAGGTTTACTCTCGATTTAATCACTCTGCACCTCGAGACAATTCATAGAAAGCCAGTCCCGCCATTCGAGCTCCAACAGAACTTTTGTCGATGATGTTTACGGTTTGATTAAAATTGGTCGAAACCAATTTTGCTAAGGCGTCGGCCGCGCCATCGACGAGTAATTCAATAGAGGCCACGGGAGCCTGCCTAAGTTGGCTCTCAAAATAATCCATAGAACGTTGAATTTCTAGACTTAAACTATCAGCAAGACCATAGTTAAGTTCATCGACCTCGGCTTTATCTAACTGCATAAAACCACGTACTCGGCGTTGCATATAGAGTTGGCCTTGCTTTACTACGGTGAGCAATAGATCGTGCCCAGAATAATGGCTCACAACGAGACGAGCTTGACTGTCATCGACAAACAAATTCGTCATTGCGAGCTCTTCAATACTAATACCAGCGAGAGTAAGACCTTGTGCATGTATAGCTTGCACCATATTGATTAGCTTGTCTTTTTCGACAACCACCACATTGATTTTACCGCTAGGTAGTGGCGACTCAAAATAATCCAAATGGATCTGTGGCACAGGCATGGTCACCATATCTTTAACTGACCAGAGCAAGGCTTGGGGTAATTCTTCGGGATCCACATTAGGTTTATCGGCCACTAATAACTGATAACGGCCACTCGCTAATAACAGTTGTAACCGAGCGTGGGGAAAAACGTGGGCGAGCTCTGCAAAGGCCGTTTGCCATTGCTCCAGTTGCAATTCGAATGTGACCCACTGTTCTGCATAGCGTTCTGTTGCAGGGGCATAAACCCATAGTTTATCCGCACAGACATAGACACCAAGATCTGTCGTAATCGCTTTATTTTGCCAGAAGGCTAATCGACCAATACGTCTTTTATCCATAAAATGCTTATAACCTAATGAATTTAAAAGCTAGAGCTATGATTTTGCAAAAGTTGATTCACCAAAATCGACGCTGATACTCTGAAATAGAAAACGGGAAATTTGTCATATTCACCGTCATAATTTTGGCACTGGCTAGTCTAGCCGCTAATCAGTGAATTTTATAGGAAAATACGCCTGTTATGCGCCCAATCTTCCATAGTGATCACAGGAGCAAATATTTATTGTGCCTCCACTGGATCGCTGAAAAACGTTCCTTGGGCCATGCCTACACCGAGAATTTGTAATGTTTGCCATTCTTCAAACACCTCCACCCCTTCGGCGCAGACTTGCACTTCGGTGCGATATAAACCACCGATCAGACTGCGGATAAAAAGCTGATTTTCAGGGCGCAAGTGGATATGCCGAACAATGGAGCGATGGAGTTTAATCATGTCAAAATGACATTCACGAATATAATAAGTGCCTACCACTTGCTGACCAACGTGGTCGACACAGAGCCTTGCTCCCATTTTGCGGATCATGTCCAACTTAGGCTGTAGCTTGGCTTGATGTTGAATAACAATATCCTCAGAGATCTCGAACATCAGCCTTGGCGTCAAATGTCGGTATTCCAACAACGTCGTTTTTAGCCATTGACTAAAGGCGCGGCTCGTTAAGGAGTCTAGACTTAAGTTCACACTATAGACTTGTTTGCTATGTCGCTCATTCGTAAGTAAAGCTAAAACACGCTCAATCATCTGCCGCTCGATCTGCGGCATTAATCCACACTTATTGGCCATAGGGATAAAAAGAGTTGCACGAATTAACGCACCTTGATTATCCCTTGCACGGGTGAAAATTTCCTTATGGTGTTCGTTCGCATCTGAATCAATAACGGGTTGGCTAAAAGGAAAAAAGCGCCGCTGAACTAACGTATTCTCTAAAAAACTACGCCAACGCACAGAGCCCTTAGCAAATTCTTCATCGATAGCGCCCTTATCGTACATAAACCAATTACTGTTACCCTGTAATTGGGCGGCGCGTAGGGCCATATCCGCCTCGTCAATCAACTGCGTTGCGTTGTCTCCAGCGGTAAAATAAGCACAACCCAAGTGGAAAAAATTGTCGCGATTGTCCACATCCGTTAACGGCTGGCTCAAGCAAACCTTTAGGAGTTTACTGGCGAGTTGATCAGCTTCAATCAAAGAGACTTGGGGTACCACAATGGCAAATTGATTATGGGAACGGCGGGCAAAAATACTGTTTGGTAAGGTTTGTAGGATCTGATTAATTCCGTTTACTGTGGCATTTAAAAGCTCTTTTGCCACCGACTCGCCTTTGGCCTGCTGCAATAAATCGAGATCATCCATTTCTAATAGGTAAATAACCCCATGGGCAACCATACCTTGATTGTGGCTCAGGGCATCTAGGCGGTTATTTAAGAAAAGTCGATTACCAATGCGGGTTTCAGCATCTAAAAAGGTATTGGAACGAATAAATTTGTCGAAACGACCACGCTCCTTTTGCGCATCCTGTAACTCTTCAAGTAATTTTGTCAGTGCACGATTAATCAACCGAGGTTTCCCCTTACCGGGACTAGCAAGCGCTTGCTCATGTTTCCCTTGTAAGATTAAGCGGCTCCGTAGGGCTAATTCTTCAATGCCATCTAGCTGCTGTGAAAACCACACATACCCAAAACGCACCAACGCAATGATGGCGAGTATGCCCACTGCGAGGATTAAAAGCTCGTACCAACTTACATCATATAGATCAAATGGTTGTGGCAAAATAAGTGACATTCGCAGATCTGAATTTGGATCAAGCTGATGGTTATATACCATGGCATTTTGCGTTAACACATTGCCCTGATACGCGAATAACACGTCGGTTTTTAAGGTCAACCTGAATTCAACGGTATTGTATGCTAGCAAGAGCGGAGGTAACCAAGAGTCCAATTCCCAACCAGATTGGGCATGGTAATGATTAACAAGCATAGATTCGAGTTCTGCCACTTTTTGCTGCTGAAACTTATAGGTCAGTTGCACAAAACTCATGGTGGCACAGAGTAAAAATATAAAAGCAATTGCAGCCAAAGACATCAACCAAAAACTGGTCAATTTTGTAGTTAACATTCGAGTGAATTTCATCGATCCGCTATCCTGCAGTATTATTATAATTATCGGTGCGTATTTAACACTAGCTCAACAAATGCTGCTCCCTGATTATTCAGTAGCATAGCCCAAAAGGCAACTAAGGATAGGCGACTTTCACTGCAGCTAAAAACCAAAAAAGAGGCCAATGAGCCTCTTTTCAGATTATTGACCACTTTTTTACTTAATCAGCATATTTGGGAAGCGTAGTGATTGCCGCCACTCCCGACTCAATAGCAGCCTGCGCAACGGCACGGGCAACCTGAGGTAATAGTCGTGGATCCATAGGTTTTGGTAACACATACTCGGGGCCAAAGCTTAATGAACTCACCTTAGGGTAAGCTTTAAGTACACTATCAGGTACAGGCTCCTTGGCTAATGCAGCGATAGCATGTACGGCGGCGATTTTCATCTCATCATTAATGCGAGAAGCTCGCACATCTAAGGCACCACGGAAAATAAATGGGAAACAAAGTACGTTATTCACTTGATTTGGGTAATCGCTACGACCCGTTCCCATAATCAAGTCACTGCGAATTGCATGGGCAAGTGCAGGTTTAATTTCAGGATCTGGATTTGAGCAAGCAAAAATAACTGGCTTGTCAGCCATCATGGCAACATCTTGTGCACCAATCACATCTGGCCCAGATAAACCTAAAAATACATCGGCACCTTTAATCACATCTTGTAAAGTGCGTTTATCGGTATCATTGGCAAATAATGCTTTGTATTCATTAAGATCGGTACGACCAGAATGGATAACACCTTTAGTATCTAACATATAAATATTGGCGCGATTAGCACCACACTTCACTAACATTGTCATACAAGCGATAGCCGCAGCACCTGCACCCATACAAACAAATGTCGCATCGCTAATTAATTTTCCTTGAATTTCAAGGGCGTTAATCATACCGGCTGCGGTAACAATTGCCGTTCCATGCTGATCATCATGAAACACTGGCACTTTACAACGGGCGATCAACTCGCGTTCAATCACAAAACATTCGGGGGATTTAATATCTTCGAGGTTAATACCACCGAAGGTATCTGCAATAGCCGCAACAGTGTTGATAAATTCTTCAGGAGTATTGTGGGTAATTTCAATATCCGTCGAGTCGATATTGGCAAAATGCTTGAATAGTAGGGCTTTACCTTCCATCACAGGCTTTGATGCTAACGGGCCTAAGTTACCAAGACCAAGAATCGCAGTGCCATTGGTGATCACAGCGACTGTATTGCCTTTATTGGTGTAACGATATGCATTGTCAGGATTAACGGCAATTTCACGTACAGGCTCTGCGACACCTGGGCTATATGCTAGGGCGAGATCGTGGCTCGTTTCTGCGGGTTTGGTGAGACAGACTGCGGTTTTACCTGGAACGGGGAATTCATGATAATCGAGTGCTTGTTGACGAATATCTGACATTTTAAAATCCTGAAATGCGACATTTATAATGGTATGGGAGTAGGCCTAGTCAGCCCAGATTTGCTCATTTTTGAGACATCTGTCGACTTTGTAGGTGAGGGGTAAGATACGCCAATCACAGTGATTTTTAAATAAGAGATTGAGAAATTTCACCTTTGCATGTCAATCTGGTCTCTAAGCTAAGTTTTATAAACTTATCTGCGTGGATAAGACATGATTACCAATGCACTTTTTGTAGGAAACAAACTTAAATTTCACCTAAATAATGCGCATTACAACCATAATCCACGATAAATTTTGGCTAAATTACAATAAAGGTGGCTAACCTCAATTATCTTATAGTTAATTGCTGTAAATACCTCGCTTTACTGCGTTAAAGCGTCAGATCCCACAGTGTTGATGATTTTTTAATTGTTGAAGTCATTACACTCTCCAAAATGAGTTTGAAAAGTGTCAACGCTATTTAGGACGGGTCACATGCAGGAAATAAAGCTATAGAGGTCAAAGATAGAAAAGCAAAAAGGCGCCTAGGGCGCCTTTTGGAAACATTGCTGTCGCAATTATTTCTTAGCAAGCACTGCAAAGCGCTTGTTGAATTTGTCGATACGACCGCCTGTATCAACAACTTTTTGTGTACCTGTGTAGAATGGGTGACATGCACCACAAACGTCTAAGTGCAGGTCTTTACCAGCAGTAGAGTTTACTTTGATTACGTTGCCACAAGTACAGTTTGCAGTAATAACTGCGTATGCTGGGTGGATACCTGATTTCATTGGGATTACCTCAAAATGTAAGGCCATGTCGCTCTTCCAACCCTTAGTCGGACACCACATGCAGTTAATAACGATATGTTAGGGCGCAGAATGCTACAGTATTGCCACTGCGGATACAAGTAGATTATCTGAGCGTTTAACAGATAATTCGGCACTATATTGCCGTTATCTCTCGCCCTTATTTGCCCGCCTGCTTCGCCTCAAAGATAGCCTTGGCCTCTTTCGCATCGGGGTACTGTGCCAACAGATTTGTTGATGGACAGTAAAGCGTTACATCGCCTCTTAACGCATTGATTTTATTTTTAGAGAATGCCTTCGGATTGGCATCATATATAGCAAGCATTGCACCATAAACACTCACATTCCACTCGCTCGCGTAACGATTTGCAATTCGCCAGAGGGTTTCGCTTGAGACATAATTCAGCGAGCATTCCTTAGTTGATACCATCTTGGGTTGGTCATTCGATACTGGCGCTGGCTCATCTTTAGAAAATGTCAAACCCGTGGTGACGATAGACTCAGGGTCTATGCTTTTAGTCATAGGGGTTAAGTTGCTCGGTGAAACCGCAGGTGATGCCATTGGTTCTGTTGTCACTATATCCACTTTGTTTAGCATTACTTTGGAACTAAGGTCTGCAGATTTAACGCCTTGAGATATTGTTGCCGAAGTCACTGAAGTGGATTTATTAGCAACTGCAGCGGGCTCTGCAAAAAGTGGGATATTTTTAACCTCATACCAGCGATCAACACGATATTCCCTCACCACTAACTGCGCCTTAGGATCTTTAACATCTTCAACTCCAGTTAGTAACACTAAAAAGCGATTGAGTTCCTGCGCCATCAACTTCTCTTCACTGCCTGACTGACGCAGAACAAATTCGAGGCGTGTTATATCCTGATTTTCAGTAATCACATTGAGGCGCATCTTAGGATAAGTCCCCAGCTCAAACATCATGCTATTGATACTCACATGGGACACTTGGGCCATCGAAGATGCACTGCAAACTAAGATGAATAGACCTAATGATTTCACTATATTAGCCATTAATTTAATCTCCACTATCCTTGGATAAACCATCATTAGGACTAGCCCTTGCTAGCCGTGCTGAGTACACTAAACCCCATTCCCATTTAAGACTTGCCTAGCATATGTCACTGTTTGTCGAAGTTGCGTTACCTGTACCTATGCGGCAAAACTTTAGTTACCGCGTCCCCGAAACCTATCCGCAAACACCACAAATTGGTGTTCGCGTTAAAGTGCCTTTCGGCCGCCAACAACTCATAGGTTTAGTCACGGCGGTGACTGACAGCTGTAGCCTAGAGCCAAAGCAAATAAAAGCGGTTATTGATTTTATTGACGACACGCCACTATTGCCAGAATCCCTTTATAAATTAACTTTATGGGCGGCAAGATACTACTTCTGCAACCAAGGGCAAATGCTGACTCAAGCTCTCCCTGTCGCATTACGTAAGGGACTCGATGCCGCACCACAAAAAATCCAATATTGGCAATTAACCGATCTAGGGCAAAATATTGCTCCCGAGATCGTTAAACGCGCTCCTGCTCAGAAAAAACTGCTCGACCTACTCAAAAAGACTAGCCTAACCCAAGAAGAAGTGATCAGTTTAGAGATCAGTAAAACCGCGTTAAAAGCCTTAGAAGATAAAGGCTGGGTTGCCCGTCATGAAAAAGTCGCCGAACTGAACCTTGATTGGCGCACCCAATTAGAACTCGATGAAACACCACACAGACTCAATAAAGAACAAGCTATTGGCGTAACTATTTTAAATCAGCAACAAGGTTATCATTGCACCTTATTAGAAGGTATTACCGGTTCGGGTAAAACCGAAGTCTATTTGGCCGTACTCGAAGAAATTCTAAAACAAGGCAAGCAGGCGCTGATCTTAGTGCCAGAGATTGGCCTAACGCCGCAAACCATCAACCGATTTAAACGCCGTTTTAAGGTCAATGTTGCAGTTCTACATTCGGGCTTAACCGATAACCAGCGCCTAGAAGCATGGCGCCAAGCCCGCTGCGGACAGGCGGCGATCATTATTGGAACACGCTCGGCCCTCTTCACTCCAATGGCTTTCCCTGGGATTATCATTCTCGATGAAGAGCACGACAGCAGCTTCAAGCAGCAGGAAGGCGTCGGTTATCACGCCCGCGACTTAGCGGTCATGCGTGGCCATTTAGAATCTATCCCTGTCATTTTAGGCTCTGCCACACCGTCACTCGAAAGTCTGCAAAATGCCTTGAGCGGTCGCTATGTACATTTACAACTTGGTGAGCGCGCAGGTGCCGCCAAAAAAGTAAGACAAGGTATTATTGATATTAAAAATCTGCCCCTAAAGGCAGGGATGTCGGCACCACTATTAAATGAAATTAGGCTGCATTTAGATGCAGGAAACCAAGTATTACTGTTTTTAAACCGCCGTGGTTTTGCGCCAGCCCTGCTATGCCACGAGTGTGGGCACTTACATGAATGCGACCGCTGCGATGCATTTTTTACTGTGCATCAATCCCTTGGTGAAATTTGCTGCCACCATTGTGGTAACCAATATGCCATTCCCAAACAATGTCACAAATGCGGCAGCACTATGCTAATGGGGCAAGGGATCGGCACAGAACAACTTGCCGAAGCATTACAGCAGGAGTTTCCGAAATATCCTGTGGTGCGCATCGACCGAGATACGACTCGCCTTAAAGGCTCCCTCGAAAACCATTTAAGTGCGATTCATAAGGGTGAATATAAAATCTTAGTCGGCACTCAAATGCTGGCCAAAGGCCACCATTTCCCCGATGTAACCCTCGTTGGATTGCTAGATGTCGATGGTGCGCTTTTTAGCGCAGACTTCCGCGCGCCTGAGCGTTTTGGGCAACTCTATACTCAAGTCGCAGGTCGTGCTGGCCGCGCCAGTAAACCCGGCACAGTATTGCTGCAAACTCACCAGAGCGACAACCCCATTCTTCGCGATTTACTGCACCGCGGTTATGGCGAATTCGCCCGCAGCCAGTTAAAAGAACGCCAACAGGCATTATTACCACCCGCATGGCATATGGTACTAGTGCGCGCCGAAGCGCACTCTGCCAGCGATGCCGACAGTTTTCTCAATGCCTTTGCAGCACTTTTACCTCAAGATAAAGAGTTTGAGGTAATAGGCCCAATGCCTGCGCCACTGGACAGAAAAGCGGGTAAATTCCGCCGCCAGTTAATGTTTCAGGCCAAGAATCGCAATCGCCTGCAGCAAGAGTTTGAACGTATTCATCCGCTTGTGGAGCAGCTACCCGAAGCAAAGCGTTGTCGCTGGAGTTTAGATAGGGATCCACAGGATCTGTTGTAAGCCGATTATTTGATAAATATTTAAGCATCATTTAATAAAAAATCATCGGGAAGATAGCAATTGTTAACCACAAACGGCTAAAATATGCGGTTATTCCCTGTATTCACTCTTAAAGTTAGTGCTAATTAATCCATGAAATCACATATCCAATCATTACTTGAACAAACAATCGAATCCTTTAAACAACAAGGTATTTTGCCTGCTGATTTTGAAGCGCGTATTCAAGTAGATCGAACGAAGGATAAGAGTCATGGCGACTTGGCAACCAATTTAGCCATGATGCTGACCAAGGTCGCTGGCAAGAATCCACGTGAATTAGCCCAGTTGATCATAGATACCCTACCCGCTTCGGCATTTGTGGCTAAGGTTGAAATCGCAGGTCCAGGCTTTATCAACTTTTTTATCAACGACAGTGCTCTAGCGGATCAACTGCAAAATGCTGTCAACGATGAGCATTTAGGTATTAAGTTACCGACACCGCAAACCGTAGTGGTCGATTACTCTTCACCCAACCTCGCCAAAGAAATGCACGTAGGTCACCTACGTTCAACCATCATTGGTGACAGCGTAGTTCGCGCGCTGGAATTTCTGGGCCACAAAGTCATTCGTCAAAACCATGTGGGCGACTGGGGCACACAATTTGGTATGTTGCTGGCCTATATGGAAGAGCTGCGCACCCAAAATGGTGAGCAAGCTCATCTTGAGCTTTCTGATCTTGAAACCTTCTACCGTGCGGCTAAACTGCGTTTCGATGAGTCGGCTGAGTTTGCGACTCGCGCACGCCAATTAGTCGTTGAGCTGCAATCGGGTGACGAGTATTGCAACAAACTGTGGCGCGAATTTAACGATATTTCTTTAAGCCACTGCCATGAGGTCTATGCTCGTTTAGGTGTGAGCCTGACCCGCGCCGATGTGCACGGTGAGAGCGCTTATAACGCCGATCTTGAACAAGTGGTTAAAGATTTAGATGCCAAAGGTTTGTTAACCGAAAGCAACGGTGCCAAAGTGGTATTCCAAGAAGCCTTCCGCAATAAAGAAGGTGAAGCACTGCCAGTTATCATCCAAAAGGCCGATGGCGGTTACCTCTATGCCACCACAGATTTGGCGGCAATGCGCTACCGCTCGAACGTGTTGAAGGCCGATCGTGTACTGTATTTTGTTGACCTGCGCCAAGCGCTGCATTTCCAACAAGTTTTTAGCCTCGCTAAACTAGCCAAGTTTGTCCGTGATGACATGTCTTTAGAACACTTAGGTTTCGGCACTATGAACGGCGAAGATGGCCGTCCATTTAAAACCCGTACTGGCGGCGTTGTGAAGTTAGTTGACCTGTTAGAAGAAGCCAATGTGCGCGCGCTAGAACTCGTTCGCAGCAAAAATCCAGATATGGATCAGGAAACGCTGACTGAAATTGCCCGCGTAGTGGGTATCAGTGCAGTCAAATACGCTGACTTATCGAAAAACCGTACCAGCGATTACATCTTCAGCTTTGAACAAATGCTGAGTTTTGAGGGCAATACAGCGCCTTACCTGTTATACGCTTATACCCGTGTAGCGGGTATCTTCAAGCGCGCAACGGATGTCGACCTAAGCCAAACATCAATCGTACTCGAGCACGAAAAAGAGAAGGATTTAGGCAATAAACTGGCGCAATTTGGTGAGATCCTCAATCGCGTCGTCGATAAAGGCCAACCCCATGTATTATGTGGCTATTTATATGAGTTAGCGGGTGCATTCTCTAGCTTCTATGAAGCTTGCCCTGTGCTTGCCGCCGATAATGATGAGCAAAAAAATAGCCGGTTACTGTTGTCACAGTTGACTGCTCGCACCCTGCAAAAGGGTCTAAATCTGCTAGGTATCGAAACCCTAGAGCGGATGTAAGCCATGAGCCATCGCGACTATGCTAACAGAAGACCGCAATCGGGTGCTAAACCGCGCCCGATCCGCGCAACACGCGCTCGGCCAGTTCAAAAGTCAGCGCCACGTAAAAAGTATCCTGTAGCACTGATCCTGTTTGCCATTCTCGCAGTGGGGTGCTTTTGCTATTTCCTGTGGAGTATCAAAGATACAGCGAAACAACAAACTCCAGCCCCAACGCCTAAAACCGAGAATCGCGTTAAGGTCAAAGAAGCTTCAACACTGACCCCAAAAGTGAAAGAAGCGCAAGAGCAGGCACAACGCCAAGCTGTTGCTGTTCCGGTAGAACAGCCAGAGGTAACACCTACAATCGATCCTAATGCGCTGCCACCACAGCCTAAGGAAGAGTGGACCTACCTTAACGAGTTGGAAAACAAGCATGTTGAAGTGGATATTCCAGACGTTGTTAACACACGTGCACCGCAGCAATATCAATTACAGTGTGCTTCGTTCCGTCAAGAATCCCAAGCCAACCAAATGAAAGCGGTAATCGCTTTTCAAGGTATGGAGGCACAGGTAAGGCAAATTGAAGGGACAACTGGCACTTGGTATAAAGTATCCTTAGGGCCATATACCACTAAGCGTGATGCAGAACGTAAACGCCATGTATTGCAAAATGCAGGGATTAACGGTTGCCAAATTCTAGCCATGCCTAAGTAACCCAATTGTTTCTACAAACTAGCGGCCAGTTTTTATAACTCGCCGCTATTTTTATCGCTTACATTAGGGCGTGTTATAGATTAACGATGCTCGTGCCTAGTAGCAGTATCAACTGAATGCAAACAAACCATTGACCCAAATAAAACCGACTAAATCGAACAGCCATAAAAACCTGTCAATTTTGGTTAGCGAAAACCCCGCATGATTCCCATGATAACCATCAAAAATAAGGCCAAATACTGTGTATTTGGCCTTGGCATTAGCTTATAAACAACATAATAGGTACAACTTAGCGGGATGGTTCATCCTTCAAGCCTGCTTCTTTTAAACCTATGCTATTCATCCAGTAATCGAAATCCACCATATTACCTGGCAATACCACGCGAGTATTTTTCTGGCTCAGACCATCAAGCTGTTTCATGTATTGTTCGCCCAGTTGCATCCTCAGAGCGTTATGACCACCGGGTGCGGCAATCACTGAGGCAAGCCGTTCGATTGACTCTGCCGTGGCACGGGATATGGTTAATATCTCCTCGGCCTTACCTTCGGCTTCGTTAATACGACGCTGCATTTCCCCTTCAGAACGGTTTACTGTTTCAGCTTTAACCCCTTCAGAGCGGTTAATCTTACTCTGCTTGTCGCCTTCGCTCTTAGCGAGTAATGCTCTGCGTTCACGCTCAGCATTCACTTGCATTTCCATTGCATTTTTAACGGTTTCTGGCGGAGTGATATTTTTAATCTCATAGCGGTGTACACGAATACCCCATATAGCACCAGCTTGATCAAGCACTTCGACTACCTTAGCCGAAATCACATCACGCTCTTCGAACGTACGGTCTAAATCTAAGGTACCAATCACCGAACGAGTCGTTGTTTGCGCTAATTGGATAGCCGCATAGCGATAGTCAGTAATACCATAACTTGCCTTAACAGGGTCGGTTACAGAGATATAAATAACACCATCAACTTCGACATTCACCTCATCGCTAGAGAAGCACTCCTGTGGTGGAACATCAATTGTTTCTTCTTTTAAGTCATGGATATAAGCCACTTTATCCACAAAGGGGATCAAGGTATGAAACCCCGCATCCAAGGTAGAGTGATACTTACCTAAACGCTCAACAATGTAGGCCGACTTAGTTGGCACTAAGCGAATCGACTGGAAGAGTTTAATGACAAAAATGGCAAAAATAAGACCCCAAATGGCCATCACAGCAAGATCAGTATCGAATGGGATATTCATTAACGCGCTCCTTTACTTACTGTGTTTTGACCACCCATAGTGTGAGTGACCTGCTCCATGCCCTCGAAGAAACCTTCGAGCTTTGCCATTTCAGCGGGGACAACCGACACTTGTGCATCATTGAGTATCTTGCCAACTTGAGCGATAAACTGCTCTTTTAACAACATATTCATAGCATCAGTGCCACCATTAACCGCTAATGCTTGAGAGATCATTGCCATCCCCTCTGATTTCGCCTTAGCAATGATGGCAATCTCCTGTCCCGTCCCTTTTGCTTCATTAATTCGTCTCTGTTTTTGCCCTTCGGAAAGATTAATAGCCTCTTGGCGCTCACCTTCGGACATATTGATCATCGCCGCTTTTTCCGCATTGGCTAAGGTGATTTCCGCGCGTTTGCGACGCTCGGCTTCCATTTGCTTTTCTAGGGTATGGATTACATTCCGTGATGGGGTGATATTACGAATTTCATAACGTAACACTTTGATCCCCCAAGGTTCTGAGGCTTTATCTATCTCACGCACTATGGATTCATTCAAACTATCACGCTCAGAAAAAGTTTGACTTAAGGTCAGCTTACCAATTTCAGAACGCATAGTGGTCTGTGCAAGATTTACCGCTGCTTTACGATAGTTTTCAATACCATAACTCGCCAGTTTCCCATCCATTACCTTAAGATAAACGAGACCATCCACCTCAAGCTGAGTGTTATCCTTAGAAATACAACTTTGTGGCGGCACATCGAGCACTTGCTCACGGGTATCATGACGATAGGCGACACGGTCAAAAAATGGGATTAGAAAATGAAAGCCAGGTTGTAATACGGTACGAAACTTCCCTAATCGCTCAATAACGTGAACTTCACGCATAGGCACAATCAGCATCAGTTTGTAGAGAATAAAGAAAATAAATAAAATAATTAAGGTAAACAGAAACATAGACTCATCCTTTAGTTTTGAGACGTTGCCTGCGTCACAGGCTCAACCACTAGGGCAATGTTTTCACGGCAGATAATTCGAACTTCACAGCCCACGGCAATAATACTGCCATCGCCAAGTGCAGGCCATTCGCTCCCTTGAAACTCAACCCGCCCCGTTGTTTGTCCAGGACCGATTGTTTGTTTTACACGAGCGATTTGATTGTAGATATCGAGTTCTTCATCGGTGTTATCCACATGGGAATCGCCACCAACCAGTCTTTGGGTTAGCTGCCTAAAGCTTAATAACAGAACAATCGCGGAGATAAACCACAATGTCATGCTCTGCACTATGCCTTCCACTAGCCCTATACCTAATGCGCCGGCAACAACCAAACAGGCCGTACCCAGCAGTATCACTATACCACCCGGAACGATGAGTTCGGCTAACATCAAGATGATACCAACAACTGACCACATTAAAATCGGATTTGAAAACTCCATATACCCCCCTGAAATGAGAGTGTCCGTTGCAGCACTATAGCAGCTGACTCACAGATGTGCGACATAATATGTCAAAATTTACGCTAAATAAAAAAGCGATTCGGAAATAGAGTGCTACAAAGTCCAAAAGCATTAACGTGAAACATATCAAACCACATCTTAAGTTGTTTTAAAATTAAGCATAATCAATTCAAAAAGATAGCGACACTTTAAAATGATTGATATAACAGAAAAATAAAAACACTAAAAATCAACAGATTAAACACCAGCCACTACTGAATTTGATTATGTGATTTTGACAACAACATTCGATAAAAACTTTGAATAAATGTAGATTTTTGCATATATTGCCCGCACTTTTTATCTAGACCTTTGACCCGTAGCAACCGCAGTGTTTGAACTTACCTATCAAACTGTGCCGACGTCAGAGCGTGGATTGAGTACAACACTATTTAGCGTCTACCTCTACAACAGGAAATAACAATGAAAAAAACATGCCTATGCCTAGCATTAATGCTTTCTCCTCAAGCATTTGCTGGTGACTTAGTACAGTGGTGGGATTTCAGTGCAACAGCGCTTTACGGAGAAGATTACGACTTGGCAGATTCGGATAAACAAGCGACCATCACGCTTGAAACCGCTGGTGCATGGAAATATGGTGATTGGTTCGCCTTCCAAGACTTTATCTATTTCAAAGGCAACCACACGGGCATGCATAACACCACCTATGGTGAAATTTCACCGCGCTTCAGTGCGAGTAAAATTCTCGGTGAGAAAATCGCCTTCGGCCCAGTGACCGATCTGTCTTTAGCCTTAACCTATGAAGAAGGTGAAGGCGCTGTCCACAGTATGCTTTATGGTCTGGGCGTTGACGTAGCAGTACCTTATTTTACTTATCTTAACTTTAATACCTACCGTCGCGATGCGATGAGCACAGGTAACAATAGTGACGGTTGGCAGTTCACCCCAGTATTCCGTATCGATATTCCCGTTGGTTCAGCCAACATAGTGCTCGATGGCTTTATCGATTGGGTGTTTGCAACAGACAATAATGGCTATGAAGAAAACTTCCATTTCAACCCACAATTAAAATACGACCTAGGTAAGAGTCTATTTGGTGAACACAAAGCCAATAAATTATTGGTCGGTATCGAATACGATCTGTGGACCAATAAGTACGGCGTAAAAGGGGTAGATCAAGATACGTATTCAGTGATTGCTCAATACCATTTCTAACGGATAACCGCGATAGCAAAAGTAATGCAATAAAAAAGGTGCCATTGGCACCTTTTTTATGTCTATCACTCACTTTGCAGGGGAGTGTTACTTAGCTTTATAAATTACGCCAGCAATTTTTTCGCGGCAGCAACCACAATAGAAACCGCGCTTACTTCGGTTTTCTTCATAGTGGCTTCATCGGGAATTTCTTGCTGAGTACGATTTACAATCACGCCTGCAACACAGGCAGCACGCCAACCTTGGGTCGCACACATAGTGAACAGAGTCGCAGACTCCATCTCATAGTTCAGTACGCCCATTTCCTGCCATTCTTTCATTGAGCCCGCGAAGCGGCGCGTGACACGGCCAGTAACAGTGTCATAACGCTCTTGGCCTGGATAGAAGGTATCTGAAGATGCTGTCACACCAATATGTGGCTCTACGCCCGCATCGCGACACGCAGCAACCATGGCAGTGGTACATTCAAAGTTTGCTACCGCAGGATATTCCATAGGTGCAAAATGCAAACTCGCGCCATCTAAACGTACCGATGCTTGGGTCACAATCACATCGCCCACATTCACATGGGATTGAATCGCGCCAGTAGTCCCTACACGTAGGAAAGTGCTCACACCCAGTTGTGCAAGTTCTTCAACGGCGATAGAAGTCGATGGACCACCAATTCCAGTCGAACAGACAACAACAGCCTTGCCATCGATATAAGCAAGATAGCTCGTATACTCGCGGTGGCTAGCAAGAAACGTCGCATTGTCCATTAACTCGGCAATACGTTTTACACGCTCTGGATCGCCTGGCACGATTGCCAAGGTTGCACCATCGAGCATTGCTTTGGTCAAACCTAAATGAAATACATCAGCCATTATGAAAACCCCTTTCATTTTTGATAATTAAATTCTTATAAAATCGACTTTAACCTAGTATCGAAGCGGTGAAGGTTAACTTGATCACAGAATTATCGGCAAGAAGTAATTGTCTATTCGTAATGTAATTACAAAAAAGATTACTGTCTGATCACAAAGATAGCAAATCTTCCACGATTCAGGATGAATGTCTGATTTATGCAAAACAAAGTGTGAACTAGATCTAGCTTATGCGCTATAGACTACAATTATGATTCTAGGTGTGTTGACATTTATAGGAGTATTTTTGTCGCGATCTGACGCTCTTTTATAGGAGACGCAACCCACAGATTATAGCGATTCAGCATACACCAGCGATAAAGCCGCCAAAATATCAATAAGCCCTAATCGCTGGATTTACATCGGATAAAAATAAATCGCCCTTTAGTATTAGTCTGAAGGCGAGTGAATATTGATCTAAATCACATTCCGACCCGCTGCAGAAGGTTAGGGTTAAAGGGAAACCAGAAGTGTAGTAAATAACGACAAGGAGAAAGCCAATGTTTCCAGAGTACAGAGAGCTAATTTCCACCCTGAAAAACCAAGATGCTCATTTTCAACGTAAATTCAATGAGCACAATCAGTTAGATGAGGAAATCAAACAACTGGAAAAACGTGTCGGTAGTGATTTCAATCCTACGGTGAAAGAACTCAAAAGTAGAAAGCTACATCTAAAAGAAGAGATCTATCAAATCCTTAAGTCCCATGACTAATCCTTGTTACTCAGCTAAAACTAAGGGCGCCTAAGCGCCCTTTTTAAATCTATTTCAACTACTTATAAATAATAATCTTTCAGCGGTGGGAAACCATTAAAACATACTGCTGAATAAGTGGTGGTATAAGCTCCCGCGGTTAACCAATACATACGGTCACCAATGGCGAGATCGTTCGGCAAGCCGTAGCTGTAATGCTCATACATAATATCGGCACTGTCGCAGGTTGGGCCTGCAATCACGCACTTATCCAACTCACCCTTCTTCTCGGTGTAAATTGGGAACTTGATCGCCTCATCCATAGTTTCAATTAAACCTGAGAATTTGCCCACATCGGTAAACACCCAACGCTCTAATGCCGTGTAGGATTTTTTGCTGATCAACACAACTTCAGACACTAAAATCCCCGCGTTAGAAATCAATGAACGGCCTGGTTCGAGGATGATTTGTGGTAAATCATCACCAAAATCTTCCTTCAGGAAGTGAGTGATTTGCTCAGCATACACACCCAATTGGTTCGTTTTATCGATATAGTTAGCAGGGAAACCGCCACCCATATTGATCATTTTCAATGTGATATTGTGCTCATCACGCAGACGGTCGAAAATGCTTTTCACTTTACCAATAGCGGAATCCCAAGCACCGATATCACGTTGCTGTGAGCCCACATGGAACGAAATACCAAAGGGTTCTAAGCCTAATTCTTTTGCTAATACCAGCAACTCGTAGGCCATCTCATTTTGGCAACCGAATTTACGGGATAACGGCCAATCTGCCGTATCAGTTCCTTCGGTTAGAATGCGCACATAAACGCGAGAACCCGGCGCTTCTTCGGCGATCATTCGCAAATCGGCTTCAGAGTCGGATGCATACATACGCACGCCACGCTCATAAAATGCTCGCACATCTTGGCGCTTTTTAATGGTATTGCCATAGCTCACACGGTCGGTTGTCACCCCGACATCCATGACCATATCCAGCTCGTAAATCGAGGCAATATCAAAATTTGACCCTTTGTCCTTTAGTAAGGTTAGGATCTCGGCCGCTGGGTTTGCCTTAACTGCATAATAAACGTTGGCATAAGGAAAACTATTAACCATGTCATCGTATTGTTTCGCAATGATACTGGTATCGATCACAACGAACGGGGTTGCTTTGTCTTTGGCAAACGCTTCAATACGTTTGAATGTGTCCATATCATAATAATCAGCAACATCAATAGATTGAAATTGGCTCATTGGGCCAGAGTCTCCTTTGGGTCAGGTAGAAAAAAAGTGAGAATGTGTCTTAAAAACGTGCGCAGTAAACGATATTTTTTCACTTTACGCAACGAATTTTTATGCTGAATTACTAACTTTTTATTCCATTAAATTTTAAGGGGCAATACCATCAAAAAAAGTAGTTACAAAACAGATGATTATGCATGCAAACCCTAAGCGAAATTTGCACCTATTTTTGGAATAAAAAATGAATTTTTTGCGACATGCTCGAAAGGGAGATGGATAGGCTAGCAAAAGCTAGAACATCCATCCCTAGGTGACCCACTCAATTAACTATCTTAGGATGACAAGCTCAAAACAGATTAAACCAGTTACTGCGCCGCATTCATTTTTGCGAGAGCTTGGCCCAGTGCTTCACTGGAATCGAAATAAGCAATATCGAGTATATTGCGATGATCAAGCAAAATCATAGTCGCCATATCTTTTGTATCTGGGAGCATTTGACTGATCTCCCCTTCCCTATCTAGGCCGATCGAGAAGGGTAATTCCTGCATTTGCGGTACAGCCACAAACTTAGCGATTAAAGAGGGCATACCACTGATATCGGCGACGTAAACTAAGTTATTGGGAAACTGTGTTTCGCTTAATGGTTGTAGCGTTTCCTTAATAATATCACCACCTTTCATACTGCGGCTAAAGAGCACTACACGGGTTTCATCGGTGACATTAATTGACTTATTATGCTGATCAACAAGTGAAATAGCATTAATAGTATCCCCAGCAACATAACTAGCGGCAAAAGCCCATATTGGGGTTAATAGGCAAGATACACATAACAACAGCGTTTTCATAAACACTCAACTCCATATTTGGATAGACGGACAGCATACCTGACTCACCCTATCGGCTCATTAAACCAACCTCGATTACATGATACGCTTCACAATGTATGGTGGTTCAGCGTTTTGTGGCATTTTTACGTTATACTCGCACGGTTGAATTTATTAGAAGGATATCATAATGATAGCACCAGGACTGGATCAAGAATTACAACAGCTTCAAGGCGTTTATCAACTGATCACCGAATTTTTAGTCACCTACAGTTTTCAGTTACTCGGTGCTTTATTGATCTTTTTATTGGGTTTATGGATCGCCAGCAAAGTTTCCCGCTTAGTGGCAAAACAGTTTGAAAAACACAGCATTGATATCACCCTCAGCAACTTTGTCAGTAACCTTATCCGTATTCTGATCATTGTTATGGTGGGGATTATCGCCCTTGGCAAAATCGGTATTAGTGTCACTCCAATGGTGGCTGCAATTGGTGCTGCCTCTCTCGGAGCAGGTTTAGCCTTGCAGGGCATGTTATCCAACTACGCCGCAGGCATTACTATTATCGTCACCCGCCCTTTTGTTGTGGGAAACACTATTGAAATTAAAGGAGAAAGCGGTGTTGTTAAACGTATTAATTTAGGCATGACCATACTAACGAATGAGGAAGGTGAGCAAATTAGCATTCCCAATAAACATATCGTCGGTGAAATCCTGCACAACTCCTTTAGTAATAAGCTGGTCGAAACCCAGTTCAATCTCAGTTACAGCACAGATCCCGAACGAGCCATTAGTGTGATCACTGAGTTATTGAGCAATAATCCCTATGTTTATCAAGAGACCACACCCAATATCGGCATCAATGGTTTTAATGCTAATGGAATTGAAATGGGGGTTCGTTACTGGGTGCCCACGCAAAGCTATTTTCAGCATAAATATAAGGTGAACCTCGCTCTTTATAACGCCCTTAAGCAGGCAGAAATTGAGATTGCCTGCCCCATTAGAGAGATCCATCTGCAAGATAAATAACGCTAATGCCCATGGGATTGATCGACTTAGTCAACCAGCCTAGCTCACATTGTAAACTTGCATTCTTGTAAAAATTTAAGTTTACTATGTTCCCAAATATCGATAGTGATGGACTACTATGTTGTTGATACTCATAATTATTGCTTTTGTTGTACTGTTTATTGTTTTCGCTAAATATCAAAAAAAACACGCTCAAGCCAAAGCGCTCGCGGCAGGTGATCCTACTGCGCTACTCAATCATGGCCTAACACTGATTAACCAAAATCAAGTAGAAACAGGCTTAGATTTTATCCATCGAGCTGTAGATAAAGGGTTTGCGATTGCGGCGATTGCCCTTGCAGAATTATATTCGGGCCGATTTCCACAAGTGCCAGCCGATGCTAAAACCTCAAAAGATTGGTATAAAAAAGCCGCTGAACTCGATCCCCAATACTTACCTATGCTGAGTTTGCTCTATTTTGATGCACAAACACCAGAAGACTTAGCCGCGCAAGTCGCTCAACTTAAGCCCAATGCCGAAGCGGGCGATGCAGCCTTTCAATACGAACTTGGACTCTTATATGTAAGGCAACCTTTACTCGATCCCGATGCGAGCCAAGCCATTTATTGGCTCGAAAAAGCTGCTACCCAACAGCATCCCGATGCAGACTACCACCTAGGGACGCTTTATTGGCATGACGCACGAGTCACCTCCGACTTTGCCAAAGCGAGACAATACTTTGAAAAGGCGGTGGCTAATCAAGATGAATTAGCCAAAGAGAATTTAGGCGAAATGCTGGCAATAGGCCAAGGTGGACCCAAAGATTTAGCTCGCGCAGAGGCATTACTCAGCGAACAAGCCAAAGACAATGATTTTCGACAATATTACCTCGGTAAACGCTTTCTCTACGGCGAAGATTTTCCTGTCGATTACGCTAAGGCTCGCCATTGGTTAAGTCAATCTGTCGCTGCAGGTAATGACTTCGCCAAAATTGAATTTGCTAACCTTTTACTGGTAGATCCACAAAATGACAGTGACTACCTACAGGCTAAAATTGACTTTGAAGAATTTGCACTCAAGTGGAATGAAGACGCTCTACTAGGCCTAGGCAAGATTTATGAGCAAGGCTTAGGCGTGAGCAGCCAACCGATTAAAGCGTTAATGTATTACCAACTCGCGGCCATGAGCAATAGAGCCGACCATCTAAAAGAATTAGCCAGATTGAGTCAACAACTAGGTACCCTAGAGATAAGAGAGGCCGAGCGTCTACGTGACAGTTTCTTGCATCAGTATCCAATCCCCGCTGAGCAACAAAAATATTTTTATTCCTACAAGGCTGAATCATTTCTAAGTGGTGAAAATCCAACTCGAGAGGAGCGACAAGCGGCTGAAGTTTGGTACATCAAGTCGGCAGAGCTAGGTAATGAAATTTCTATGCGGGAACTGGTCGATATTTACGGCGTGGAACAATTAAATAAACCAATACAAATGTTTATTTGGTCTAGCTTATTACTGCGTCATTTTGGCAAATACGGTATGAATAGCGAGCAATTACTACATCAAAACACAGCTAAGTCTTGCTTAACAGAATCCGAGCTTGCCTACGCCGAAGCCCAAATTGAGGCCATTGAAACCCAATTAGCCCCCTATCTTGAGTCCACAGACTAACCGACTCAGGTTTGAGTCAGATAACGCTGACAAAACCGCAGCTTATATCACTCGTATTAAATACAGCGCAGAGGCAACCTTCACACTACAATCTTTATACTGGTCCTATCTATGCATCTAAATGATTAAAAAATAGAACATAGTCCGACCAGTCATCACAAAATAAAGATTAAAATGGCCCATTCAAATAGGCAGACAAATGAAGTGGACTGTGATTACTAAGCTATTTTTGATTATTGTCTTCTCATCCTTATTTTTGCGCAGTGCAAAAGCTGAAGTATCGCCTGTAGTTTGGCAAGCACACTGCAGAGATCGGCAACCCGTCATTTATTTTGAACAAGGTGAATGTAAAGGCCCCGGTGCTGCGGTGATAAATGAAGTGTTCCATCGTCTAGGCCATAGAGTCAATTGGGCTTATGTTCCATGGGCTAGAACCATAAAAGTAGCCGAAACAGGTCAGGTCGATCTGATCCCTTCCCATTCAATGACCACAGAACGCGAGTCTTTCCTGGACCCTATGTTGCTTGGCTACGACAAGCGATATGTCTACTACTACGCACTGGCGAGTCAACCTACCGCGGTACAGGAGTTTAATAAACTAACTCCCTATATCATTGGGGCATTGAGAGGGACATTTTATAGTGCACAATTTAATGAAAATATGGATCAACTAAAGGTTTCTTTTGTTAATACTAACAGCCAGCTAATTAATATGTTGAAGGCTGGCCGCATTGATTTGGCCATTAGCTCTGAGCAACATGAAATGCATTCTTTTGCCAATGATCCCATGCTTAAACAGATGGAATATGTGGATATCAGCAAAAATGGCCGCTATTTCAGCATCCCTTCAAGGTCACCCCAGTATAAATACGCCGAACAGGTTCGCCAAATTGTAGACAAGATGCGCACCTCGGGTGAAATCACGCGTCTATTTGAATCCTATGGTGTCGAGCCACCGCTCAATATCTCGGAGTCGTCCAACACGACCAACTAACTTGAACTGGTTAATTGGTCCAGCGGCTAAATGTCGTAATAAGGTCGAGAGTATAGGAGCAACTATCTGGTGGGAGCGATAACAGAGGGAGGGCAACATAATCCAATCCGGCGAAACGTTCTTGGGCCAGCAAATGTCACCTGTTTTAACCTAGGCTTATCTTCAATAAACCCATAGGGTATCCCAAACCCAGTGTAGCGCGAGGCGAAATGAATGAAATCGTATTAGCACCGACTCGCACGCCCCTGAAATCAGCCGCGCAATACGCTTAAACAGTAAGATTAATATCGGTTACACCATCAAAAATGCCATAGGTCTGTTACGGCATTTTTTCACTTAAAAAACGTCTTAAAAACCTCGTAGTTTCAACAATACTACTTTAGTTATAACGGATTTTATAAAGTGTTAACTCGATCACAGCCAGTTCCCCCCCCTTATCTATCGCCAAATACACTATTACACCAAAGCAAGCTAATTTAGCAAATAAACCAAGCCATTGCTTTATTTAAAAAAGTTGAATTAAATTTCCACGCCATCACTATCAATTAGATTTTTATCAATGAAGTTTTGATCAATTAGATTTTTTTAATGTAAGTGACATGCCTCAAATTTACGACTCCTTCTATTTGGTAAATTAGTTAACAAGGTGGGATCAATAAAAACATTCCACCAACAAAGCCATGCATATGGCCACAAAAAATTGAGGAACGAGATGATGAAAACTTCACTAAAGATAGCAATCGCCCTCGCGATTATAGGGGGTATAAGCGTCAATGCCCATGCTGCCAATCCCCATAAAGAAGCACTTAAAGGCCCCTTCACCACAGGCTCGCAGGTGACCACACAATGTTTAGTCTGCCATGAAGATCAAGCGACTGACGTGATGAAAACCTCACACTGGACTTGGGAGTTAGAACAAAAACTCCCCGAGGGAACTGTGCTCAGGGGGAAGAAAAACAGTATTAACAACTTCTGTGTAGCCATCTCCAGCAATGAACCCCGCTGTACCAGTTGCCACGCGGGCTATGGTTGGAAAGACAGTAACTTTGATTTTAAAGATAAAACAAAAGTCGACTGTCTAGTTTGCCACGACACCACAGGGACTTATGTTAAAGATCCCGCTGGCGCAGGTGAACCTATGGCAAAACTCGATCTGACTAAAATTGCTCAAAATGTCGGCGCACCTGCGCGCGATAACTGCGGTAGTTGCCATTTTTATGGTGGCGGCGGCGATGCGGTAAAACACGGAGATTTAGACTCTTCCATGTCTTCCCCAGACAAAGCGACTGACGTGCACATGGATAGAGATGGCAATAATTTTCAATGTCAGAACTGCCACACCACTGAAAAACACATGATTTCTGGTAATGCTATGGGCGTTTCACCCGGTGGTGTCGATCATATTGGCTGTGAAAACTGCCATGAGTCAGCCCCCCATGCTAACAAAAAGCTCAATACCCATACTGCGACGGTTGCCTGTCAAACCTGTCATATTCCGTATTTTGCTAAAAATGACCCCACAAAAATGCACTGGGACTGGTCAACAGCCGGAGATAATAAAGAAGAAGCGCTAGACCAATACGGCAAGCACACCTACCAGAAGAAAAAAGGCAACTTTGTCTGGGAGAAAATGGTAAAACCTCAATACGCTTGGTACAACGGCACTGCCGATGCCTATATGGCGGGTGACAAAATGGATCCTAATGTGGTCACTAAATTGACCTATCCAGTAGGCGATATTAACGATGCCAAAGCCAAAATTTACCCCTTTAAAGTGCACACAGGTAAACAGATCTACGACAAAAAACTCAATATCTTTATCACTCCTAAAACCTATGGCAAAGGTGGATACTGGAGCGAGTTTGATTGGAACTTAGCGGCAAAACTGGGAATGGAGGCCAACACCACTATGATTGAAAAAGGCATCAAATACAGTGGTGAATATGATTTTGCGGCAACAGAAATGTGGTGGAGGATCAACCATATGGTCTCACCTAAAGAACAAGCCTTAAATTGCAATGATTGTCATAACAAAGGCACAAGGCTCGATTGGCAAGCCCTAGGTTATCAAGGTGACCCAATGAAAAATCAGCAAGGACCTAAACATAAACAGCCTTGATTTAATGGGTGACTGATTTGAGCATCACAGATGTCTTACTTTTAGTAAGGCATCGAAGTGAACATGGCTGATTAACCAAGTCTAGCAATGCCCCTTGAGATCTTAGTTTTCACTAAGATCTCTTTTTTATTATGCTATTGCTCACATTTAAACAAAGACAATTAGACTCAGCCTTATCTCAGCCTTGCCCCAGTTTGTCTTATCGAGTGCCCCCATACGGTAGTTTGACTCTGTTTACACCCCAAATTATCTGATTTTTATGGCATTTATTTTGCATAATCATGGAGTGTTCAATTACGGCAATCTGTATGACATCGGGCAAAATCCCCCAAACAATATCCAATCCGTCATTCAACCGTTTACTCGGTGAAACCAGCGGTGCCTTTGCTGATTTAGGCACTTTTTTACCTTTAGTACTGGGGCTTATTGCCCTCAATCAATTTTCGCCCCAGGGGATATTTTTGGGCTTTGGGCTATTTGCCATTCTCAGCGCACTATTTTACCGCCGCCCTATTCCCGTACAACCGATGAAAGTTATCGCTGCACTGATTATCGCCCAAGGGTTAACCCCAGGCATGTTACAAGCAAGCGCTATGTTGATGGGGGCGATTTTACTCATCCTCGCCTTTAGCGGTGCTATTACTTGGTTAGCTAAGCAATTATCCCAAGCCGTAAGTATCGGCATTCAACTCGCCATAGGTCTACAACTGATGTGGATGGGCACTCAGATGATGAGTGAATTTTGGCTGGTTGGTGTAGGCGCTTTTGTGCTGTTATTTATCAGTAAATATTTGCCAATGCGCTACCTTGCCATGCCCTTAGTCATTGCTGCAGGGATGATTTGGCAAGCGAGTACACAAACTAGCACAACTAGTAGCCTTGATATCCAAGCCATAACGGCACCGTTTCAGCTAACTTGGCCGACGTCAGTTGAGTGGACTTCCGCCGCCATTTTGTTGGTATTACCGCAACTCGCTTTAACCTTAACCAATGCGGTGATTGCCACTTCAGTAATGGCGCAGGAGAAATTCCCTGAAGATGCCGCCAAACTCACGCCCAAAAACTTCGCCATTAGTTCTGGACTTGCCAACTTATTGCTCGCGCCCTTTGGGGCCGCGGCCATGTGCCACGGTGCAGGCGGACTCGCAGTGCAATATCATTTTGGCGCCCGCACTTATGTTGCGCCGTTAATTTTTGGCAGCACTTGTTTAGTGATAGCCCTGTGCTGGGGTAGCAATATCGCTTGGCTGTTAAGCCTTATTCCTATGTCGATCCTCGGCAGTTTGCTCACCACCGCAGGACTGCAACTGGCATGGTCGAAACGCTTAATCGATGGTAAGCCCTTCTGTATCTTTGTGATTTTATCAACCGCTGTGACTTGTCTCGCCATCAACGCCGCTGCGGGGCTTGCGGTGGGTATTATTCTGGAGCAAGGCCGCCGCACTTGGGCCATGTTGGCCATGCGCTAACATGGCTTTCTAGCCTTATCACTTTGGCGCTATCCCTTAGGCAATACCACTGTGACCACACAGCCCTGTTGCCAAGGTAGCCTTGCTTCTGTGGTGCAATGTTTGCAGTTTTCAATTTGAATGCTGCCATGGTGACGGGTGACGACATCCTTACAGATCGCTAAACCGAGTCCTAACCCTTCATCCTTGGTTGAGGCGAAAGAAGCCATCAACTCGCTCGCCTGCCCCTGTAGACCTTCGCCATTATCAATAACGAATACTTTGATTTTATCCGGAAGATAATAGATATCGATCCACAACTGGCGCGCACGATTATCACCGCAGCTTTCTAGCGCATCTAAGCTATTTTTCACTAGATTGACCCACATTTGGCTTAAGCCAACGCTATCGCCCGTGAGTTCGAAGGGCTCGCCCTGCACCCGAACATTCACTTGGACATTAGCCCGATCTAACTCACGTCTTAATAAAGCTAAGGCTTCCTTCACCACAAGCACTATATCCAAAGGTTCAGTCTTGGCCTGACGCCGTTTGAGTAAGCCGCGAATACGGTGCACAACAGCACCAGCGCGAATAGACTGGGCATTAATTTTACCCAACACATCATAGAGTTCCGGATTATCTTGCCCAAGCCTTTCCAGTTGTAGCATGGCGCCTTCGCTGTATTGGGTAATTGCCGCTATCGGTTGATTGAGTTCATGGGCAAGGCCAGCACCAATTTCCCCTAAAATCGCTGCGCTTTGTAATCGTTCGAGTTGCAGTGCCTTATCCTTTAGTTGCCGCTCAGTGCTGACTAAAAACTCACTTTTCTGGCGAAACTTATATTCAAGCCACAGGTGATAAATCGTAGAAACGATAAAAATCAGTAGCAACACACCGCCCCATTCTTTGTTTTTCTCCATCCATTTATATACGGTTTGATAAAGTGTCGGTGATGCACCTTGTAGCTGTAATTCTTTAAATAACTCAATTACTTTCAGCTGGCTGACTGGCGCTGTCCAACCCAAAGTATCGGCGGTAATCGCTGCCACATGGTCGGCGGGTAAATCAAATAAGGCGCGGGAGATCTGCATAGTGATCCTCGGGGAAACCGTATCCGCCGCAGCAAATGACCAACTGGGGTACAACTGAGTACTCACCTCACAGTCATATCCTGCTGGCTTAGTGGCGTGGATCACTCGAAAATCAGCTTTATTAACCAGCCCAGTCTCGATCATTTCTTCTAAGGTACAAAAAGGTGCTATTGCGGCATCGGCGCTACCATCACGCACCTGATAAATAAGCGGTTCTAGCGGAAAGCCTAAAAAACGCACTTGCCCAAAAAACTGCTCCGGTAAAAAACCCATTTTATGCAGCAATCCCATGGCAGCTTGATAACCCCCTAAGGCCTGCGGATCACTAGCGACCACATTTCTACCCCTTAGATCCTGCAGGGTTAGAATAGGACTGTCAGCGCGAACAATAATAGTTGCACCTATGGTAAAAGTACTGCCCTGATGCTTACGGCTCTTCATCGTCGCAAGCCAAGACAGCGGGAAATTATTACTTAAGTGCAGGTATTGCCCCGGGTTTGTCACAATAAACTGCAAGTCATGGCTTAGTAACTTGCTACTCATACCATTAAAATCTACGGGGACGACTTCAAAATGACTGTTAGGCACCTGCTCAGTAAGGTAATCCATCATAGGTTGCCAGCGTTGTTTAGCCTGCAGCACACCGTGATTAGCCAGAACACCCACCTTAAACTGGTTCACTTCTGTCGCTTCATCGGCATAGGACAAACTCACATAGCTCAAACCCAAAAGTAGTAAGTAACCGATAGCTTTAAACATTAAGTGCATCTCTTTTGCCTGAGGAATACCAAGACCTTAACTTATAAAGAAAACCTAAGCTGTGAAATTCCACCAAACTCTTATCTCACTTTAAAATGAATATTGTGATTTAGTGATATACCTCCCAAGACACAGGGTTAATCTTGAGCCCTACACGCTCACGGCTTAAGCTGATTGCGAATTTGCCCAATTACACAGGACATATATGCTCACTAAGTTGCCACTCTATCTAGTCGATGATGATGAAGCGATTTTAGACTCGCTTGGCTTTATGCTCCGGCAATTTGGCTATCAAGTACAAACCTTTAATAATGGCCGTGACTTTCTCGAACAGTGCCCTTTATCCCAGGCGGGCTGTGTGATTTTAGATAGTAGAATGCCTGAAATTACAGGCCAAGAAGTACAGCAAAAACTCATAGAGACCCAAAGCCCGCTAGGAGTCATATTCTTAACTGGCCACGGTGATCTACCTATGGCGTTGAGTGCCTTTCGTAAGGGAGCCTGTGACTTCTTTCAAAAACCCGTATCGGGCAAAGCATTAGTGCAGGCCATTGAAAAGGCTCAGCGCGAGAGCCAAGCGACCTTTGAGCAGCAAAGCTTACAACATAAATTTGGAAGGCTGACCGAACGCGAACAACAAGTATTAGCCCATGTGATCCAAGGCATGACTAACAAACAAATCTCAGAAGCGATGTTTTTATCCCTGCGCACGATTGAAGTGCACCGCGCAAAAATCATGAAAAAACTCGAGGTGAATAATATGGCAGAGCTAGTACAGCACCTCGCAAACCTCCATGTCGTAGAGTAAAACCATGTTCTAAAACCGCTGAATGGCTTTGCCCTTACCTGCGACAAGCTGTCGCAGTTTGTATCTTTATCTTTGCCCCTAAGCTAAGACAGTGACAGACTCTAAACTAGGTTCCATCATTAGTGCTCTCAAGCACTTACGATCTCCACTGCTTTTGAACCTTCCCCCGAGAGCTGCCAGTGCCCTCGGGGATTTTTTTTGGATTAACTTAAAATAGATTAATAGCCTGCACCAAACTTAAGCCCTCCTAACCTATCGCCTTAATCTGATCCTGACATATAATCGCTGGTCGTTAAAATCATAATAAAATCAATGATGGTTAATGAAAACCTCTGTTGTTATGCCGCGAGTCTCGACGGCTATATCGCCAAGGCTTTTTAGCGGCTGGACTTATACAGGAGCCCACCCTAACTCGTATTCCCACTGTACTTGGTAAAGGTATTCCGCTCTTTGGTGATTTGCCCCAAGCCGTTCAATTAATGCCAGTTCACACGCAGCAGTATGACAATGGCTACGTACAAACCCGTTACCGAGTTATAAACGAAGCGGCATGATAAATAGTTTACATGTGGCAGATGACATTGAACGATGAGGTGATGACGAGCATGTTTTAGCCTTTGTTTTGTAACTCAAAGTGCCAATAAAAGGATAATTTCAACCATCAAATCCTCTTCCCTCGATGGCCGTTTTGAAGTGAGTAGAACAATCCTTTCCCAGTAAATAATTATTTTTGCAGCCAAAGGAGCGCGAAAGATCGCAAACTCCTTTGGCATTTGCCACTATTACTTGAATTATTGTCATCTATCCCCATATATACCCAAACAACCTGAAGATGCAGAATTCAGCGAGAATTTAACGCACTTTGGGCAAGGCGGCTATTTGCAGACCTAGTGGGCTAAGTTAAAAATAGCCAACACAGCATAAAGTCCGCTAAAACCCGCCGGGACGGAGCGCCTAGAGCACTCCACTTCCGTGTTGCATCAATTCAAAAGGTGGCCGACATTCTGTCATTAATACACCTTGAATTGAAGCACCCTAGGCGCTCTGAAACTCTTATCTTCAGGTAGCTTGGGATAACTCCATCATCCACCGTAGGATTTGTCCTTGCGGGCAAGAGAAGAGGATTTAAAAGTGACCACTATCGTATCAGTACGCCGTAATAATCAAGTTGTCATCGCCGGCGATGGACAAGTCTCCCTAGGCAATACCGTCATGAAAGGTAACGCCAAAAAAGTGCGTCGCTTGTATCACAACAAAGTACTGGCAGGTTTTGCTGGTGGCACCGCCGATGCTTTCACCCTATTTGAGCGTTTTGAGGCAAAACTCGAAATGCACCAAGGCCATCTACTCCGCTCAGCCGTCGAGCTTGCTAAAGATTGGCGTACCGATCGTATGCTGCGCAAACTCGAAGCACTGTTAGTGGTGGCCGATGCCGAAACCTCGCTGATCATCACAGGTAACGGCGATGTCGTGCAACCAGAACATGACTTAGTCGCCATAGGTTCAGGTGGCAATTATGCCCAAGCCGCTGCGCTTGCTCTGTTGCAAAACACTGAACTGTCGGCCCTAGAAATCGCCGAAAAATCCCTGACGATTGCGGGTGATATCTGCGTATTTACCAATCAATTCAAGACGATTGAAGAACTCAATTACTAACCAGCCCGTGAGGAATATTATGTCTGAAATGACCCCCCGTGAGATTGTCCACGAGCTGGATGCACACATTATCGGCCAACAAAAGGCCAAACGCTCCGTTGCCGTTGCCCTGCGTAACCGCTGGCGCCGGATGCAACTGGATGTGGATTTCCGTCAAGAAGTTACCCCAAAAAATATCCTAATGATTGGCCCCACAGGCGTTGGTAAAACAGAAATTGCCCGCCGTTTAGCCAAGCTGGCTAACGCGCCTTTTATTAAGGTTGAAGCGACTAAGTTCACCGAAGTTGGTTATGTCGGTAAGGAAGTCGAGCAAATCATCCGCGATTTGACCGATATCGCCATCAAACTGACCCGTGAACAGCAAATGGGTAAGTGCCGCCAACGCGCCGAAGAACACGCCGAAGAGCGTATTCTCGACGCCCTGTTGCCCAAGCCGAAAAACGACTGGGAAACCACAGAAACCGACTCCAGCTCCAACACCCGCCAAGTCTTCCGCAAGAAGCTACGCGAAGGTCAATTGGACGATAAAGAAATCGATATTGATGTGGCCCAACCGCAAATTGGTGTTGAAATCATGTCGCCACCAGGCATGGAAGAAATGACCAACCAACTGCAAAGCCTATTTAAAAACATGGGCCAAGCTCCGGCAAAACGTCGCAAAATGAAGATCAAAGAAGCCTTTAAGCTCTTGATCGAGGAAGAAGCAGCAAAACTGGTCAATCAAGAAGACTTAAAAGAGCAAGCCATTGAAATGGTTGAGCAACACGGCATTGTGTTTCTCGACGAAATCGACAAAATCTGTAAGCGTGGCGAAACCTCAGGGCCAGATATTTCGCGCGAAGGCGTGCAACGTGACCTACTGCCGCTCGTTGAAGGCTGCACAGTAACCACTAAACACGGCATGGTTAAAACCGACCATATTCTGTTTATCGCCTCAGGTGCATTCCAGATGTCTAAACCATCGGATTTAATCCCTGAGTTACAGGGTCGTCTGCCCATTCGTGTTGAGTTAGATGCGCTATCTGCCGATGATTTTAAACGAATTCTGACCGAGCCACACGCATCACTCACCGAGCAATATATCGCGTTGATGGGCACTGAAGGCGTCAAAGTCGAGTTTACTGAATCGGGGATAGAAAGCATCGCTAAGGCTGCATGGCAAGTAAACGAGCGCACCGAGAACATCGGCGCCCGTCGTCTGCATACTGTGATGGAGAAACTGATGGAAGATATCTCCTACGACGCATCGGAAAAGTCAGGCTCCGCCTTCGTTATCGACGCCGACTATGTCAGCGCCCACTTAGATAACTTAGTCCAAGACGAAGATCTCAGCCGCTTTATCCTCTAGTACGAAACCGTTCACCGCCAAGCCCAAACGACTTGGCGGTAAACGACGACTCAAATGCAAAAGTGTGACTTAAACGAAAAAGCCTCCTCCAAAAGATAGGCGCCTCTGACTTACCCTTTGTATCCTTGGCCGCGAGTGGTTACATTAGTCAGGTGTTATTTTAATGAGTCGTTATCCTATCCTTAGCATTTTCTTGGTAGCCAACCTATGACCACAGCAACGCCCAATGTCACCGATCTTAAACTGAAACGTAAATCACGCATTCTAGAAATCAGTTTCGACAATGGTGAGCAATATCAGCTCAGCTGCGAGATGCTCAGAGTCTACTCACCCTCGGCCGAAGTGCATGGTCACGGCAATCCAAAGCTGGTCACCCACAAGAAAAACGTTAATATCAGCGCCATTGAACCCGTAGGTAACTACGCGGTAAAAATCGTCTTCGATGACGGCCACGACACAGGCCTATTCTCGTGGAAAGTGCTCTACGATCTCGCCACCCACCAAGTGGATCTATGGGAAAAATACCTCGCCCGCCTACGCGCCGAAAAAGCCTCCCGCGAACCGCTGATCGCGATGAATATAAAGTACAACTAGTATGTTAGGTAAATGAGTGCTAATTAATCCTGTATATGTTTTAACTCAATATACTGGGATGCTAGCTATGGGTGGCTCGTTAAATTAAGTGGCATTACAATCAACTGAAAATGTTTGAGAGTATTGTGTCAGAGATTAAGCACTGCTACTCCAGTGACTCGCCGACTTTGATTTTAAAATAAGTCATCCCTATAGGCTCGACGGCGGCATCTGCTGCATATAGAAGTGCGAATGCCGCGATCACATGGTCAATGATGTTCCAGACATCATAGTGACATCTGACCCATATCCCTATGGGTTAGATGTGAAAGAGCGGCGATACCGCCAACGGTCACTTCCATCACAATGCTTAACTCAGTAAATCCCTACATCTGCATTAACTCTAAAGACAGGAAATTTAACAATGGGTGGCTCGTTAATTTTTTATGCTTGTTTTTGCAAAAGAACTGAAAATATTTGAGAGCACTGTGCAATAGATTAAGCACTGTCATTCCAGTGACTCGCCGTGAATATATCCCTATAGGCTCGACGGCGGCATCCATGCCGCCAACGGTCACTTCCATACCAGTGCTTAATTCAGTTAATCCCTACGTATGCATTAACTCTAAAGACAGAGAATTTAACAATGGATGGCTCGTTTAAATTCCATAAGGTCTACAGCCGTAGAGTAACTGTTGAATTAAGTTATTTACCCGCATTTTAATCTTGATTTAAAAAATCTAAATGGAGTAATTTTATTTTAAATGCCTCATCGCCCAAACTTATCTGCCAGCGATGTTCCATAAAGTTAAGTAAACTTAGTCCTCTTTCTAACACTGCCTCCGGCATCCACTCGTTATATTGAGCAATCTCATTTTCAGATGCAGAACCATTATAGTAACCAACACCATTACCGTTATTCTTTTTGTCATCAAAGCCATCATTTTTCAAGCTCGAGTTTTTCGAACGACTTAAAGGTACTAAATTACCTAAAGAATTAGCTAACAATATCGTTTGATCTTTATCTAAATGTTCGAAACGTTGCAGCCAATAAGCATTATCTGGTGTTTGAGGAAAGATATGTTCAATAGTAATGCTATCGTTTTTAGTAGCTTTAAGATCCGTCCAACCTAGTTTATGAGAAAATTGCTTTCCACGAATAGTTAACCATTGATCATACTCATACAAAAAATAACGTAAGCCATCCCATTTAAAAAAACCACCTAGGCTAAGCTCATATTTCTCTGCTATATACGTCATAAATCTTTGTGGGTCATAATAACTATCAATCCAGTCATCGATAGTGGTAATAACAGAAGTAATACTTATGGAGTTAGTTGCCAACTCTCTTGCCATTGAGAAAAACTCTGAATCACCGGTATTTGACCGACGATGACATAATGAAAATAAGGTAAAATTATACCTTTCTGCGGCTATAAGTAGTTTATTGATATCTTCAATTGATTGCTTAGACACAAATGCGGCCAGCAATAATGGCCTAAATGCCCGAAAGCTTAATCGTTGTAAACGATCTAATAATAATTTGTTTTGCTCATTTTTATAATCCGTTAGTGAAAAATATGGATTATGGATGTAAAACCAGTGCCTAATAGACTCTTGCAAGCTAATCACATATTCGCTAATTTCATCAACAGTTACCCTATCTTCAGCCTTTTTTGGGTGAGTGACATTTCTAGCTGTAAATTTTTCGTTAAGTAAATAGACAATATAATCATCACCTTTGTTTCGACTATATTTAAAGTACATAGTCCAATGATTACGCAAAAATAAATCTTCGTTTAAAGGTGCTTCAGAATTTTTACCTAGATACTCATACATCGTCTTCCATGCACTGTTTACCTTATTGCGAAGCACCTCATGTCCTTCATGATCATGATATAACGTCGAAAGATAAATTAAGCGGTTTTTCAGCAGTTCTAAACTTGTTAGCGGTTTACCACGATTATTCATCGTCTCGAATGTTACAAAAACGTCGATCTCTTCATCAATTTCATACAAATTGTATTTCAACTTTTGCGTCAACTTTTTAAATATTAACGCAATGTCATCAGGCTCAAGATTAGAGAGTTGTTTTTTGAAATAGTTTTTTGCCGTGAGTAAGTTCTGAGTGTACAAAGTTTCTTGATGTAAGTTACTGTGCGAATGCTCACCAAAGATGGTTGTTTTAAGATACTCATCACTTGGATTATCTTTTTCATAGCCAAAGATAAAACTCTCACGCTGTCCATCATCGGCTTTAAATAATATGTACTGTTTACGGATACTTTCTAAGGATTGGTAATTGAGTTGAACACTCACGTCAACAGACTCAAGAATTGCCTGAATGAGTATCATAGATGTAGTTAAACGTTGCTGCCCATCAACAACGTAAAAAGGCTTAAACCCAACCCCCTCTATGATCCACTCATCTTGTTGCCACTTTTGCCATAGCTTAGCTTTAACCGGTTCGAGTGTTATAACACCGGTATAATGAACTCGAGCAGGATCAAGCTGTATGATATCTTCCCAAAAATCAGTCAGCTGCAATGTAGACCAAGCATAACCTCTCTGATAATCGGGAATACGTAAAATTCGGCGTTCAAATATGTCGTTTAGACTCTGTAATCTCATTTATATTAATCCTTTAGACACTAAATTAGTAGTAATACTGCTAAATCATTCCGTTTATATACTTAATTCAGACCTCTAGCCGTGGATGTCTTTGACATCAGTAAGCAGATTACCAAATTTGCCACAGTTTACTTTGACGCCATCATCTAAATCCAAACTAATTTTCTGTTCAGTAAAGTGTTTTAACTCTTAATTAAGAAAACAAGACACCACAACTTTTTTTGCTTTGTTAATGCAAAAAAACAACGCTAAAACTAAAGGAATACACCTTCCCCTGCGAAGTTGTCTAAATTCGCAGATAAAAATCATGGATGATGGCGCGGCCTCGGTGGACAAGGATGTCCCATCTGAGCCGAAGCAATTGGAGGGGTTTAGTGTTGGGTTGCTTAAGACTTAACCTAAGCTGGCTCTCACATCTGCAATTGTGATGAAGAGTTTATTTTCTGCGTCTTGAAATGCTTGGAACCCATAGCGTTCATAGAAGTGTTTTGCACCATCTTTGGCATCAACAATCACAACGGGAAAGGCCACACTATCACTCGCGGCTAATAGCTTTCGCAAAGCATCAATCAGTAACCATTCCCCAAAGCCTTTGCCTTGGTAGTGTTCATCGACAGCTAAGCGGGCAATCAGGCCACCGGAGGTCGATGATAAGTGCTTTTTCTGTAACTTTTCGGGTAAAGCCTTAAGGTCGATAGGCGTCATGGTTAAGGTATAAAAGCCGATGATAAAGGCGTTATCCTGCTCATCTTCTAACACGAAAGTCCGGGTGTTATCTTTCTTGGCTTGCTGACTTGCCATCACTTTCAAATAGTTATTAAGAGCTTCAATGCCGCAGTTGAATCGGTTTCTATCGTGTTTATCCCTATCGAGCAGTACCGTATCCATCATTGAGCTTTGTTCTCATAACGTGCAGAAGCCGCTGTGAGTTTAGCATTTGCCACTGCTGGTTTATCGAGCGCTTCCATCAGTAATATAGCGTCAGCTTGGCTTAGCTTAAGCGACTGCTCGCGTTCAATCACTTGTTTGGCCTTTTCGATGGCTGCGCTTAACACAAATGAGTTAATGCTAGACATCCCCGCGAGTGCGGCCGCCCTTGTGAGTAAGTCTTGTGTTTCGACATCCACTCGCGCGGTGATGCGAGGTAAAGTAGTCGCCATAATCTTGTCTCCTGTTGTGTCAAACTGTCACACGGATATTATGGTGTTAAAGTGCACAAGAAGCAATTATTGTGTCACTTTGGCACACGATCGTAAAAGTAAGGAAGTAGAACAACCTAAGCGGTATGCGCTAAGCACAACCATAGAGGTGGATCGCACTGTTCAACGGAAGCGGGGAAACAGTAAGATTGAGTATCGGGATACGAAGACCTTGATTGAATTAAGCACTGGCATGCAAGTGCTTAATCGCTGATGCATAATCCGTTGTAACACAACCTGCTTATCGAAAAATTAGGCAGGAATACCTTTCCCAACATGTTGCATTCTGGTTTAACTTAATTTAACAAACTGTCCCTTGTTAAATTGTCTAAATTTCCAAACTTTAGATACCCAAAAGCTGGATTCCCGCTCAAAACATTGCGGGAATGACGGTTAAAAAACGTCCCTTTACGCTGATCCCTACTGCCCACTAAACCGTAACCTTAACAGCGAAAATCATTCAACCAGAGTCCAACAAATGCAATTTAATACAGTGCGGCTAATTTTAGGCGATCAACTCAATGCCCAGCATTCTTGGTTTAACCGTGTTGATGACCAAGTACTGTATTTGATTGCAGAATTGCACCAAGAAAACACTTATGTGACGCATCATGTGCAAAAAATATGTGCCTTCTTTGCGGCAATGGCGCAATTTGCCCAAGAGCTTCGCGCGCAAGGGCATCAAGTGCTCTATCTCACCCTTGATGACACCCAAGGCTTTAGCGATCTACTGGCGCTAATTCAACATCAAGTGGCACAAGTTGGCGCGATTAAGTTTGAATACCAAAGGCCTGATGAATATCGCCTACTTGAGCAATTGAGTCGGCTTAAGCTCAACACTGCAGTGGTTAACTGTGCCGATACAGAGCACTTTATCTTGCCCTTTGACGAAATCGATACGCAGTTTCCCGTCGGCAAACACATTATGATGGAGCACTTTTATCGCCGCATGCGTAAACGCTTCAACATATTGATGCAAGACGGAAAACCACTCGGCGGGCAGTGGAATTTTGATGCCAGCAACCGTCAAAAGCTTAAAATGCAGGATATAAAAATCCTGCCAGCGCCATTGATGTTTAGCCTAGATGTGACTGAGATCCTCGCTAGGCTTAAGCGTCATCAAATTCCGACCATGGGTCGCATTGATGTGCCTTTGCTGTGGCCGATTAACCGCGAGCAAAGCCTAACTCTATTGACGTATTTTTGTCAGGTTTGCCTGCCTTCCTTTGGCCGCTTTCAAGATGCTATGACAGAGCAACATCCTGCTAAATGGAGCTTGTACCATAGTCGACTATCATTCAGCCTTAACAGTAAATTAATCAGCCCGTTAGAAGTCATCAATGCGGCCATCGAGAGTTATCAAACGAATGTTGAAATTGATATCGCCCAAGTTGAAGGATTTGTGCGGCAGATATTAGGTTGGCGAGAATACGTTCGCGGCATTTACTGGGCGAATATGCCGCAGTACGCCAGCACTAACGCGCTCGATGCCCATGGGACGCTGCCCGATTATTTTTGGCATGGCGACACTAAGATGAACTGCATGCGACAAGCCTTATCCCAATCATTAGATTTTGCCTACGCCCATCATATTCAGCGCTTAATGGTGATCGGCAATTTCTGCTTGCTAACGGAAATCGCGCCTAACCAAGTCGATGAATGGTATTTGGGTGTATATGTTGATGCCATTGAGTGGGTTGAAATGCCCAACACTCGCGGTATGGCACTGTTCGCCGACGGAGGCATAGTCGGCACTAAACCCTACGCCGCCAGTGGCTCATACATTAATAAAATGAGCGACTACTGTAGTGGATGCCATTACAAGATCAAAGAGCGCAGCGGCACTCTTGCCTGCCCGTTCAATAGCCTTTATTGGCGTTTTATGGACAAACACCGTGCTCGACTGTCTCAAAACCCAAGGATTAGCATGCTGTACAACACATGGGACAAGATGGATGAGTCCGTAAGAAGCGCCATATTAACCACAGCCGAACACAATCTTGCCAATCTAAACCGGTTATAGCGGCATATTTTATAGCGGCACATTGACCATGGAGAGTTTGTTATGTAAGTACTTATCGTCGGCGGGAGTGGGGGTATTGGCCACGCCATGGTTAAGCGAATCCAAGAAAGCTATCCCGACGCCACTGTGCACGCCACCTACAGGCATCATGTTGGCAAAGCACTTTGCTAAATCATTAACACAAAGCCATTCGGCAATATTTGTGGTGATATCGGCGCAATTGCCGCCCCAGGGCAATAGAGCCTAGGCTTATCTTGAGCTAACAGCATTTACTCAGGTATAACAGAGCAGGAGATAGCCAACTTATCCCCCCAAACCACCAGCCCAAAAGGACAAGTCAAATTCCAACCTATCTTCATGCGGTTTAAAGCCCAGCAAGTTCTCAATAATCATCAAACTTTTAGGCAAATCGGCATCGGATCTACGATAGCGTTTTTCAATCCCATATACTCTCGCATACACGCTAAACTCCTATTGTTTGTAAACACCCTTAAACTAATGACATTTGTCATGCGAAAGCCATGACCTTTGTGTCTGCACTTATGCTGTCAAGTTTCTGATAATGAGTTCGTACCCAAGTAATGGGAAACTCACTCAATAAGGAAATACCATGAAAACATTACTGCTCGCCTCTAGCTTAGCCCTTATAAACACCTACTCGTTTGCAGCAACACCATCAAACGCCAACATCACCAGCGTAGATGCGGCGGCCAATTCGATGAACATAGCTAAATTGCAGCAATTGAGTGCCAGCACCCAAGACTACGATCAAGCTTACGCACAGTATCGCCTCGCAATAAGCGCCAATGTGATGGGGCAAAAATCCCTCGCTGATAGCGCACTGACTTCGGCTCAAACCACCTTAGAAACCTTAGAAGCAAGCCAAGCCAATGCCGAATCCCTTGCGCTATTATCTTCCGTCTATGGTATGCAAATCGCCTTAGACGCTAGTAAAGGCGCAGTGCTGGGTATGAAATCAGCAAAGGCGATTGCAAACGCAGAGCAGCTAGAGCCACAAAACCCTCGGGTTGCCCTAGTAAAAGCGATTGCGGCCTATAACACACCAGCGCTCTTTGGAGGTAGCATGCAAAATGCAAAAACCTTAGCCAGCGCAGCGATAGAAAGATTCGCCTTACCCTGCGATAACATCTGTTGGGGTGAAGCCGAAGCCTATACGTGGCGAGGGCTAGCTAAACAGGAGCTTGGCGATAGCCAAGGCGCAATTGAAGATTGGCAGCAAGCACTGAAAGTACAAGCTGATTACGGTTGGGCTAAGTTTTTGCTTCAACAAAATCAGCAATTAAGTGCAAAATAATCCACAGTAATAAACAGAAACCTATGGCGCTGAACACAGCGCCTATCACTTGGCGAGATAAACCAAAACAGATGCTATCAATGATATCCAACAACCAGCACTGTGACACAGAGGCGCTATGACGAGCACTCCCCTGCAAATTGAACGAAAACTCGCATGGATATATCTGATAAATTTAGTTTTTTATCTTATCCCTTTGTTCATTAATACCAACCCTGTATGGAAAATCGCCTTAAGTTTAGCTGTGCTCGTTCCCTTTATTGCCAGCTATTTTTGGGCCTATAAATGCAACTATCGCAGCGCTTATAAACCTATTCTGGTAATGGTGATCATCGGAGCCGCCATTACCCCCATCAACCCCGGTTCTATCTCGTTGTTCACCTTTGCTGGATTTTTTATCGGTTTCTTTTACCCGTTAAAAACCAGCCTAGTTGCCTTGTTTGGCCTAGTCGGTTTGCTGTTTGGCTTAAATGAAATATGTAATTTTGGCAATTTCTATTTTCCATTGCGCTTAAGGCAGAGCTAGCCAAAAAACTTATCGCAAAACAAGAATATGAACTCGCATCAACTCAACTTGTTGAACTAGGGCAAATCGCGAGGGAGAGTTTAAGCCAAATTCGCCATACCGTTTCAGACTACAAACACAAGGGATTGGAAAGTTGCGTAACACAACTTTGTAAATTATTAAGGGATAAGGGGTTAAGCGTCGAACTCAATGGTGATATCCCCAAACTACCCGCTAGAATGGAAAGCCAACTTGGTTTAATCCTCACCGAGCTTGTTAATAATATTCTGCGTCATAGTGGTGCAAGCGAATGTTATATCAACTTTTCTAAGCAATCGGATCACCTGCTCGTCGAAGTCAATGATAATGCAATGGCTAAACCCTTTGTTGAAGGCAATGGTCTCACAGGGATCCGCGAACGCTTAGATAACCTAGGAGGTAGCTTGAGCTATAATCTCGACCACGGATATACCTTTAGCGTTAGTTTACCTTTGCAGGGAGAAGCAACTTAATGAACATTTTACTGGCTGAAGATCAAGCCATGGTGCGTGGGGCTCTCGCCGCACTGTTAACCCTTGCAGGTGGTTTTAATATCACCCAAGCCAGTGACGGCAATGAAGCCTTAAGTTTGCTCAAACAACAGCACTTTGATCTACTGCTCACGGATATCGAAATGCCGGGGCGCACTGGCCTAGAACTCGCGAGCTGGCTTAAAGATCAACAAAGCCAGACTAAGGTCGTGGTTATCACCACCTTTGGCCGCGCAGGTTATATTAAACGCGCCATAGAAGCTGGAGTGGGTGGTTTTTTGCTAAAAGATGCTCCCTCAGAAACCTTAGTCAATGCGATTCAACAAGTCATAGCAGGTAAACGGGTGATCGATCCCGAGCTTGCTATGATGGCTATTGGCGATGTTGATCCCCTTAATGATAAAGAACGCCGCGCCCTACGCCTTGCCAGCGAAGGCAAATCCACCGCCGATATTGCCGACACCCTGTTTATCGCCGAAGGTACTGTGCGCAACTATTTATCCGAAGCCATAGCCAAGCTTAATGCCAGCAATCGAATCGATGCGGCACGTATCGCCAAACAAAAGGGCTGGTTGTGATCTTAACGATCAGGCAGATAAATCCTTTTTCTTTTAACTGGATGATAACGCTTAATCAAATACTGCTAAATTCCATACCTTAGAAGAAGTCGCTACTTCAAATACCCATTCTCACTGACTGGTTTTTTGAGCAGCTTACGTTGCAGTGTGCGACGGTGCATCCCTAGCTGGCGGGCAGTGGCCGACACATTCCCCTGATTCACATTGAGCACTTGCTGAATATGCTCCCACTCTAAGCGCTTAGGGGTGAGCGGCGAGTCATCAATCTCATCCTCTTGCAATGGATGGAAATGGGTATCCATATCCAGTGCAGCAAGCAGAGTTTGGGTATCTACAGGTTTAGCCAAATAATTATCGGCGCCGAGGCGAATAGCCTCCACCGCAGTGGCGATACTGGCGTAACCCGTGAGCAAGACCATAATCACCTTGGGTAGCAGATTACGCAGCGGCACAATTAAACTCAGCCCATTGGCTTCGGCAAGCTTCATATCAAGCAGAATATGGCTTGGGCGAAACTCCCGCGCCACCAGCAGTACGTCGCTGGCATCATGGATTAGACGACACTCAAAGCCATGGCGCGTGAGGCGTCGCCCCAAAATACTCGCAAGGGCTTGGTCGTCATCAACAATTAATAATTGTTTCATGGTGTTACCTTATCGACCAAGGTTGTCTTATCCAATGGGTTAGTTTCTTGTCCCGCTAAAACCGTAAAACGAACTTGGGCAACTGTCCCACCCTGCGTATGATTGGCCAGTACTAACCGTGCGCCTAGCCGTTCAAAACTGGCATGGCTGAGTAACAGCGCTACACCTAATCCCTTAGGGCTTTCAACGAGTAACGTACCGAGTTGAGGCAATAATGATGGCGCAATCCCAGCGCCATAATCACGGATCTGCAAATAAATTTGCCCTTCATTTGGCTCGGTATCCACACTGATGTCCACCTGCGCCACACCGATAGTTTCGGCACTGGCGCGGGCGGCATTTTCAATCAAGGCCATTATCGCAGGTGCAAGGCTCATATCGGTCAAAATCTGCACTCCAGTTAACTGCGAAGGTTTGCAGGCAATCTGCCAATTGAGTTCCGTTTGCGGCATAAGTAATGAGGTTTTCTGTTTAAGTCCATCAATAAGCTCACTTAATGGCAATGGGCGCTGACGACGGTCGCGGATCGATTCAGTGGCTAAACGTAATTCGGCAAGGGTTTGTTCGCAGCGCCCTAGGGCGGTTTCCATCTCGCTGACGTTGGCGGATGCATCGTCACTTTCCTCTTTAACTTCATCCAGCAATAACCTTAAGGTTGAAAGTGGTGTAGCCAGTTGATGTGTCATTTGGGCTGATGCAATACCGAGTGCGAGTAGCTGTTCTTGCCGCAGTTGCCCCTCTCGCATAAAGGCCAATTGCGCATCCTGTCGGCGCATGCGTTTAGTGATCAGCGCGACACTGGTCGTCATCACTAATGCCGAAATCACAAAGTTAAACCACATGCCTAAATAGTGGGAACTCATGTCCATACCGTGGTGCTGCATTTGCGACTCTGGCACAGTAAAAATCATCAGACTGTAGGCCAAAGTTGACATAGCCGTCAGTGCCCAAGGTGCCCAAATCGGTAAAGTGACGGCGGCCAACGCGATAGGCAATAACAACAGCGAGATAAAAGCATTGGTAGCGCCACCGGAAAAATACAGCCAAGAGATCCAAAATAGCGTATCTAACACTAGGGCAATAAATAAACCACTTTCTTTTGTGAACAATGGCTTACGTAACACTAGTGTGAGTGACAAATATAAAGTCTCCAACACTAACACATGTACTAAAGGCTCCATCTGCAAGCTAAGGCCAAAGGTGTCGGCAGCAAAAGTAGTTAAGCCAATTTGCAGTAGCAAGCCCAAAGTACGCAGCAACGCAACTTGGTCGGCGGCTGGTAAACTTGTACCCAAAATCTTAGTCATTGCAACACCTATAACAGTAGCTAGGTTATTAAGCCTTAAATTCTAAAAGCTTTTCATATTCAACGCACTTGTTTACTTTTACTATTCCGTTTAAACATTAAACGGGTTTATGTTCAGAGGTTTCAGGCAGAGTTACACCTGAATCTAAAGCCGGTGGGGAGATATTGTTTGATAATGCCTCATCATCTTCGGTTTTAGTCGGCGAAGTTCGATTAAAAATAGGCGGTTGAGATTGTGATTTGGTTTGCTTCTTTTCTGTATCCTGCTGATCCCAAATCCCCTGAGTAGGTTCAACCACAGCAATACCATGGGTGCTTGAGTTAGATTGCAAATTCGGTTTTTTAGGCTCAATCACCGCACTTGCTTGGCGGATCTCGGCCGTCAGTTCACCCACGTATCCTTTTAGCGAGTGAGCTTTGGTCCAACTGCCAAAATACATAGCGCCCAATAGCACTGAGCTACAAAGTAAAATCGAGATAATGGTGGATTTGCTCATAAACAGGCTTCCTTAGCACAAGCGATACACGACTCCCTTCGTCGGAACTTAGATGACGACTCGCTATTCTTACCATTGTATAAACTGCCATACAATTTGTTTAACGCTATTGCGTTGAAACCGATATGGAAATAATGCTTTCCGTTAGACTAAAACTCAAACCCACTGCATTGAATATCGTGGCGAATACCGCTCACAGGATCGATAAACCGCAAACGCTGGGCCATTAACTTTAACGGCGTGGCAATATTATCTGGCCCTTTTGGCAGCAAGTTTGGATAAAATCTGTCGTTTAACAATGGCATACCTAGGCTTAGCATATGCACTCTCAGTTGATGGGTTTTCCCCGTAATAGGACTTAAATGGAATAATCCTAAGTCGTCTTTTATCGCCACCAGACTGATTTCGGAATGGCTATTCGCCTCACCTTCAACCACTTGCATAGTGAAACTCGGCTCACCTGGTTGCATGCGATTTTTTACCGTCCAATGCTGTGGTAAAGTTAAGCAGCCCTTTTGATATTGTTCAATAATCTCAGGGGGTAGCTTTGCAATCGCTTGATAATCCTTACGAATTGCATCATCGACAAAAAGTTGATGATAAAGATGGCGTGTTTCAGGCTGAATTGTCATCAAAATCACCCCTGCGGTTTCACGGTCTAACCTATGGGCGGGAGCGATAGTGTCAATGCCAGTACGCAATCTCAGTCGGTGCACTAAACATTCATTAACATAATTGCCGCTGGGCGTCACAGGCAAGAAATGCGGTTTGTAAGCCAAGATAACATTATCGTCTTGGAATAGGATGTGTTCTTCAAAGGGGACTTTTGTCTCAATCGGCACTTCGCGGTAGTAATACACCCTCGCCATTGGACGATAGGCCGTGTCTAACGCGATCAAACTTCCATCCCGCCAATGCACTTTTCCATCGAGAATACGCTGACGCCACACTTCTTCACCGATACGCGCAAAGTGTGTAGTAAGAAAAGCAAATACTGTGGGCTTGTCGGTAATATCCCGAGGCAGTACCACGTAGGAAGGTTGAGCGGCGCGGACAGTTAAGGTCATATGGAAAAAAAGCGGCTATTAGGAGCCGCTATTCTAGCGTTTATAGGCTTTTTCAGTCTACATGGGACTTGATCAGTTGCAACACAAAATCCAGCGTCTTATGGCAGTCAGGTTGATTGACTAACATCAATTTATCTTTGTTATACATGGGCAGAACCTCAAGCCAGCGCTGGCTAACCCAAGCCGCATCCTCTAGATGTACTTGGGAATAAAGCTCCAAAAGATCGGGGTTAACCTCGTAGAATTGCTCTAGGGCTGCGCTGATTAATTCAAACTCGCCTTTGATTGGCTCTTGCCGCCAATTACGGCAAGGCAAGGTACGCGACATCCAAAGCTTATCTTTAGCCTGCGCCGCCGAGAGTATACTCACCCGTTGTCGCCCCTCAAGCACAATGCTAAGAGAGTCATCCTCTAACTGATTAAAATCAATAATATTGCACTGGGTTGCCGTGGGATAACAGGGCGGATTTCCGCGTGGATTTGCCGCAGCAAAGGCTAAATGGTATTTCCCCTTTAGCACATCTGCGACCATTCGTAGATAACCGGGCTCTACCACTCGGACTTCAATCCTCCCCTGTGGCAGTAACAAGGCATCGCGCATAATTAACGCCATTTCTCGTGTTTGCATAGCAACCTCCCGCCCTCAAATAAAAGGAAACGGCCAGTAACTGTTTAGCATTCCCTATTAACTTAGAGTGTAGCAGCAGAAATAATTTCCTTCCTAAAGCTGCTAAGCGCAAAAAAACGACATGCATGGGATTTGTGTCATCAAAAATGCTCTCCACACTCGATTAAACTTTCCTAAGTTAAGCAACACCCCTTTGGTTTTAGTGGCGGCTTCTACTTCTTAGAAGCCAAATACACTTACTAGTGTTCTTATCCTTTGATAAAAAAACAGACCATTCAATGGTCTATTTTTTTATATTTAAACTTGATGTCTAAACCAAGGGGATCTGATTATAATCTGTCACAATTCATCCATTTCACTTCAGTCTATCGAGTAACAGATGATCGTTGATACCTTAGCTAACCGCCATATTTATCAAACCCTAAATCCCCGTATTGCGAGTGCGTTAGAGCATTTAGCGACTACTGACTTTAGTCTGCTACCCGTGGGCAATTATCCCCTCGATGGCGAGGATATTTTTGTGATAGTCAACGACTACCATACAAAACATCAATCGACTGAATCCTTTGAAGTGCATCAAAAATACATCGATGTGCAGTATGTTTTCAGCGGAGAAGAAGAGTTTGGTTACTTACCCTTAGCAGATCAAACACCCTCAAAACCCTATTTTGAAAAACATGACTACGCAGGGTTTGACTACGAGTCAAATAAAGCTAATGCCTCTTATATCAAACTCAAAGCGGGAATGTTTGCGTTATTTTTCCCAGGCGACATACATATGCCCGGCACAGGGGATCCTGCCACCGCAGTACGCAAGGTAGTGATAAAAGTAAAAGTTTAAGCCTTAACTATATTTGCCAAATTCAAGTTCGGTATCTTTTAGCTCAATAGCGACTTAAAGCCGTAGTGATATGCGCTTTGGCTATTTCCGAATCGGGCTAAATATTGTTAAAATTGCCACAAATTTATAGGAGAGTCCCTGAAATGCCCATTTACGTTGTCGGTCACAAGATCCCCGATTCTGATTCAATCTGCGGTGCTATCGCCTTAGCTTATTTAAAAAACCAAATCGGTGAAGAAGCCATTGCCGCACGTTTAGGTGAATTATCGCCCGAAACTGCGTTTATTCTGGAACGTTTCGGCCTTGAAGCACCGGAATACAAAACCAGCTACGCTGGCGAACAAGTCTATATCGTTGACCACTCAGAGCTGACTCAAGCACCGGATGATATCGCTAAGGCGACTATCGTCGGTATCGTCGATCACCACAAGCTAGGCGATCTAACCACAGATACACCGCTAGAATGCTGGATCCGCCCAGTCGGTTGCAGTAACACAGTGATCAAGATGATGTACGACTTCTACCAAGTGGCGATCCCTAAAAATATCGCCGGCATTATGATGTGCGCGATCCTCAGCGATACTGTGATTTTCAAATCACCAACCTGTACCACTGCTGATATTCGTTGCGTTGAAGCCTTAGCTGAAATCGCTGGCATTGAAGATTTTAAAGCACTGGGCATGGAAATGTTCAAAGTGAAATCCGCAGTTGAAGGCACACCAGCGCGCGATCTTGTCATGCGCGACTTTAAAGACTTCAATATGAACGGTCACTTAGTTGGCATCGGTCAGCTAGAAGTTATTGATCTGTCAGTATTTGATGGTATCAAAGCCGAGTTAGAAGCCGATATCAAAGCACTGAAAATTGAAGGTAATCGCCACAGCGTATTGCTACTGCTGACTGACATCATGAAAGAAGGCTCTGAGCTATTAATCGTGTCTGACGATGCGGACCTGACCCAACGCGCCTATGGCAAAGATACCATCGATGGCAAAGTGTGGTTAGACGGCGTATTAAGCCGTAAAAAACAAGTGGTACCACAACTGCAAGCCGCATTCGCTTAATTGTGATGAGAGATGCAAATGGCCGAACCAAGTTCGGCCTTTTTTATTATTGTAAAATCAGTGGCTAAGCCAACAGTTTTGGCTTTATACCAATAAGCTAATGCAAGCATGAAACTTTGCTAATAAATCTATTCAGCCTTAGAACTTCGCGAGTATGATGTCACTCATTCCAAGCTAATTTTATACCTTTATCCGATGCCTGAAGCACTACAACATATCATGAGTGAACTCACGCCATGGCTACAAGAGTATGGCTATTTTTTACTGTTTATCGCCATTGCGGTCGAAGGGTTTGGCATCCCAGCTCCAGGGCAATCGTTATTAATTGTGGCCAGTTTATTAGCGGCTACAGGACAAATGTCATTATCAGCTGTTCTGCTCGTTGCGGCTTGTGGGGCACTTTGCGGTAATAGTCTGGGATATTTTATCGGCTGGCGCTTCGGAGATGTGTTACTCAAAAAGGGTTGGATAAAACCGCAATTGGGAGACAAGATCCACAGCGTTATCGGTCAATATGGTATAGCCGCATTAATCCTGAGTCGCTTTGTCGAAGGCTTAAAACAATTTATGTTTATCGGCTGCGGGCTGGCGAAAATGCCACTTAAACCGTTTGTGATTGGCAACTGTCTTGCCACCAGCATTTGGGTGGCTATATTTGGTCTCGGCCCTGCGCTTATCCGTGATGAGATAACCCCAATATTGGCATTTTACCACCAGCATAAATATCCAACATGGGTCATTGTCAGCTTGATACTCGCCGCACTACTGATGTTAACTTGGCGCAAATGGCAGACGAAAAACCCACAGTAAACTGTTTATTATAAACTTTTACCTTAACACCAGAATAAACTGGCATTATAACGGACAGTTCATTTAGAGGTTAGATAGGACCACACAGGAAATTAATTTAAATCAATTAGTTAATTTAGTCTTTTAGTGAACTAAAGTAGTCACTTTTGCGTATACTAAACATCAGATATAAAGCAAGAAACCTAATATCAAAATAAGGTGTTATTAATGAATGTAATAAAACGTTTGTATTCAGGCTTCGCTGTGCTGTTGTTGATCATGCTTGGTATCACGCTCTTTGGTCTGTTCAAAATCAGCATAGCAGATCAAAATTTGACGGAGCTTTCCGAGCAAACTGCAGTTGAACAACGTCAAGCCATAAACTTCCGTGGTAGCGTTCATGACAGAGCTATTTCGATTAGAGATGTGGTTCTAGCTAAAGATAACGCCAAGTCAAAATTACACCAAGATGACATTATCCGCTTGAAGGAGTTTTACCAGAAAGCAGCTGTAACATTAGATGGTATGTATGCAAAGGTTAAGCACAATCCAGAAGAACAAAACCTGTTGCGATTGATAAAAGAAATAGAGACCTCAACCTTATCCTTAACCGAAAACTTGCTCGGTATGATCAACAATGGCCGTCAAGCTGAAGCAACCGATTATTTGATTACCACAGTTTCACCTGCATACAGTGAATGGCTTAAACGAATTAATAAGTTAATCGACTATCAAGAAGACGCAATCCAACATCAGGTTGCCTCTGCACGTGAGCAAACAAATAGTTTCCAGTGGATCATGCTGGTTGTTACTACTATTGCGATTATTATCGGCTCTCTGGTGGCGATTAGTACCGTTAATAGATTAAAGAAACTCGTCGGGGGCGAACCTGAATATGCCGCCTTCGTCATAAAAGAAATCGCATCTGGAGATTTAACGACACAAGTTAAATTCCATACTTCCGAAAGCATTTTAAGTGCTCTCAAAGATTTAACAGACCATATATCGGGGATCACTAAAAATTCGATAAAGGCTGCAAACGAGTTACTTTCGGCATCAAACGAATTATTGCTGACGGCAAAGTACAACGAAGATTTGCTCGGCAATCAAAAAGCGGCCACGGAACAAGGTGCAACGGCAATAAACCAGATGTCGTCGACGGTTGCTGAAGTTGCAAACCATACCAACGACGCCGCCGTCTTAGCACAAACTGCAATGAATGAATTCAATGCAGGGCAAAACGAAGTCAGCAAAACTCAGTCAAGTATTAATAAGCTTGCCGACAAAGTCAGCGAAGCCGCTGACGTTATCAATAATTTGTCGGAAGATAGCCGTCAGATAGGTACGGTATTGGAAGTCATTCAAAGTATTGCAGAGCAAACCAATTTACTCGCACTAAATGCCGCTATAGAGGCCGCAAGAGCGGGTGAACAAGGTCGTGGCTTTGCAGTGGTTGCTGATGAAGTTCGCAATCTGGCACGCCGCACTCAAGAATCTACTGGGCAAATTCAAACCGTCATTGAGAAGATGCAAAGCAGCTCAATGAACGCTGTAGCCGTGATGAATGAAGGTAAAGCTCAGGCTGAAATCAGTGTAGAGCAAGCAAAATGTGCAGGTGATTCGCTGAATGCAATAAACCTATCGGTTACAAAAATAAGCGATATGAATACTCAGATAGCAACCGCAGCTGAAGAACAATCAGTCGTCGCCTCAGAAATCAATCGCAATTTTAGCCAAATCACTCATTCAGCATCACTCGCAGAGGAACAAGCAAGTAAAATAACCATTGCAAGTCAGCAACTTGAAGAACTAGCAATAACCTTAGAACAGAATGTTAAGCAGTTCAAAACCGCGTAATCGTCTTCATCAAATAACCACCAGACTTGCAGATAACGTCAAGCGCAATCTGGTGGTTATTGTTTAATACTTAACGCCCTAACATAGGAACACTAACCAAGTAAGGTTAAGTTCTTGAGTCGCAAACTCCGTAATTTACTTAATGTTCTCAGGTTGAGGTTCAACATCTTCCTTGGGCTTAATCTCAGACTTTGGCTCAAGTTCAGGGTCGATGATTGGTGGCGGCGACTCTTCGGCTTCAGGAGACTCTTGCACCTCCGTCAGTGAACTTTGCTGCTTAGGTAAAGGTTCAACGATAACGACAGGCTCCTCTGGGACTGACACATCAGTTTCACCCGATGAGGGCGGCTCAGATGCAGGAGTTAATGTGCCAAGATCTTGGTTAGCAGGACTTTCGACTGCATGTTTAGGTAATTGATTTCGATACAAATCAATCATGTTCATCACCTCAGATAACGCTTTAGCATGAGCTGATGTGAGAATGCCATTATGCCCTGAGACAATCTCGTCCGATACGGCGAGCACCCATACGGCTTGCATATTGGCATCGGGGCAAGTTTGTACCGTGCGACGAGCCTGCAGACGCGCACGAACTTTCCAGCCCGAATGGGGCAGTGTCATCATACAGCCGGGAATTTGATCGTGAGCCATCAGTGCCGAAGGCATTTTCATTGGCGTGTTGCAGTTACCACCGGAGCATTTGTCGATATCGTGGGTAATTGCCCAAGAGTTGCCCACGGCGCGCTCCCCCTCTTTGATGTAATTAAAGGCCTCTTTTACCGCAAAATCGCCCTTAGATTGCAGCACAACCATGCTGGGTTTTTGCCTATCTAAACTCACTAGTCGATCTAAAGGTCGGTAGTCCTTCGCTGGCACTGCAGGGTTTAACAATAAAAATAAATTCGGATTATCCTGCCCATTATCAATAGCCGCTTGAATACGATCTTTACTGGCATGTAAAACCACTGAACCACCTAAGCTATGACCAATAACGGTGTAACGCAGTAATTGATGCCCAGAGACTAAGCCATCGAGCTTATCAAATAACTGCGACAATCCCTGCTGACCAATGCGTTTAGCGACTCGTTTACGTTGCAAAATAGTGGGGAAATCTATGGGCTCAATTTGGCTTGTTGCATCGTCCGAGCCATCGAGCCAAAAAGGATCGTACTTATCGCCACGCCAGCCGATATAAAGGCCTAATAAGTTGCGCTGTTTATCTGATGTTGCCATTTGCCGATAAAATTGTTCGAACGCAACAAAGTTTTCATCCTCTGGATTAGCACTATGGTGCCAGCCATGAACAAAAATCAGCAACTCGGGGGCGATGTCATTATGGGGCTGTAAGATACGATCCCGCAAACCTTGCCACTGTTTATCATCATGTGGTTGACCTTGATCATTAAATTCAATGACATGAAAATTTTGCTTGGCAATATCGGGACCGGGGATGTGATAAGCCTGATCGGGAATAAAAGGAAGTAAAACACAAAGAGATAACAGCATTAAAAGCAGTAACTTGTACTGAGTAAACTTCTTGAGGCTCATTTATAACAACATAATTAACGGCCAGACTAGGCCAATATAGACGTGCTGAAAGGGGCTAACAGCAAAATTGCCGAAATTATACGCTAACCCCATTGACCCAGCTAGTGCCTAATTCACTTTTCATATCAACTGAACATTTGATTAACGCCAAGTATCGGGAAGCGTAACTTGGCTCCACAACTCTTTACACAGTGGTTGACTATGGTGCCAGTCGCCACCTCGGAGCCATCTAACTAGCGCATCCCCCACTTGAGGATAAGCAATGGGGTTAGGTGATGCAGCCTTAAGCCAACGCTTTAACACATTGATATCTAGGGTCATCATGCTATCAGCCGCTGCGAGTAATTGTAATGCAGCCACATTTGATAACTGCTCAAACTGCCCAATCAATGGTTTTACCAACAGTTTTTTACCTAGGGTTAATGCCTCGCTTGCGAGCTCAAACCCTGCATTCCCTATCACGCCACCGCAACTTGCCAGATGCTGCTTAAAACCATCACGGTTAAAACCATACCATTGAATATGTTCGGCAGTTTGCACCTTAGGTTGCTGGCTGTGATACACCAAGAACTGATAGTCAGAAAAAGGGGATAGAAAACTGGCAATCACATCCGCATCTTCAAAGGGTAAGTAAACGAGGATCTGGTGTGTATGCTCAGAGGAGCAGGGATCAACCTCAACAAAGGGCGGTAGGATCGGAAAACCAAAGTGATGCCAATGACAACCAAGTGCAACATCCACAGGTGCAAAGTACATAAGCAGTAGCTCATTAAACCAAGTGTTGCCGAGTTTAGGCACAGGATGCATCAGGGCAGCCTGATGGCTAATGCCAATGGATGGCACCCTCTGACGCCGCGCAGCCCAAGCAGAGACAGGCTCAAAGTCATTGAGCACTAAATCGTAACAACTTAAATCTAAGGCTTGAATATCCTTAAATAAGGATAGAGATAAGTTCTGTCGCACCGTTTGCGGCAAATTAAGTCGCCCAGAATGCGTCGCAAAGGTCATTCCGGCCTGTACTCGATAATTGCCAAAACACTCCATATCAAAGAACTGTTCTGGCTTACGCCCTGAAAATAAAAAATCCACTTTGATATCTTGCTCCATCAGCGCTTTAGCCATCACTCGAGCACGACTTAAATGGCCATTCCCTGTGCCTTGAACTCCGTAGAGTATTCGCATTAGATATCCTTTAACCAATGAATAAGAAAAATGTCGGTAATAAAATGAAGTGAATCATTTGAGAGGATTTAAGCTAAATCAGTTGATGAACTAGCAATACAGCCCCCGTCCCTAATGAGGCTCCCGCAATGATGTCTAAGGGGTAATGCACACCTAAAGCAACACGTGAACCACTGACACCTAGCGCCCATAAATACGCAACAGGAGCGGCAAAGGGATAAATCTGCGCCACACTCGTTGCCATGATAAAAGCCGCTGCCGTATGACCCGATGGCAGGCTAAAACGATCAGATGGCTCAAAGCCACTTTCAAATCCCACTAAGGCATGACATGGACGAGTTCGGCGAATACTGTTTTTTAATAGCAAATACAAAGGTAACTCAACCAAAAAACTCGCCAACATAAGATTGAATAAAGCTTGTCCTTGGGCATGAGTCAACATCAACCCCACTGACAAATACAAGTACAAATGCCCATCTCCACTCGCGGATACTCGCTTGGCATAGACATAAAGGCCATGGCGTTGGGTAAAAACAACAATATGGCAAAACATTCGCTTATCTAAGTCTGCAATGTAACTCAACATAAAACAGGCTCCTTGCTGGCATACCAGCGAGTTTTACTGCGATGTTAATCTGCGCATTCTCTCGACAACTTTAGCGTTAAAAGGGGGTTATCTGTGCATGCCCTTCACTCTAACGATCGAATTCGTTGATCGACTCTTTGTTTTGAAGACTGATGGTTTTAAATGCTCATGTTGCTTAAATACTCGTATAACACCGACTCAAGCACGAGTTTGATAACACCAGACTAAAAAATAGCTATGACGCCTCAGTGACATCTAGCCTAAAGTTTTATGACAAGAATTGCGGCTTAGACTTTGAAATAAAAGATTTGCAGTGATTTGTTGATAAAAACAGCAGAAAAGCGGGTGTAAAGCTAAGAGATGGTGTTGTTCTAAGTTGAAATACCTCAACCTTAGAACAACACAACTAAGCAGAACTTAGACTATGGCTTCTGAATTTGCCTTAGCGCGGTAAATCTTAGTGAGATGATAAATGTTAATACAGGCAACAAACGCATTCATCCCGGCCACTGGCCAAGCTGAAATAAACACACCATAAACAACAAACAGTCCACACCCCACAAAGTTCAACCATCTCAACCAGATGATATTTTTCATCATAAGAGATATTGCCACCATAACTGAGGCAAAATAACCAATAATTTCAATCGTATTCACAGCTTCCATAGGCACCTCTTGAAGGCCCTCTACCGTCCATAAGCATAACGGGGGGTCCGTGCCCCTAAAGCAAATTAAGTTAAGTAAGTTAATTCAAACTTGGGATATAATACCAAATGGCGCAACAGAGTTGTAATAAAAAACCGTTATTTAATGACTAACATCAAGTTTTAGGCACAAATTTCGATTAGGTGAAGAAAATTTACTACTTAAGTGTTAACGAGCTAATGGCAACAATACCGTGATTGATAACACTTTTCTTTTTAATAATCCCTTTTATACTGGCGTAAACTCGCTAAACTGTACGCAACGCGGATCAATAGGAGTGTAAATATGGAATACAACACCTCAGAACTATGTGACATGTACTTAGATGTCGTAGATGTAGTCGAGCCCATGTTCAGTAACTACGGTGGTTGTAGCTCTTTTGGCGGTTCTATTAGCACCATTAAGTGCTTTGAAGACAACGGCCTGATTACCGAAGTCTTACAAGAGGATGGTCAAGGTAAAGTCTTACTCGTCGATGGTGGTGGCTCATTGCGCCGCGCGCTTATTGATGCGGCAATCGCAGATCTTGCGGTGGGCAATAATTGGGAAGGCATTATCGTTTACGGTTCTGTTCGTGATGTGGATGCATTGGAAGAGTTAGATATTGGCATTCAAGCCCTTGCCTCTATCCCTGTCGGTGCAGATGGAAACTCGGTAGGTGAAGTCGAAATTCCGGTCAATTTTGGCGGCGTGACTTTCCTCCCTGGCGATCATATCTACGCCGACAATACAGGGATTATTTTATCGCCTGAACCACTCGACATTGAGTAGTATAAGTTCCATTTGATGAAAGCCAGCTAAGCTGGCTTTTTTATTATCTATATTTACCCAATGACCATTGAATAACCCTCCTAGCCTACGTCACAATAAGCCGTCTTTGGCCCTATAAGAATGATCATCTATGCTCGAATTTATTCCTTTTACTCATGCCGATGTCGCTATGCTCGTCAGCCCAAGGGCAGGTGAAACTAAGCTAGGCCAGTGTGTACATACTGCGAATCAAGAACATACCTTAGATGTGATTCTTACCACAGCCAAAGCTCATGGCGCTAAGTTTGCAATTATTGGCGTGGGTGAAGATATAGGACCGCGGGCCAATTTAGGCCGCGGTGGTGCCACTGACGCCTTCACGACGAGTATGCGCCAATGGCTCAATTTGCAATCGAATCGTTTCCTTTCTGGCACCGAATGCTTAGTGTTAGGCCAAGTCAATGCGGCTGATCTACAACAAAACTTGCATCAAACAGCAAGCAATACTGAAATTATGCTTGATGAACTACGTAGTGCGGTAGAGCAATTAGATCAACGAGTCATCCGCATTGTTAGCGCAATTTTAACCGCAGGATTAGAACCAATTCTTATCGGTGGTGGCCATAACAATGCCTACGGTTTACTCATGGCAACCGCAGTCCATTACCAGCGCCAAGTTGCGGCAGTAAATCTCGATCCCCATTCCGATTTCCGTTTGCTCGAAGGGCGCCACAGCGGCAATGGTTTTAGCTATGCAGCTGACCATGGTGCCTTAGGCTATTACCATGTTCTGGGTTTACACGAGCTGAAAAACAGCGAGGCCAATTTAACTCAACTGACTGAATTTGGTGGCAGTTGGCATAGCCTGCAACAAATATGGGTACGCCGTGAAATCAACCTAGAGCAAGCCTTGCTTGAGATTGCGCAAAAACTCAATGCAACGGGTTTCCCCGTGGGTTTAGAACTCGACGTAGACGCCATAGCAAAAATGCCCAGCAGTGCTTCAACCGTTGCGGGGGTTCCATTGCTTGATGCAGCGCATTATGTCAACTATATCGCCCACCACTGCCCTTGCGCTTATTTGCATTTAGCCGAAGCCGCACCAAGCTGCCACGAGGCTGGCATCGAAGCTGGATTTAGGGATGTAGGTCAAAGCCTAAGCGAACTTATTTACGCCTATGTTCAAGGCCGCATACAATTTTTGGCGCAATAACACATGCGGGTTGTGCCTAACTAAACGCTAAGCTATTCACCAAATCTTGATATTGTGGTCTAATGCCTGTCCATTTTATGTGGTTAGCAGGCATTTAACTCGATGTACCATGCCAAGTGATGTAAACAAATACATTGAAGTTAGTTTACTAGCTCGATCACAGAGTGATAGATCAAAGATTCAGCAAATGCAGGCGATGGCATACACTCGCATTAATACATTGCAAAACAATAGGAACACATTGATGTCTGAGGGCGAATCTAAAAGTACCCACTTTGGTTACAAAACCGTAGAGGCCGATAAAAAAGCCGAACTCGTTGCCGGCGTGTTTCATTCAGTAGCCGCTAAATATGACATTATGAACGACGTGATGTCCTTTGGCATCCACCGCTTCTGGAAGCGTCACACTATTGAGGTTTCTGGCGCACGCCCAGGTATGAAAGTACTAGACTTGGCTGGCGGCACCGGTGACTTAACCGCAAAATTCTCCCATCTAGTGGGCGAAAAAGGGGAAGTGGTGTTAGCCGATATTAACGACTCCATGCTGAAAGTGGGTCGCACTAAGCTGCGTGATAAGGGCATAGTGAACAATGTCAGTTATGTGCAAGCGAATGCCGAAGCCCTACCGTTTCCCGATAATCACTTCGATATCATTACCATCGCCTTTGGGCTGCGTAACGTAACAGACAAAGATGCGGCGCTGCGTTCAATGAACCGCGTACTTAAACCCGGTGGCAAGTTATTAGTGCTAGAGTTTTCTAAGCCTCAGCATAAAATCATGCGAAAAGTGTATGATTTATATAGCTTCAAAGTCTTACCTAAGATGGGCGAACTTATCACTAAAGATGCTGACAGCTACGAGTATCTGGCCGAATCGATTCGCATGCACCCAGATCAAGATACCCTGAAGCAAATGATGGTAGATGCTGGCTTCGAGCAAGTTGATTACACCAACATGACCGACGGCATTGTCGCACTGCACCGTGGTTATAAGTTCTAATGATGCTGCAAGAAGTTGTGTTACTTGCCTGCGCCGCAATTGAAACAGGCCTGAAAAAACTTCAGGCCCAAGCGGGTGGCGATTATTCGCACCGACGCCATCTGCATGGCAAAGTATTTCGTATCCAATTATCGCAGCTTAGCTGGCCAATTTACTTGATCTTTGCCAAAGAGATCCAAGTGCTAAGCCGCTACGAGGGTGATGTCGATGTCAGCCTGCACGCAGATGCAACAACGCTTTACCGTGTGACTGAAGGCGCTAACCTAACCGAATTGATTAAGCAGGATAAGCTCAAGCTTGAGGGCGATCTCAATTTATTACAAAGCTTTAGCCAATATTTACGTGGTATAGAGTTTGACTTTGCTGAGCCAATATCGCGCTATTTAGGTGATGGTCCAACACATAAGCTTATTAGCTCAGGGCACCAGGCTAAAAGTTTTGCACTCGATGTATTACGTAAAACACGTTCCCATTTAGGGCAACTCGCGCTAGAAGAATACCGCCTCGCACCACACAAAATTGAGTTAGTCCATTTTCGCGATCAAATGGATGATTTAGTTGCTGAGACTCGCGCACTTGAACAGCGAATAACCCAATTAAGAGACCAAATTAAGCCATGACCCTTACCAGTATCCGCCGCGGTTACCACGTCATAAAAACCCTGCTTCAATACGGGTTAGATGAAGTATTACCGCCAAAGATGACCCCTTGGTACTTTAAACTCGCTCGTAATAGCTTATTTTGGATCCGCAATAAACATAAAAGCAAACCCGGTGGCGAACGCTTAAAACTGGCAATGCAGGAACTTGGACCCGTTTATATTAAACTCGGTCAAATGCTCTCAACCCGGCGCGACTTACTGAGTGATGAATGGGCCAGTGAACTGGCTATGCTACAGGACAAAGTCCCGCCCTTCGATGGCATGCTAGCTCGCAAAGCGATTGAAGCCGAATTAAAAGCACCGATTGAATCCCTATTCGATTATTTTGATGAAACACCACTAGCCTCGGCGTCGATTTCCCAAGTGCATACCGCCACTCTCAAATCAAATGGCAAAGCCGTAGTATTAAAAGTGCTTCGTCCCAACGTAGAAGCTAAAATTCTAGCCGATCTACAGTTGATGTCCCAAACCGCTAATCTGATTGAATATTTCCTCGGTGAAGGCAACCGACTACGCCCTGCTGAAGTCATTGAAGATTATCGAGTCACCATTTTAGGTGAGCTAAATCTAAAGCTTGAAGCCTTGAACGCGATAAAGTTACGCAATAACTTTCTCAACTCAGATGCACTCTACGTGCCCTTTGTTTATGAAGAGTTTTGCTATCCGCGTCTAATGGTTATGGAGCGTATTTACGGCATTCCAGTCTCCGACATTGCCGCCCTAAAAGCCCAAGGCACTAACTTTAAATTATTAGCAGAACGTGGAGTTGAGCTCTTTTTCACCCAAGTCTTTCGCGATAACTTTTTCCATGCCGATATGCACCCCGGCAATATTTTTATTTCCTATGATCACCCAGAAAACCCCTATTACATAGGTCTAGACTGCGGCATTATGGGCACTCTTAGCGATGTAGATAAGCGTTATCTGGCTGAAAACTTCCTCGCGTTTTTTAATCGCGATTACCACAGGATCGCCCAGCTCTATATTGAATCTGGTTGGGTATCGGAAAAAACCGATCTACAAGCTTTTGAACAGGCAATCAAAGTGGTATGTGAACCTATGTTCAATAAACCGCTTGATGAAATATCCTTCGGCCATGTGCTATTAGAGCTGTTTCGCACTGCGCGCAGCTTCGATATCGTAGTACAACCGCAACTAGTCTTACTGGAAAAAACCTTACTTTATATCGAGGGTTTAGGACGACAGCTATATCCACAATTGGATCTATGGCAAACCGCGAAGCCCTTTTTAGAGCAGTGGATGGCCGAGCAAGTGGGTCCTAAGGCTATGTTTAAAAAAGTATCCACAAAACTGCCATATTGGGCTGATAAGCTGCCAGAATTCCCCGAACTAATTTACGATAATCTTAAGTTAGGTAGGAAATTGCTGAGTTCTCAGCAACAAATGTTAGATAAGTATTTGAAATATCAACAGCAGGCACATAAAAGCAATTACATGCTTATCACTTCTGCAGTTTTATTGATCTGTGGCACGTTATTATTCAACCAAGACGCTACACTGTGGACCCCTTATGTGTGCCTTACTTCAGGCATAATATTGTGGTTTATAGGATGGCGATCTAGGCCAAAGAATCGCAAATTTTAGCTAGCACTAATTAATCAAGGGTTCATAATAGAACCGATATCAATTAAGAGGATACCTTCATGGGTGGTATTAGTATTTGGCAACTTCTTATCGTTGCGTTAATCGTTGTCTTATTGTTTGGAACTAAGAAATTACGCTCTTTGGGTGGTGATTTAGGTGGTGCGGTTAAAGGCTTCAAGAACGCCATGTCTTCAGAAGAAGATAAAAAGGCACTAGAAGACACCGAAGCGGCTAAAACAGCGCAAACAACTCAACAGGCGACTGAAAAGAAACCTGAGTCTAACAAAGAACAGGCGTAACTCTATTATGTTTGACGGTATCGGCTTTATGGAGCTGCTGCTGATCGGTGTTTTGGGGCTAGTGGTTCTTGGCCCCGAACGTTTGCCGGTCGCGGTACGTTCGGTTACAGGTTGGATCCGCGCGATGAAACGCATGGCCAACTCGGTCAAAGAAGAACTTGAGCAGGAGCTAAAGATTGAGCAATTACATGCCGATCTTAAAAAGGCTGAAAGCAAAGGGTTATCTAATCTTTCGCCTGAACTCAAAGAGTCCATTGAACAGTTAAAACAAGCGGCGCAATCTGTAAACCGTCCTTATCAAGTTCAAGACTCTTCATCCCAAGGGACGGCTGCACCGGATAATCAAATTCACAGTCCAGCTCAAGTGAGCCAGACCAATCCGACGACCCCATTAGAGGCTAGTCAAAATTCGGCGTCTCCTGCCGCTCACAGTGAGCTATCTCAGGGCGTGGATACCAGTTCTAACCCGAAAGCCAACGGATAATTCATGTCGCAACAGCAGCCACTTATCAGCCATTTGCTTGAACTTAGGTCCAAGCTGCTAAAATCCATTGCTAGTGTGTTATTGGTGTTCATTTGCAGTGTGTACTGGGCAAATGATATCTACCATTACATGGCAATACCTTTAATGCAGTCTTTACCGCTTGGTGGCAGTATGATTGCGACGGATGTCGCTGCGCCATTTTTTGCCCCTTTCAAACTAACACTCGTTTTATCATTTTTTGTGGCTGTACCCTATGTGTTATTTCAAATTTGGTCCTTCGTCGCACCAGGTTTATATAAACATGAAAAACGCTTAGTTATGCCACTCCTATTCAGCAGTACCGTATTGTTCTATCTCGGTATTGCCTTTGCTTATTATATTGTATTCCCTGTTGTTTTTGGCTTTTTTGCTAATAATGCGCCGGAGGGAGTTCAAGTTGCGACGGACATTACCAGTTACCTTAACTTTATTCTGAAACTTTTCTTTGCCTTTGGCCTATCCTTCGAAATTCCCATCGCCGTCGTTTTACTCTGTTGGGCTGGTGTAACAACTCCAGAAGACCTCAAGCAGAAACGCCCCTACATTGTCGTTGGCGCCTTTGTTGTTGGTATGTTATTAACCCCACCAGATGTCATCTCGCAGACTATGCTTGCCGTACCAATGCTGTTATTGTTTGAGGGTGGTTTATTCGCCGCACGTTTTTACAGCAAGCCCAGCGACGAATCGGACGACGAAGAACAAACGAATAACTAACGTCTTCGCTGGCGTTAGAGAAAATATAATAATAAGGAAGATTCTCATGCGCTTAACTATTATGGCTGCTGCTATTATGCTGGTGTCAGTGCAGGCAAGTGCCAGTATTGAACAGCAACTCACTCAGTGTGCGGCAGTAGCCGATAATCTTGATCGTTTAGTTTGCTATGACAACCTCGCCGCGAATGCAAAAATCTCTACGACAGCGATTGTAGGCACTCAGGCAGTACCAAATCCATCGGCAATTGCGGCTCCTGCCGCGGCGGTGGCTACCGCTCCTCAAGCTCCAATAGTGACCGCTGAAGATAACTTCGGCATGGAAGCTAAACGTGCTAAAGAAAATACTGTTGATAAAATTTATTTCGAAGTTGAGTCTATTGCAGAAGATCCCTACGGCGCGATTAAAGTCACCTTTACGAATGGCCAAGTCTGGAAACAGACCGAAGGCCGTAAGTACAACTTAAAGCAAGGCACGACTGTCTATATTGAAAAAGCGGCTTTAGGTTCTTTCTTAATGGGTAGTGATGATCGCAATGCCAAGGTGCGGGTGAAACGCCTAAAATAATGGCCTCATACATAGATATCGCTGTCAATTTACTTGGCAGCGCACTCGAGCCAGATATAGCATCGATAATACAAGCGGCGGCGAACCAAGGGGTTTCGCCGTTAATTGTTATTGGCAGCGATTTAAGCGAAAGTGCTGCGGCCCTTGCCGTTTGTCAACAATACCCTAATAAACTGTACTGCACTGCCGGTGTGCATCCCCACCATGCCAGTGGTTGGAATGTCAATTCAAACGCACTACAAGCGGAACTTTGCCAAGCACCAGAAGTCGTTGCTATCGGTGAGTGTGGCTTAGACTATAATCGTGATTTCTCACCTAGGCCCATCCAGCGCCAAGCTTTTATTGCCCAACTAGAATTAGCAGTTGAGCTGCAAATACCCGTGCTAATGCACGAACGTGATGCCCACGAGGATTTTATCGCTATCCTGCGTGAATATAGGCCACAGCTTACTGGCGCATTACTGCATTGCTTCACAGGAACCCGTGCACAAATGGAAGCCTATATCGCTCTCGATTTACACTTAGGCATTACTGGCTGGGTTTGTGACGAGAGACGAGGCCAAGAGCTAGCACTACTCGTCCCCTTTATCCCGCAAGAACGTTTACTGATAGAAACTGACAGCCCTTATCTCCTACCTAGAAGTATGAGACCAAAACCTAAATCGAGCAAAAACAAGCCTGAGTACCTGCCCTATATTGCAAAATACATTGCCGATTTACGGGGCGAAAATGCAGATGAATTTGCCGCACACTGCTACAAAAATAGCTTAGCGTTTTTTAATTTGAGTCCAGATAATGATTAGAATAAGCGGCTTTCTATTATTCTTTATTTGGCTGCTGCTGACGTCAGCACCTTCTTCTGCGGCTTTACTCAACATTGATGCAGATACACCAACGCCATTGAGCTTAACGCCTTGGCTACTCGTTAGCCATCCTTCGACAACGCAACTTGCAGATATCCAAAAACTTTCTAAACAAGAATGGCGTAACTTTACCAATAAAGATATTCAGAAACTTAGCCGACATAACTTTTGGCTGAACATCAGCTTGAATAGTACAGATGTAAGCCTCTCACGGATCTTAGCCCTAGATAATCCTTTGTTAGATAAAGTCACTGTATATCATCTCGTTGATCAAAAACTATTCAATGTGGTGTATATGGGCGATACCCAGCCCTACTCTGAGCGGCCATTACTCAGTAATATTTTCCTATATCCTTTTAAAATCAGTGCTAATGAAGAACACACTTTTTATCTGCATATTGAAACGGAAGGCAGCGCCACTGTTCCGCTCTATCTCTGGTCTGCTAATGATTTAGCGCAGATAGCAGAATCGACAGCCGTTGAACATGGGTTTCAATTAGGTGTGTTAGCTGCGATTGGCATTTTTAGTCTTTTTATTGCTATGGCCTCAGGATCATTCAGCTATAGCTACTATTCTGGTTATGTACTTAGCATGACTTTACTCGTCGCAACTATTAACGGCTTCGCTTTCCGGTTTATTTGGCCAGAATGGCCCATGTTGCAACAAATTATGGTACCTATACTACTGCCTGTAGTTATGGCATTCGCATTGATGTTTACCGAGAAGATCCTGCAACTCAAATACTACAATCGCCGTATGCTGCTAATTTGCCGCTACAGCGCTGTGTACATCTTGCTAGTTGGACTATTACTGCCATTTATCCACTATGGCACGGCCTTATATATCGAAATTATTTCAGTTGCCATTCTTAGCCTCATCCTCATGGTGCTCGCCATTATGCAAGCCATTAATGGCCATAAACTTGCGAGACTTTACACTATAGGTTGGGTCAGCATGCTAACAGGCGCCTGTATCAGCAGTCTGTTATACCTGAACGTGATTGATTTAAACGTAAAACCCCAGACGCCAGTTATGCTCGGACTCACCTTCGAGATCATCTTTATGTCACTCGTGCTCGCTATCCGTTATAACGACGAACGTAAAGCGAAACTGCGTATTCAGCAAGAAGCATTAAAGCAAGCTCAGAAAATTCGTAGTGCTCGAGAAGAGGCCCTAAAACTAGAAGCTGAAACGAATGAAAAGCTGGAGCAGATGGTGCAAGAACGCACCTTGGAGCTTGAGATTACGCTAAGAGAGTTACACGAAGTAAACCAAAAACTCACAGAGCAAAGTACTATCGACAGTCTCACTGGTGTTAAAAACCGCAGTGCCTTTGATAAACGATTGCTCGCAGAAAGCCGGATCAGTCGCCGTCAAGAAACACCTATTGCGCTACTAATGCTTGATATAGATAGATTTAAATTGATCAACGATCAATTTGGTCATTTAGCAGGAGATCAAGCATTAAAGACTATTGCTCAAACATTACAACAAAACTTAAAACGCCCAACGGATCTAGTATCACGTTTTGGTGGTGAAGAGTTTGCTATCATCCTCCCCAATACAACGGCAGACGGTGCTCTTCAAGTTGCTGAAACTATTCGAGATGCAGTGACATCCATTGGTTTAATGTGGGAGGGAAAACCCATTCCACTCACCGTCAGTATAGGTGTGAGCGCAGATATAGTGGATAGCGATCAACACAGTACAGAATTACTTGAACAAGCTGATAAAGCGCTCTATCAAGCAAAAAATAGCGGGCGCAATCAAGTGAAATTATATTCGTCAGCAAAAGCAGAACCTAATTAGGAGTCAAATGTGAATATCATTACCAGTGCTTTTCCACTGCGCAGAATGCGCCGCATGCGTAAACATGATTTTAGTCGTCGATTGATGGCCGAAAATCATCTAACAGTCAATGACTTGATTTATCCGATGTTTATCCTTGAAGGCACGAATCGCAGTGAGAAAATTGCCTCAATGCCGGGTATCGAGCGTTATTCAATTGACTTGTTACTAAAAGAAGCTGAAGAATTAGTTGAGTTAGGTATTCCACTTATCGCATTATTCCCTGTCACGCCCGCCGAGAAAAAATCCCTAATGGCCGAAGAAGCTTACAATGCTGACGCCTTAGTACAACGGGCAGTACGTGAACTTAAAAAAGCATTCCCAGAGCTTGGCATAATGACTGATGTTGCACTAGATCCATTCACCACACACGGTCAAGACGGCATCATAGACGAAACGGGTTATATCCTTAACGATATCACTACCGAAATCCTCGTAAAGCAAGCACTATCACATGCCGAAGCAGGCGCAGACATCATTGCACCATCAGATATGATGGACGGTCGTATTGGCGCAATACGCCAAGCACTAGAAGCGGCTGGTTATGTAAATACCCAAATTATGGCTTACTCGGCAAAGTACTCTTCAAGCTACTATGGCCCATTCCGTGATGCAGTCGGTTCAGCAGGCAATCTAAAAGGGGGCAATAAACACAGCTACCAAATGGATCCCGCTAACAGCGATGAAGCATTACACGAAGTTGCACTGGATATTCAGGAAGGCGCTGATATGGTCATGGTCAAACCTGGCATGCCTTATTTAGATATAGTTCACCGCGTTAAAACTGAACTTGCAGTACCAACATTCGCTTACCAAGTCAGTGGCGAATACGCCATGCATATGGCTGCAATCCAAAACGGTTGGTTAGCAGAAAAAGCAATCGTGATGGAGTCCCTACTCTGCTTCAAGCGTGCAGGCGCCGACGGTATCTTAACCTACTTCGCCAAACGTGCTGCTCAGTGGCTTAAAGAAGCTTAGACATAAGCCTAGAATGCAAGAGCAGCCATATGGCTGCTCTTTTTGTATCTGCGCTAACCACTTCGACTTTAACGGGCAATACTTAAAACTACAGCAATGATAGAGTGAATACACTTAATTAATTGACCAGCTAAAAGTACAAAATATTGAAACCACAAAGCCAACTTAGTGGGCTGACTTGATTGCATCTTTTGTGACTCTCTTTTGAGAATATGAAGCACTCAGCGACGGTCTGCAAAGCTAAAGTCATGCCCATAACGCAATATTTACCCTACGAATAGTATGGATGGCAGCACATCGAGATAGTTCTTTCATTACACATAAACAAAAAGCCCTAGCGGTTTAGGCTAGGGCTTTTTGTTTATTTGGGCGCTTGGCGATGACCTACTCTCACATGGGGAGACCCCACACTACCATCGGCGCGTTTGCGTTTCACTTCTGAGTTCGGGATGGGATCAGGTGGTTCCACAATGCTATTG
>NZ_JAKILG010000005.1 GCF_023283765.1 Shewanella profunda | reverse complement strand
CACTGAGTAGTTGTTCTGTATGTTTTCATCACCTGCTCCAAATTTATCATTGAGCAGGTATTTTCAAATAGGCAGATTAATGATGCGAGGTGTGGTTCGCTAGACGGTTACCATTATTTTCCGATATATTGGCATTAGATTTTGCTGTTTTCGATAGCTTTAATAAGTGCGTTGAACCAACTGAGTTAAAGAAACACGCAGAATTTTTCACGCACGATGTGGAGTTTTATCACGATACTGGCGGTGTGACTTGGAATCGGCAGGACATGATGGCTAATACGCAGAAATATGCCTGTGGTCATTATCGCCGTGAGTTAGTGACTGGCACAATGAGAGTGTTCCCGGTAAAAGAGTTTGGTGCTATAGCGCAAGGCGTTCATCGTTTTTGTCACATTGAAACAGGTAGCTGTGATGGTTTGGCCGATTTTACGATTGTCTGGCGTCAGCAGGATAATCAATGGAAAATTACCCGAGTGCTCAGTTATGGGCACAGAGTTGCAGAGGTCAATCGGCATTAATCGCTTACTTATGGCGAGATTTTGACTAGACTCTAAGCGTAGGGCTAATTAAGGGGAATACTATGGACTCAATAAAAATCCGCGATCATATGGATCGCCAACCCGTTTTGCTACGCGCGAATATGTCGCTTGCCACAGCTGTCGAAAAACTATTAGACAATAATAAAATGGGCGCTGCGGTGGTCGATGATAATGGTGATCTGGTGGGTTTTTTATCCCAACAGGACTGTTTAGCTGTGATGCTTAAGAGTAGTTACCACTGTGATATGACATCCGTTGTAAAGGATTGTATGCGTACTGAGGTATTGTTTGTCGGGCCAGATGACTGCATGTTACAACTCGCAGAACAGATGTTGGGATCTAAACCTAAAATTTATCCAGTAGTAGAGCAGGGTAAAGTGATAGGGACAATTAATCGCACCAATGTGTTAAAGGCCATGAATGTGTATATGCAGCAATGCTACTTAGCCCCCGCTTAAGTATTTGTCATTAATTTAGCTTGAATATTTAAGATATCGCTAAAATCATCGAGCTACTTAAGCCCATGCTTGGTCAATCTCTTAGTGCATACGCTTCATTTGCACCGCTTAGGTTTCATTTCCGGCAAATTAGCAATACCAATGCACCACATTCCTTGCTAGGATCGCCGTTTTTGATGCTAGCAATGGAATTTGGTTTTGAACTCTGACAAACATCCGCTATCGAACGCTTTCCTAAATCTTTGCTATCAGAGCGACGCGTCGCGGATCCGTCGTCGTTTATTTAAACTCAATAAAGAAGCTGATTCCGATAAAAAGGCTCAAGTCTTAGTCCAACTTACTGAGCAAGCTCAGGCCGCCTTTGATAAGGTTGAGCAGCGCCGTAACGCCCGTCCAAAGATTAATTACCCAGAAAATCTCCCCGTATCGTTAATGCGCGACGATATTGCACGCGCTATTGCGGGCAATCAAGTGGTGATCATCGCCGGTGAAACGGGCTCGGGTAAAACGACCCAGTTACCTAAAATCTGTTTGGAATTAGGCTTAGGTTGCCGCGGCATGATTGGTCATACCCAGCCACGACGCTTGGCTGCCCGCAGTGTGGCGAGCCGAGTCGCCGAAGAATTACAAAGTCCGCTCGGTGAAGTGGTTGGCTTTAAAGTGCGTTTTGCCGATGCGCTTAAGAGTGACTCTTATATCAAGTTAATGACCGACGGTATTTTACTGGCGGAATTGACGTCAGATCGCAATCTCGATCAATACGATACCATCATCATAGATGAGGCCCACGAGCGTAGCCTTAACATCGATTTTATTCTGGGCTACCTCAAACAAATTCTCAAAAGACGCCCCGATCTCAAAGTTATTATTACGTCGGCGACCATAGACGTTGAGCGTTTTTCTAAGCATTTTAACAATGCGCCTATTATCGAAGTGTCGGGCCGTACCTTTCCGGTCGAAACCCGTTACCGACCCTTAGTGCAAGATAGTGATGCCGATTTAGATCAAATCGAAGGCATTTTTGCCGCCGTTGATGAGCTGGTGGCCGAAGGTCTTGGCGACATTCTAATCTTTATGAACGGCGAGCGGGAAATTCGCGATACGGCCGAGCAATTGAGTCGGCGTAATTACCGCGATACCGAAATTTTGCCGCTGTACGCGCGTTTATCCTATGGTGAGCAATCCAAAGTTTTCAGTAGTCACAGAGGTCGGCGGATTGTATTAGCGACGAACGTGGCGGAAACCTCGCTGACTGTGCCGGGCATTCGCTACGTTATCGACCCAGGTACGGCGCGTATTAGCCGCTATAGCTATCGCACTAAGGTGCAACGCTTACCAATTGAACCTATCTCGCAGGCGAGTGCCAATCAGCGCCAAGGCCGTTGTGGCCGTGTGGGGCCAGGTATTTGTATTCGTTTGTACGATGAGGCGGATTTTAATAATCGTCCGGCGTTTACCGATCCTGAAATTCTGCGCACTAACTTGGCCTCGGTCATTTTACAGATGCTCGCGATTGGTCTTGGCGATATAGGGGCATTTCCCTTTATTGAGCCGCCCGATCCACGCCATATCCGCGATGGTTTCTTGCTGCTAGAAGAATTACAAGCGGTTGAGAGCAAACACGGCAAGCTAGTGTTGACGCCACTTGGGCGCAACTTGGCGCAAATTCCTGTGGATCCGCGTTTAGCGCGCATGGTGGTCGAGAGTCAGCAGTTAGGTTGTTTGAACGAAGTGCTAGTGATTGCCGCGGGCTTATCGATTCAAGATCCCCGCGAACGTCCGATGGAGAAGAAGCAAGCCAGTGATGAAGCCCATCGCCGTTTTGCTGATCCCAGTTCCGATTTCGTCAGTTGGATAAACCTGTGGCAGCACTTAAAAGATCAACAAAAAGAGTTGTCTGCTAGCCAGTTCCGTAAAAAGTGCCGCGATGAATATTTAGCCTATTTGCGCGTGCGTGAATGGCAGGATTTATACGCCCAGCTTAAGCAAGCCGTGCACGATTTAAAGTGGCGCCTAAACGATACGCCCGCCAATTACGACAGCTTGCACCGCGCGCTCTTATCGGGCTTATTGAGCCATGTTGGTTTTAAAGATAACAATAACGAGTACTTAGGTGCTCGTAATCGTAAGTTTTTTGTATTCCCTGGTTCGCCGCTTGCCAAAAAAGGCCCTAAGTGGATCATGGCGGCTGAGCTTACCGAAACCTCGCGTTTATTCGCCCGCGGCTGCGCTAAAATCGAACCCGAATGGCTAGAGCCCTTAGCCGCGCATTTGATCAAGAAAAGCTATGTCGAGCCCCATTTTGAGGCAAAACCTGGCAGCGTTATCGCCCTTGAGAATCAAGTGCTCTACGGTTTGACGGTTGTGCACCGCCGCAAAGTGCAATATGGCCCCATAGATCCCGTTGAAGCGCGCGAGATTTTCATCCGCAGCGCCTTGGCAGAAGGGCAATTACAGACCCAAGAAGCGTTTTTTGTCGCTAACCAAAAGCTGCTCGAAGACATTGAATCACTCGAGCATAAATCCCGTCGTCGCGATATCTTGGTTGACGAGCAAGTGTTGATGGACTTTTACGAGCCGCGTATTCCACAGGGCATTTACAACGCCCAGCTGTTTTTTGGCTGGTGGAAAAAAGCCAAGCGTGAGCAACCGGATTTACTCGATTTCAGCAAGGCGCTGTTGATGCAGCGCAATGCCGACCATATCTCGGCGTTGGATTTCCCCGATACGTGGCACAAGGGCAATTTACGCCTGCAACTCAGTTATCACTTTGATCCCGCAGCGGCGGATGATGGCGTGTCTGTGCACATTCCGGTGGCGCTGCTCAATCAAATCGACGATACGGACTTTGATTGGTTAGTGGCGGGGCTGAGGGAAGAAAAGTGCATCGCATTGATCAAATCTTTGCCTAAGAGTTTACGACGTAACTTTGTGCCTGCGCCCGATTATGCCCGCGCTTGCGTGCAGGCCATGACCCCCTTTAGTGCCAGTCTGCTTGAGGCCATGTGCAAACAATTATTGCGCATGAGTGGCACGCGTATATCGCCGGAAGATTTTGATTTAACCCAGATCCCCGCGCATTTGCAGATGAACTTTAAAATCGAAGACGATAAACATAAGTTAATTGCCGAGGGTCGAGTGCTCGATACCTTAAAAGCTGAGCTGCAGGGTGTGGTCGCTAAGGCTATTCGTCAGGTCGCGGATAAGGGCATCGAAAAAGAAGCCCTTACTGAATGGTCATTTGGCGAGCTGCCAAAGCAGTATCAGCAGCAAAAAGGCAATTACCAAGTGCGGGCGTTTCCGGCGCTGATCGATAATAAAGACAGCGTTGCAATCAAATTATTTGATGATGAATTTGAGGCCCAGGATGCCCACCGTCAAGGTCTGCGACGGTTACTGCTGTTAAACATCCCTTCACCGGTGAAGCATTTGCAGCAAGCCTTGCCGAATAAAGCAAAATTAGCCATGTATTTCAATCCATTCGGTCAAGTTCAAATATTGATTGATGACATTATTGCCGCCGCAGTGCAGCAATTATTGGATGAAAAGGCCCTAGATGTGCGTGATCAGCAGCAATTTGAACGGGCAAAGGACTGGGTACGTCAGGAACTCAACCCGACCGCCGAGCAAATCGCCCTTAAGGTCGAGCAGATTTTAACCCTCTATCAGGGGATTAAAAAACGCCTCAAGGGTAAAATCAGCCTAGATATTGCCTTTGCCATGAGTGATATTCAAAGCCAGTTAGACAAGTTAGTGTTTAAAGGGTTTGTCGAAGCTTGCGGTTGGAATCGCCTAGGGGATGTAGCGCGGTATTTAAAAGCGATTGAAATCCGTGTCGAGAAGTTGCCCGTCGATCCCACCCGCGACCGTTTGCATATGCAGAGTATTAACAAAGTTGTGGATGCACTGGTGGCACAACTTGCCAAAGTACCCCGCTCAATGCCAACACCACCTGCGCTAATAGAGGCCCGATGGATGATTGAGGAATATCGCGTTTCCTGTTTTGCACAGGTATTAGGTACAGCCTATCCCATTTCAGAAAAACGGATATTGAATCATATTCAACAGGTTTGAGTACAACTCCATCTAAGATAAAGTATTAAACCGAGCAAGGCCTGTCACTTTGCTCGGTTTTTTATTTAAACTCCCATTACAAGTATTTGCTCATCTTATTGTTTCACTACTCCTTAATGGTTACTCCAGCTGAATACCCTGCAATTTTGTTGTTTTTCACCGCTATTTTTGTCATGCAACACCTTAACCTGATAGATAAATAAACTTAGGCATCTTTTTCGCAATCTGTCTTTTCGTTCAAAAAACCTGATCTAACTAAATCTACCGTCAAATTAATGATCTGGATCAAGCATCAAAGGCTTTACCGATTTGGAGGTATACATTTTGTTAACAGCATAAAGGTATGATCCTTCTGTAGAAAAAAGATGCAATTGATATACATAAATTCCTGCCATTGACGATTTTTACCATTCGTTAGCGTGAAGGGATCACCCTCTTGGAGGACGCATGAGTGCTAGCACCGCAGAAGAAAAATCCTTAGAACTGAAGATCTTTATCTTTTTAACCGTATTTCTCGCACCGTTATTGACAGTGGTACTGGTCAGTGGCCTTGGCTTTGCGATTTGGTTTAGCCAGATTTTAACGGGTCCACCGGGTACAGGCTAAATTTACAACCAATAATAACAATAAGTTAAGAGTGGAATGTCGCATGAGTAAAGAACTTCATATCACCAGTTTAGTGGTGCAAGTATTGCCACAGAAAATGGCCGACGTCAGGCAACACATTCTGACGATAGAAAATGCCGAACTTTCCGTTAACAACGATGTGAAATTGATTGTTGTGCTCGAAGGTGACTCCCAACGCGCCTTGATGGATAGCATAGAGACAATTAATGCCATTCCTGGCGTCTTATCCGCCACTATGGTTTACCACCAGAGTGAAGAGCTCAAAGAAGGTGAAGAATGAATATGAATAGACGTGACTTTATCAAAGCCAATGCGGTCATTGCTGCCGCAGGCGCAGCAGGGTTAGCGTTGCCCGCAGGTGCCAGCAACCTTATTACCAGCTCAGAACAAACTAAATTAGAGTGGAATAAAGCACCGTGCCGTTTCTGCGGTACGGGTTGCTCTGTGATTGTGGCAACGCGCGATGGCAAAGTGGTGGCAACTCACGGTGATGCGAACAGTGAAGTTAACCGTGGTCTTAACTGCATTAAAGGCTATTTCCTATCGAAAATTATGTACGGTAGTGACCGTTTAACCACGCCTATGCTGCGGATGACCGATGGCAAATACGACAAGCACGGTGAGTTTTCACCCATCAGTTGGGACAGTGCCTTCGACATCATGGCGCAAAAATGGAAAGAGACCATTAAAGCCAAGGGGCCAACAGCGGTGGGGATGTTTGGTTCTGGTCAATGGACTATTTGGGAAGGGTATGCCGCCGTTAAGTTAATGAAAGCGGGTTTTGGTTCAAATAATATCGACCCTAACGCGCGTCATTGCATGGCATCTGCCGTTGTGGGTTTTATGCGTACCTTTGGTATTGATGAACCTATGGGATGTTATGACGATATGGAAGCCGCCGATGCCTTTGTGCTATGGGGCTCAAATATGGCGGAGATGCACCCTATTCTGTGGAGCCGAGTCACCGATCGCCGTTTAAGCGCAAATCATGTCAAAGTGGCCGTGCTGTCAACCTTTGAGCATCGCTCCTTCGACCTGGCCGATTTACCGATAGTCTTTACCCCACAAACCGATTTAGCCATCCTGAACTATATCGCTAACTATATTATTCAAAACGATAAAGTAAATTGGGACTTTGTGAAAAAGCATGTCAATTTCCGTGAGGGCACAACGGATATTGGCTACGGTTTACGTCCATCCCATCCCCTTGAGCAAAAAGCGAAAAATGTAAAAACGGCAGGGGACTCTACACCAATTGATTTTGAGACATTTAAAGCCTTCGTGGCGGATTATAGCGTTGAAAAAGTCAGTAAGTTGTCGGGCGTGCCTGAGGATAAACTGATTGCGCTGGCCAAGCTGTATGCCGATCCCGACATCAAAGTGACCTCATTTTGGACCATGGGTTTTAACCAACATACCCGAGGTGTGTGGTGTAACAACCTGATTTATAACATTCATCTCTTGATGGGAAAAATTTCAACCCCAGGTAATAGCCCATTCTCTTTGACGGGTCAACCATCAGCCTGTGGCACGGCCCGTGAAGTGGGGACGTTTTCCCACCGTTTACCCGCCGATATGGTCGTGACCAATCCTGAACACAGAAAGCATGCCGAAGATATTTGGAAGATCCCAAGCGGCATCATTCCACCTAAACCTGGTTACCATGCCGTCGAACAAAACCGCCGTTTAAAAGATGGCGACTTGAATTGTTACTGGGTGCAAGTCAACAACAATATGCAGGCGGGCCCAAATATCAATGAGGAAGGATTACCTGGATATCGTAATCCTGCCAACTTTATCGTGGTGTCCGATGCCTATCCGACGGTTACAACTCAAGCGGCCGATTTGATTTTGCCCACCGCAATGTGGGTCGAAAAAGAGGGTGCCTACGGTAACGCCGAGCGCCGCACTCAGTTTTGGCATCAAATGGTGCAAGCACCAGGTGAATCCCATTCGGATCTATGGCAACTGATGGAATTTGCTAAGCGTTTCACCACAGATGAAGTGTGGCCAAAGGATGTATTAACGGCTAACCCTGAGTTTAAGGGCAAAACCTTATTTGAAGTGTTGTACCAAAACGGCAATGTCGACAAGTTTCCTCTAACAGAGGCCGATCCTAAGTATCTAAACAATGAAGCAAAACACTTTGGTTTTTATGTGCAGAAAGGATTATTTGAAGAGTACGCGACCTTTGGTCGTGGTCATGGTCACGATTTAGCCCCCTTTGAAGCCTACCACGAAGCCCATGGTTTACGTTGGCCTGTGGTCGATGGCAAAGAAACCAAATGGCGTTTCCGTGAGGGAAGTGATCCCTATGTGAAAGCCGGTAAAGGTTTTGAGTTTTACGGTCATCCCGATGGTCGCGCAGTGATTTTTGCGCTGCCCTATGAGCCACCAGCAGAGTCGCCAGATGAAGAATACGACATTTGGTTATCAACGGGTCGCGTTCTCGAGCATTGGCATTCAGGTTCCATGACGCAGCGTGTGCCTGAGCTTTACCGTGCTTTCCCCGATGCAGTGTGTTTTATGCACCCAGAAGATGCCAAAAAACGTGGCCTTCGCCGTGGCGATGAAGTGCGGGTAGTGTCACGCAGAGGTGAAATTAAGACACGAGTCGAAACCCGTGGCCGAAATAAACCGCCCGTAGGTCTCGTGTTTGTGCCTTGGTTTGATGCAAGCCAGCTCATTAATAAAGTCACCTTAGATGCGACAGATCCTTTGTCAAAACAAACTGACTTTAAAAAATGTGCGGTGAAGATCGTTAAGGTATAAGGAGTACAGAATGAAAACATTCAAATTAGTCAGAGTGTTAGGATTGCTTGCATTCGGTTCATTGTTCATGGTCAACGTGTCTGCAACCAGTATTCCTGAAGATAAAATTGATACGCTGCGCCTAGCGCCTATCAATATCGAACCTACATCACCTGCGATGCAAAAGGTGCGTAATACAGATGTGAAAGAAGTGCGTAGTTATCCGATGCAACCACCGATTATACCGCACAAAATAGATGGTTATCAGGTTGATATTAAAGCCAATAAGTGTATGGCCTGCCATGCCAGAAGCCGCACTGGAGAGTCACAAGCACCTATGGTTAGCGTGACGCACTATATGGATAGGGATAATAACTTTTTAGCCGAGCTTTCTCCGCGCCGCTATTTCTGTACTCAATGCCATGTGCCTCAGTTAGATGCCAAGTTACTGGTCGAAAACGACTTTGTGGATATGGAACATCTGATTAAAGCCAATGTTGAGCAGAAAAAACACTAGGAGTTAGCATGTTAGATAAATTGAAAAAGATCTGGCAGGTACTCAATCGTCCGAGTGTGCATTACAGTCTAGGTTTTTTAACTTTGGGTGGTTTTGTGGCGGGAGTGATCTTCTGGGGTGGTTTTAACACTGCGTTAGAGGCAACTAACCAAGAAGCTTTCTGCATCGGTTGCCATGAAATGGAAAATAACGTCTACCAAGAGTTGCAGTCGACGATCCATTTCACTAACCGCAGCGGTGTACGGGCAACTTGCCCTGACTGTCACGTGCCACACAATTGGACGGATAAAATTGCCCGTAAAATGCAGGCATCTAAGGAAGTATGGGGCAAAGTGTTTGGGACTATAAATACTCGCGAAAAGTTTGAAGATAAACGTCGCGAACTGGCAGAACATGAGTGGGATCGTTTAAAGGCGAATGACTCTTTAGAGTGCCGAAACTGCCATAACTTCACCTATATGGACTTTACGAGACAATCACCAAGGGCGGCGCAGATGCACTCCACATCGCTGGCCAGTGGTGAGAAAACCTGTATCGATTGCCATAAGGGGATTGCCCACCATCTCCCTGATATGAAGGGGGTAGAAGGCTTCTAATCTTGATAACCCCATAAATGTCATCTCCAGTCAAAGGCCAAGTCACTCCACACTTGGCCTTTTTATTCTGTTATCCATCAAGTCGGTTTTATCTTGCTTCTCAATACGATAACCTTAAGTACAATTTAATGAATGGAGTTGCGGTTATGGATGAGACATCACGGCTTGAGCAGCATATTGAGGATATTCGATTGGTCAGTCCGCAATTGGCTGAAGCAGTACAAAACCTAAGACGATTGATTTTCGTCGTGGCACAAACGGCCGCTGTGCCTGTGACGGAGGAGATCAAGTACGGCGGGATCCTCTTTAGCACCACGCAGCCATTTTGTGGCATTTTTGCCTATCAGCAACATGTATCGTTAGAATTTACTGCGGGGGCGAGCCTTAAGGATAAACATGGCTTACTCGAAGGTAAGGGTAAGTTTCGTCGCCATATTAAGTTCTTCTCAAATACTGATGTTTCGAATGAGACACTCCAAAAGCAACTTACCGATTATATTAACCAAGCACTTAAGTTCACGCTATGAATCCTCTAATGAATAATACTAAATGGCGTGAATGTATCACGCTGTTAGCCTCTCGTTCTGTGTATCTGCAATTACAGTTGGTAGGTGAAGAGGGCTTTCCCCCTCGATTATGAAGCCTCAAATCGAGTGTTATCCGATATTAAGGTTGCTGATTGTCTGTTTGTGCAAAGGCGCATTAGCTACAAATCCATTTATGCTATTAGAATCGCCAAAACCGTTTTTCCTGCGGGTTTGACTGATGCAAATTTATTTCACCTTACTGAGTTCAAAATACGACTACAGCAACTCGGTTAGTTACCGCTGACCGAAGATGATGAGTTTATTTTTATTCATGGTTATACGACTTAGTGCTTTGTTGATCCCATCGAGCTTTCTCACATTGGCTTCCTGTTAGCATTTATGTTTATGAATAACAGTTTGCCCCGTGAGCAACCCATGCAACTCGATATCAATGGTTTAACCCCCGCAGCGTTTTTAGCCCAATACTGGCAGAAAAAACCGTTAGTGATCCGCCAAGGATTCAAACAGTTCCAAGATTTAGTGTCCCCCGAAGAGTTGGCGGGCTTAGCGATGGATGAACTAGTTGAATCGCGGCGAGTTTACCAGCAGGCAGGGCAGTGGCATGCCGAATTTGGTCCCTTTGACTCCTATGAAAAGTTGGGCGAGCGAGACTGGACCTTAATTGTGCAAGCGCTGAATAACTGGCTGCCCGATGCCGAAGCGTTAATCCAATGTTTCGATTTTATTCCCCGTTGGCGCTTTGATGACGTGATGGTGAGCTACGCGACCCCTGGTGGTGGCGTGGGGCCGCATATCGATCTTTACGATGTGTTTATCTGTCAGGGTTCTGGTCGTCGCCGCTGGCGAGTGGGCGATCGCGGTCCACACCGTGAGTTTGCCGCGCATCCTGCGCTGCTGCACACCGAAGCCTTTGAACCTATTATCGATACCGAATTGTTGCCTGGCGATATCCTCTATATCCCTCCAGGATTTCCACATGATGGGATTACACTTGAAGAATCGCTAAGTTTTTCTGTTGGTTACCGTACTGCATCGGCAAAAGATATGGTCAGCGCATTAGCAGATCATTTATCCGAACATGATCTAGGTGCACAGCAGATAGAAGATCCTGACCGCCAAGTTTCAACCCGTAGTGGCTGCGTGGATAATGGTGATTTGGCGCGTTTACGTATTCAACTTACCAATATGTTAAACGATGAGCTGGTGAGTGAATTCTCGGGTCGCTATTTAACCCAGTCCAAATGTGCTTTAGATTTACCCGATGAGCCGCTAGATATCACTCAGGATGAAGTGCTCGCTTGGCTTGATGAACAACCGCTTATTCGTCTTGGCGGTTTACGTTGTCTGTATTTTGATGTCAGTGTCGAGCAAGGGATGGTATTTATTAATGGTGAGCGATATCAATTGCCCGCGGAGCTTGCTGGGATAATCCCACTGCTTTGTGATATGAGTCAGTTGGATAAAGCAACCTTACTGCCTTGGTTAGACAATGCCGATTGCCTAGCACGGCTTACCGAGTGGGTGAATCTTGGTTATTGGTATTTTGAAGATCTTGGTGAGCAAGAGATATTTTAAAATATGTCTTAAGAGGGATAACGCCGTAGCGTTTACTTGTTTATTTAGTTTGTTATTGAAAACGCCAGCATAAATGCTGGCGTTTTTGTTAATCAATAAATCACTCAAGTGGCACGCCCTAGGCTATCCAACCGAGCCACAACCACCATAGATAGTCCATTGGCATCAGTACAACTACAGTGATCATCGCTAAAGGTAAGGTTATTTTAAGTAGCTTGACTAATGGTTCCTGAGATATCTGCATAGCCAAAATCAAAGGGGCAACTTGATAAGGAAAAATCACGGTTGAGAAACCAATCACCTGTGTCATTAATACAGCGGGAATTGAGAAACCCGTTGCATCGGCAAAGTCCGCCGCCATTGGCGACAATACCGTGGGAACGCCCGGAACAGTGGTAACTAAGCCCGTTAGCGTAGAGATTAATGATAGGGACATAAAATTCAGGAACGAGGAGCCCTGTTGCAATGGTAACCATTGGCTCAACAGTTGACCTAGTGCGGTTCCAAGCCCTGAGTGATTAACCAATGCGCCTAGTCCTAATGCTGCAGCAACAAAAATAACAGTGGCAAAATCGACCGAACTATTAAAACGCTTAGGCTCAAGTACGCCCCATTTGGGTAGCAACAATATGATCGCTGTTGCAAGCCCTACCCAAGCGGGATTGATACCATGCAGTGTGTCAGTTACCCAAAAGAGCAGGGTGATGCTGAGTAACACCGCGACTTTCTTTTGCATGGCAAGATCATAAGTCTCTTTTTCTTTATCTTTATAAGGCAGGTTTTTATCAATATGTGCGGGGAACAAATATACTACTAACGTGACTATCAATATTGATTTGAGTAAACCCAAGATTGGAAAATGCAGCAAGAGATACTCAGTGTAACCAAAACTGACGTTAAACAGACTTTCACTGGAACCTGCTAAGATCATATTCGGGATATTGGAGGGTAAAACCGCAAAACTTGGCATGTTACAAGACAGGGCTAACGCGGTTGCAATGCCAATTCGACCATTACTGCCTCGCTCAAAACCGACCTGCTCCGCTAAAGCCATGCCAATTGGCACAAGCACCACCGCACGGCCAACGGAAGATGGCATGACAAAACCGAGTAGTACCGCACTCAAAACAAGTCCTGCAATCAAGTACGGATAACTTATCGTCAACATGGGGGCAAGCGTTGAGGCTATCCGTCGGCTTAAACCTGACTCTGAGATGGCACTGCCTATCACAAAACCAGAAATGATTAACCACACAGCGGTCGAACCGAATCCGGAAAAGAGCAGACTCGGCTCGATAAGTTTGAAAATGGTGGCGAGTGCAAAAAATATCAGGCCGGCCATAAAGGGGGGGAAGAAGCCTGTACTCCAAAACATCAGTGTCACTAATACCACGCCAGCGCTGTAGGAAAACACAGCTGGATGGTCGCTTAGAGGAAAAAGAGCAAGCCAAATAGCGATTAAAAATGCGCTAGTAAAGGCTATGTTTTTAACGCTAATAAAACTTTTCATGCTTAAAAACCTAACGGGTTGTCAACTTAAAAGATGGATCTTAAGATAGCGCACTTATCTTGACGTTTTAAGGCGGCTATATGTCAGACATTATTCCTAAAGCGACATTGTTAGCACCCAGTGACGCCGCATTTACCATAGATCCCCATCGCCCCGTGCTCACCCATGCCCGTAATCTGGATGCCGAAGCGGGTATTGAGCCCCATTCACACCCTCGAGGACAGTTACTTTGGGCTGTAAAAGGGGTGTTACGGGTTCGCAGTGAAAATGCAGTATGGGTGGTTCCGTCAACCCATGCGGTCTGGATCCCTTGCAATCTACCCCATCAAGTGAACAGTGAAACCCACGCCCATACCCGCAATCTCTATATTGACCCTAGCTATTGCGTCAGGGAACAGGATAAGCAAGTGGTGATGGTGACCATGACGCCACTGATGCGGGAAATTATCCTCAGATTGTGTGAAGCTGAATCAATGGAGGCCGGGCGGTTACTTCGGCTTGGTTTGACCGCTATCGACGAGCTAGAAACACTCGACAGTGTCGATGCACATCTGCCAGCAGGAAAAGATCCAAGACTCAACCGTCTTATCCAAACGCTTATTCGCCAACCTAAAGTTAATCACTCACTGACCGAGTTAGCCGAAATGGGTGGCGCAAGTGTGAGGACCATTGAACGACTCTTTAAAGCGGAAACGGGTCTTACTTATCGACAATGGCGACAACGATTTCGTTTATTAAATTCCCTTGAGCGATTAACCCAAGGTGAGAGCACCACTAGGGTGGCACATAGTTTAGGCTACCTGAGTGTGAGCAGTTTCAGCAGTGCATTTAAAATGCAATTTGGTTGTACGCCACAGGATTATGCCAAGCATAAGTCTGTAAAAAATAAGGCATAATAAAGTCCCACCGTGCTATCCACTGCGCTATCCATAGCGCGGTGGATTAGCTTATCTTAATCACCTTACCGTTGTCGGTTCCAAAAGTTAAAAACACTGGCTTAACCCATCTTTAAGTTGCACTAGGCAGTATTTAAGTAAAAATGGGCCTGCACTAACTTTTATTTCAATGCCATTGGAACCACGGGGTAATAATCCCATACTTGGCCGTCGGTCATGGAACGCACGAGTTTAATGTATTCGGCGTGGGTCCAAGCCAGTGGGGTGGCCGAATTGGTGCCTTGTCCGAGTTGATATTGGTAACGGGTGGCATTACCCACACCGTCCCAGGATTGCTCGGGTAACATCATGCCCGCGTTAGCAAAGGTTTCCATACCTTGTACATAGGTATTGATCAGTTGTTGTTTGATTTGCTGACCATTATCCCCAGTGAGTTCACCCTTAGCTTGGGCGAGTGCTAGCTCGAAATGACCGCGTTCGCCGGTAAAGAAAGGCCAAACACGACCGCGTTGGTCGGCGCTGTTGCTACCGGACTCTGCATAGTTATTGCCAGAAACCGTATCTTCGCCGTAGCCATCGTTACCGTAACGTCTAAAACCCGGAATGGTGCTGCCATCTTTGGCACTAAATTCGTATTTAAGGCGTAGCTTATGTTCAAGTTCAGTGTTATCAATCAATTCAAGACTTTGATTAATCAGCTTATCGGTTGCACCGCGCACACCGTAACGCACCAGTTCTAAAAATCCACCGTCGAGGATCTGGCGCTGATCTAAACCTTGTTTACCGTTATTCTCACCCAGTAAATCGCTATTGTTTGGCTCGCCATTGGGGCTTAAACGCAGATAATAGGGCGTCTGTTTTCCTTCGCTGTTTTTTAATAGTCCTTGGGTGGTGACTAAGTGCTTTTCTAGGCTGTCACTTAAGCCTTTGGCGGCGGCGAGATAACGGCTGCTGGAAGCGACATCTTTGGCCTCTTTAGCAATATCACTCGCCGCCACTAGACCGGCGATCACTGCGGCCGTGGTGGACGGTGAGTAACCCGCTTGTTCTTCCCAACGTTCTTGTTGAGTTTTGGGTGGAGTGATCTGGGTGTGGTTCCAATCGAGGTTGACTTCACCGCCGCTGATTAAAAAGTCCGCCGCGCCTTTGAGCATCTCCTGATACCAGTGACTGATTTCATCATGGGATAACACGCCCGCTTGCCAGAGTTTCCAGCCGAGCATAATGGGCATAGCGGTTTGATCGAGCTGCACGCCCACCCATTCAATTTGACCGTCGACATGGGTCTTTTGTAGGAACCAGCCCGGTGTGCCACTAAAGCCGGGCGTATTGGCGGTCACTTGCACTTTTTTCAGATATTCGAAGGCGACTTTAGGGGTTTGAGTATCACCCATTGCAAGAAATGCCATGGCACATTGATAGAAATCCCGCGGCCATACGGCTTTATAACCTGTGCTTGGCTTCTCCGCGGAAACGGTATCACCCCAAGGATTTGATAGCGAAGCGATAAGTGCACCCGCATAGGTTTTATCTTCCTGTGCTTTGAGGACCATAGCACTGGTGTACAGTAATTTGCCATTATCCGTGGTGCTGCTCGCCATGGTTGACATGGCGGGCAGGGAACTGAGGTATTGCTGCCAGCCAGCCTTGTAATGGTTCAGTACGGTATCATATCCCGCGGTTAAGGTCGCGTTGGCATTGGTCAAGCTGCTGGCCTTATCTTTGCCAAAACCTATGACGAGGTTAACAGTGACTGGCGTCGCTTTCGTGAGCGTGGGATAGCTGGCGGTAAAGGCGATGTTGCCAACGCTTGGCTTATCTTGAGCACTGGTCATTTGATAGGGCGTATCAAGCTTGCCGTTATCGGCCAAGTCCAATAGACCATCGGAAACCCCGACAAAACCTGTGGTGGCCTGCGTAAAATCGATATCAGATTTTACCGTCATCACGCTGCTGTCTGTTGCTGCGGTATAGGCCACTAGCGCATGGTGTTCTATGCTGCCGATATCATTGGCGCCCGCATTGTCGATATGTGGATTGACGTATAAATGTGGAGTAATGCCCTCTTCAAAGGCGGTGAATGTCACGCGCATCATCAGGCTATCGCGGTCTGGATCGGTAAAAATATGTTTTTCTATCTGATACTTACCTTCAATATCTTTATTGATGATTTTATAGGCCAGCGACTGTGGTCGGCCATTCGCATCAGTATCTAGATATTCAATGCTGCTGATAGTGTTATCTTTTTCGGTATCGACAAAACCATTGCCCGTTATGACAAATTGCAGTTCCTTAAGCTGGGCATTGTGGATCAAACCGTACATGGTTTCGGTCAAAATGCCTTGGGCGAGGGAGAACCATACGCGACTAATCGGGTTCTGCTGCGTGTCTTGATACTGGCCTTGGGAGTAAGGTTCATAGGATGTGCCTATACCCGTTTTACCCGCAAATGCCCACGTCGGCGCTTGACCCGGCGCCCCAGGGGCTATGGCTTGGCGATTTGAAGCAGCGTTAACTGTGCCACTTTGTACCGCAGGCGTGGAGGCGGGTGAACAGGCTGCTAATCCTATAATACCGAATAAGCTAGCGGTAATGGCGAGTGCGATAGGCTTAAAGTGTAACTTCGTTAGGGCCTTGGCATGGTTGGCGTGTTGATACCCTTGTGGCGTAGGATCCGCTTTCATCTTCATTCTCCCCAAGTGATGGTTTTTGTTGTTTTAAGTGATTAAATGTCTGAGCGATTAAATCAAATGAGTTAAGCCGTTTTATCTTGCTCGACAAAATGGACGGCAATGCCTGCGCACATCATGAATATCCCACCGCATATCAGCGCATAAATAGGTTGATTATCAAATAATGTATTAAGTATTAAGCCTAAAACACTGGCAGCGAGCAGCTGCGGGATCACGATAAAGAAGTTGAAGATCCCCATATACACCCCCATCTTTTTAGCGGGTAAGGCACCAGATAACATGGCATAGGGCACGGATAAAATGGAGGCCCATGCGATACCGACGCCTATCATTGGCAGCCATAACAGGCTGGGATCGTTAATAAAATAGAAGCTTATCAACCCTAGGCCGCCACAGAACATATTGACAGTGTGGGTGAGTTTGATGCCGATACGCTTGGCCAGCATAGGAATAAATATCGCGGCAATGGCGGCGAAACCATTGTAAGCAGCAAAGAGAACGCCAACCCAATCGGCGCCATCGTTATAGGCCTTAGACAAGACATCACTACTGCCAAAATGATAGGAAGTGATGGCGGCAGTGGTGTAGATCCACATGGCAAACAGGGCAAACCATGAGAAAAATTGCACTATCGCCAGTTGGTGCATGGCCTTGGGCATGTGGAATAAATCATCGACCACATTAAAGACCATGCCGAGCGTGTGGCGCTCTGTTGGCTGAACACGGCTTAAACGCAGCGCGCAATACAGTTGCAATGGGCCGAAGGCAAAAATCCCTAAACTCAAAATATACAATTGCTTATCTAAATTCTGTGCCCAAGTGGCCAAGGTGAGCAGGGCGCCGATAACCATCCAAATAAAAGCGGCAAATTGATAATCTTTATCCGTGCGGTGGCGAACCTGAGTGGGGTCGTCAGCTTGATGGGGTTTAGCATTAAAGGCGGTCAGTTCCTCAGGGGAATATTCCTTGGACGACACCACTGTCCAACCCACGGCGAGCAGTAATACAGTGCCACCAAAATAGAAGGCGTAACGCACCGAATCGGCGATTTCGCCCGCGGCTGCCGTGTTCGCGACATCAAAAAAGTGGGTCAAAATATAAGGTAAGGCCGAAGCGACCACAGCGCCAATGCCGATAAAAAAGCTTTGCATGGCATAGCCTTGAGTGCGCTGGCTCTTAGGCAAATTATCCCCCACAAAGGCGCGAAACGGCTCCATGGCGATGTTGATGGAGGCATCCATGATCCATAACATGCCTGCGGCAATCCACAGGGTGGGCGAATGCGGCATGATAAAAATCGCGAGTGTGGTAAAAATCGCCCCGATTAAAAAATAAGGTCGACGACGGCCGAGTCGCCCCCAAGTGTTATCACTCAAATAGCCAATGATGGGCTGAACCAATAAGCCTGTTAGCGGCGCGGCGATCCACAGTATGGGGATCTCATCGATAGATGCGCCGAGCGTTTGGAAGATACGGCTGACGTTCGCGTTTTGCAGGGCGAAACCGAATTGGATGCCTAAAAAGCCGAAGCACATATTAAAGATTTGCCAAAAATTCAACTCGGGCTGTTGCTTGAATGAATGCGGCTGAGTCGCAACAGCTTGATGGCTATCTTTTTGATTAGCCTGTTGATGATTCGAAGACATTGAACTTCCTTTCTGTTGCTGGCAGCAGTTCTGCCTTGAGTGCTTATTGTTTTAATTGTTTTGCCTGAGCAATGGATTGGCACTGTACTTTGCTTTGCTTTGATGCGGCTCTCTATCCCATACACAGCCTAAGAGTGCTCGAGCTTAAGGCTTACCAGCGACTCTGATCGGACTTTTTATAAAAGTCGCGGATCCTCTGTACAAAAATCCGGTGAAAACATCTTGTGAAAAAAACGGTGAAAAAGTGGCGAATATACTTATCCCTCAGAAGCCTATTCGCCCATAAGTTCATCCTAAATATGGCTGAAGCGAGCGGATTTATAGTAGCCTCGGCATGGATTTGTGCACAACCGCCTACATACGTATTCATAGTATTTTAGTAACCGAGTAGAAACATTGCTGTAACTCAAGGTGGCTTTTTATCAATGTTGGCGATGTATTTGGTTACTAGCGTATCCCGCTAATTTTGCTAGGATAGTGAGCTCCAGGTCATTGCATCAATCGATATCGAGAGCCGTGTTGTTATTGGCGATGTTAACTGAGTGATAAAATAGGCTGCAGTGCTCGGTTGGTAATGCATAACTGGCTGCTAATAACTATATGAAACTCGTGTTTTGAGGTTGCTTGGGTATATAGTCAGCCAAGTTAACGGTAGGCTTAGATATTCATGTCCACCGGATTACAGGTTTATATTTCAATTGCTTTTTGCATTTTTTCACTCAATACGAGGATACTTATGTTTGTTGTCTCGCTCACCTATAAAAAGCCAATTGCGGAAGTGGAATTGCACTTAGCCGCCCATATTGCTTATCTTGATCAGTATTTTGCATCAGGGACTTTTGTTGCCTCGGGTCGTAAGGTGCCACGTACTGGCGGTATTATCTTAGCTAAGGCTGTTTCTCGGGCGGTGTTGGAGGCTATTTTACTGCAAGATCCTTTTTGTATTGCTGACGTAGCCGAGTTCGAGGTGCTTGAGTTTGTGCCAACTAAAACAGCGCCCGGATTAGAGCAGTTAATCGAAGTGATTTGAGCTTTCCACACCATGTAAACACTAAGTCAAATCTCTGGTGTTTATACACTGATATCTAAAGACATTACCAAGAGGAATGCTCCGATCTTTTGTCACAAAGTGATTATTTCGCCATGCTGCAGTGTGCCTAAACCGGTAGTTCTAGATTTATTGCCATGAAATAGCAGGGGAGCAGGTTATGGCTCTAATTGGTATGATATTAATTGGCATTTGCCACCGCAGATTATTGCGTTACCTTTTAAAGCTATTGTTGAAGGAATTATATCAGGCTAATTTTTCGTCAGATAAGCGGGATTGAATGAACCAAGTTTGGAATGAATTACAACAGGCTAAGGTGTTTAAAACCTTTTCAGATACAGGCGAACCCGCTCATTTCTACCATGCTAACGGTTTCCCGTTGGGTGTTTATGCGCCCTTACTGGTCAAACTGAGTGAGCAGTTCAGCCTTAATGCACTCGAGTTAAGGCCGACATGGCCAGATGTTGGGCTGCCACCTAAACGCAGAGATTGGCAGCTTTATGCTGATGATTTGATATTACATATTGAGCAACATTGCAGTGCGCCGATAGTGGGGATTGGCCATTCTATGGGGGCTACAAGCACTATTCTCGCCGCGAGTAAAAGACCAGATTTGTTTAAGGCACTGATTCTTATCGAACCTGCAATGGTGTCGCTGCCTATCGCTTGGTTTGCGAAGTTAATGCCAAAATCCTTAATGAATCTTACTGCGCCCGCAAAAAACACCCTAAAGAAGCGGGATTTGTGGGAAACCCGTGAGCGATATATTGAATATTGCCAAATGAGTAGGCTATATAAACGTTTTGATGATGAGGCTTTTACTGCATTAGCCCAATTTGGGATCCATCAAAACAATCAAGGCCAATACACGCTGAAGTTCCCCAAACGATGGGAAGCGCATAACTACACTCAACCGCCAAACGTTTTGTCGATATTGAAGCAGATAAAGATCCCCTGTGTTGCCATTCGTGGGAAACCGTCAGTTTTCTTTTCTGAAGCGACTTGGCAGCGCTGGCAAAAGCTAGCGCCGAATACGGTATTTTTAGAAGATCAACGTTATGGTCATCTGCTGCCATTAGAAAATTCATCCGCCTGTTTTAGCCTTATACATCAAGGACTGACTGAACTTAATTTAACAAAAGTGGCAAAATGACTTAGCTCTATAATAACGCCTAAAAGATATGGCTAAGGTTAATGATTGTGTTGACGATAGCGGCTAAGCAAGCGCTAAGGTTCAAGTGAACTGTTATCCAAAAGCGATATCGCAAAAACGGTGTGGTAAGGCCGCGGTGATATTGTTCGTTCGGGCCAAAGCTTGTTATTTAGCACTCTTTTGGTGAATTTCTCCGATATTGTGTGACCTAGTTTGGTATTATGGCGTTTTCCTTCTTGAAACCTTACGCAGGTTTCTGCTGCGCGAGTTCCGCTTTTTATGTCTATTCAAACGCTGTTATCGACGGCTCTGGCGAAACGCCATGATTTTTTACAACAAGCAGAACAGGATCAAACCGATTGTTTTCGGGTGTTCCATGGCACTGTCGAAGGCGTGAGTGGCTTGAATGTCGACCGTTACGGCGATACTTGGTTAGTGCAGAGTTTTCATCAGACCTTAACGGCTGAAGAGTTAATCGGGATCAGCACTATCTTACAGCGGGAAGTCGATTTACCTCTTGTCTATAACGACCGCTCCTTAGGTAATTCTCGGGTATTGAATGCCTTATCGCCCGAACTGGAAAGCATTGCTAGCGCTGAGCGCGTGATGCAGGAAAATGGCATTAAGTTCACCACTAAACTGCGCCACGAAGGACAAGATCCGCTTCTATTCCTCGATATGCGCATTGGCCGCGAATATGTGCGGGCAAACAGCCAAGGTAAAACTGTGTTGAATTTGTTCTCCTACACTTGCGGCATTGGTACTGCTGCGGCCGTGGGCGGGGCGACTCGGGTGATGAATATCGATTTTTCTTCCTTTGCGTTGGCAGCGGGCAAAGCGAATGCGGCGTTAAACCACGTATCGGATGTGTGCGAGTTTGTGCAGAGCGATGCCTTTCCGGCACTGCGGCAATTGGCAGGGTTGAGTGTCGGTGGGCGCCGTAATCAAAAATTGCCGAGCTATCCCAAATTACCGCAAACCCAGTTTGATCTGGTGTTTCTCGATCCGCCGCGTTATGCCAAAAGTGCCTTTGGGATTGTCGATCTCGTCAATGATTATCAAGGCCTGTTTAAGCCAGCGTTAATGGCGACCAAAGTGGGGGGCACTATCGTTTGCTGCAATAATGTGGCGAAAGTTGAGCGCCAAGTATGGTTCGACAGCTTAGTGCGCTGCGTTGAAAAACAAGGCCGTACAGTCACAGCGCACTCTTGGCTCGATCCCCATGAAGATTTCCCCTCGTTCGATAATAATCACCCGCTTAAAATAGTGGCATTGACGTTAAGCTAACGACATAGCAATACAAGCGAATAGGGCACCAAAGTAGGTGCCCTTTTTATTCGTCCTTTATATTTGCAATTTAGATGGGCTGTAAATGGAAGGCAATAGCGATGCGGTTCCAGCCATTAATGGCAATAATCAAGCAGGTGAGATCCACTATTTCTTTCTCTGAATAGTGTTCGGCAAGCTGAGCATATTGACTATCAGGGACGGGGGCCGACGCAACTTGGGTGAGTATTTCTGTCCACACTAAAGCCGCACGTTCCCGTTCATCAAATATCCCATCGATTTCATGCCAAGCGGCAAGCAGATCCAAACGCAGTTGATCTTCGCCATCGCTTCTGGCTTCCTGTGCGTGCATTCGCTGGCAAAAAGCACAGCCATTTAATTGTGATGCCCTCAGTTTCACTAAATGCACCAGTAATGGTGAAAATTGTGAGTCAGCGGCGGCTTTATCTAAGCTTATCAGTGCTTGAGATAGTGCGGGTTGTAGCTGATAAATTTGTGGGCGTGGAATACGTTCTGACATAAAACCTCCTATAAACTGAGGCTTCAATCTAAGTGGTTAGCGTTGCGTTAGATTGGATATTTGCGACATTTTGCGTTTTTTATATTGCCCAGGGGTTTGCTGTGTCACCCTTACAAAGTGTTGATGTAGATGAGCTTGATCGTAAAATCCACAATCAAATGCCACCCGCGCTAGATTAAGTTCGGGTGATTGACTAAGTAGATTGCGGGCGATTTTGACTCTGTTTAATTGCAGTAACTGTGCTGGCGATAATCCGGTTTCTTGTTTAAATCTGCGTTCAAACTGGCGACGGCTTAGGGCAAGTTGTCCATAAAAATCCTCTAAACGGGTTTGGGCTTGGATAAGCCTTGGTAAACTCATTTGCACTAGCCCTGCGGTAGACCCTTTTCCCCTTGGATAACCCGTATCGAGTTGTGGTTTGGTTCGAGTCGAGCGATACGTTGTATTGGCTGATTGGTGTCCGCGAGTTGTGATAATAACTGATTTAATCCAGGCAGTTGCAATTGAGTGGCTTCGATTACGGTATGTGAACTTGTGCGCTGAATATCCTGCACTGCAATGCCGAGTAAATGAAAAGCACCGCCGGGATGAAAACGGACGGTCATTTGTTCTATTCCGGGTAAAAATGTGTGGGAATGTAAACTCTGACCACAGTGAAAAACCACTTTAGGTCCATCGGAGTTTGCATTAAGGCTTTGTGCTGGGAAATAGAACTGCAGGCTGGTGCCGCCGTCAGGATAGAATGTTTGTTCAATACTCTGCGGTAAATTTGTTGCCACCTGCAGATGAAAGTAACGGTGCACCCATGGGCGAAGTGAGGCTAAGGGTTGAAAATGCCTAAAGCCTAAGTGCGCGAGCGAGCTCTCGAAACGCGTAAAACTATGCACTTCTAATAAATCGGTCCTGTACTGCAAGGCAACCACCATTAGGCAAGGGAAAGTGATTCAGATTAATCTAACTGACAGATGATTGCACTAGTGGTTGGCTGGAGTGGTGGTATCTTGCTAAGAGCCCTGATGAGCAAGGGCTCTTAGCGAATGACTTATTTCCATTAAGCTAAACGGGTCAATATCTGCCAGTAACATCACCTCACCAAGGACTGCATGCTCATTTTGGGTGATTGTCTGTGTTCATAAAGTAAGCTGACAACCGCTTAAAGTTGTGACTTTGACATTGAGTTCGTTGGCACAACAAGGACATTGCTGCGCATACGGCTGAGGATAGCCTCTGCCGTATTACCTAAAACATAACCTAAAAGTCCCTGTCGCTGACGGGCGCCTATGACGAGATAACGGCTTTTCAGGCGGCAGGAAAGTTCAAATAAGCATAACTCGGGATCGCCCGCAATCAGGTGGATATTTTCCGGTGCTAACCCTAATGCCTTGAGTTTATCTGCATGTTTTTGATGGGCAGACTCTGTCACTTCGTGGATATTGATCACATCCATGTCCCGTAATATTGGCGGAACGCGAATTACATGGGCTAAGTGCAGCTCAGCCCCTGTGGCATTGGCGAGCATTTTGGCCTGTTCGACGACCAAGTCATTCAGTGATTGTTTTTGCGGGTTTGAGGCATCAAGATCGACAGCCATCAATATTGTGTTCGCTTTATTCAAGGGATTATCACAGAGCAGCATTAAAGGTACTTGGGTGTGGCGGATCAAATGCCAATCGATCGGTAAATAGTGATCTTTGTTATCGATCCCTTTGATGATCATATCAAAGCCATGGCGAGCAGAGTGATGACACACATGTTCATAGAGGGCTTTGCTCCACACTAAATGCAGTGGTATTTCACTCGCATCAATATGTTTTAACTGCTCACGTACTTCCTCTTCTCGGCGTTTCATTAACGCTTGCTGTGCAACAGCTGCTAAGCGGGGGTTATAGTATTCTGGTCCAGAGAAATATTCATAGCAGTAGGCGAAAACTTCCGCTTGTTTCTTGAGAACATTAGCCAGTTTCATTCCTTCTGAAATGGTATCAGTATGTGCATTTCCCTGTTGTGCAACGATAAACACTTTACTCATTTGTGTTCACTCCTATTTTCATTTGCTAATGGCTCTTAGGGTTGATATTGGGATAGCTATTCTCTGCTTGGTTGAGTATAGCTATGGTATCCAAACTCCGAATATTGTTTAGCTTATTGAGCTAGATAGAGATTGACTATAACTGAGGCATACAATGAGGGAAATGCGACATAATGATGATGTGATGCTTTAGCTTTATTAATTGATTGTGTTGCTTTTTCATCTTGAGCCACTCTTGCGAGCTAAATAAGGATAACTTTAGGCAAGATGTAAGCTAGGTAGTTTGTTCATGGCTCAGGTAAAATGCAGTCTTCTATTATATTTTTATCATCGCAGTAGGGCATAAGCGTGAAAATTAGCCAGCGTTTACAACAGATCAATAATATAGTGACAGGACATTATGATCATATTTGGGACTGCTGTTGCGATCATGGTTTGCTTGGTATGTTGTTACTAAAAAGAAATACGGCCCATCAAATACATTTTGTCGACTGTGTTGCCCCTTTAATGTTGCAGTTAACCCAAGATTTACAGCGTTTTTTCCCTAAACAAGCTTTTGGTATTGATCAATACACAAGTGGTATTAGCCAGTGGCAAGTGCATTGTCTAAATGCGGCCGATTTGCCACTTGAGCTGACAGATACCGCTGATACACATTTGATTATTATTGCGGGAGTCGGTGGTGAGTTATTAATTGAACTCGTTCAAGCGCTGATATCTCGCCATGCATCAAGACAAATAGAGTTTATTTTGTGTCCCGTGCATCATAATTTCTATGTTCGACAATCCCTCGCAAAATGGGGTTTCTTACTTCACGCAGAGACTCTGCTAGAGGAAAATAGGCGCTTTTATGAAATCCTTCATGTTACTTATGGTCGTCATTTTAGTGGCCATCCTGTGACATTGACAGGTTCATTAATGTGGGAAAACTTAGATAAAAAGAAACTTGATTTTGCTAAGCGTTATTTATCCCAAGTCATAGCCCATTACCAACGAATGCCAAGTGATCTGCAAGTCCCCCACATTATTCAAGCTTATCAGTCTCAGCTTGCACAAATTTGCAATGTTGTTTAAGTTCACACTCTACCTTTCTTACTGGTTTACTTGCTTGTTTATTCCTTGTTCTCACTAGCTTTTATATCAAAAACTGCTAAGTTTAGTCTGGTTAATTAGATTAAATATCGATTTAATGGGCTTAAGTTAATTGATTAGGCCTGTGGACAAGTTAAACCTCTTTGTTTTCAAGCACCACCTAGATAGATAAGGCTAGAATTAAGCGCTCTTAATATGCTACCACCTGCAACAGTAAGGCCACGAATACGCAGGTGTGGTGGAGCCCCATGGATGTGCGCATGCCTGTGCTTGAGGTCGGCTAAGATGTTTAGCATTTGGAACAGCTAGTTAGCATTTAGTTGGTGATCTACAGTGACAGTATAATCATCTAAGATACATGGATAGGGGAAATATCGAACTAATGCACAATTTTTCACGGCTCCAGTTTATCGTGCTCGCAGTCGCAAGTTATGCTCTCCTGTCTTTAGGTTGGATATACTTTTCAGATCAATTATTACAGTTTATTACTGACCAACAGACTGTATTCCGCTTTTCCCTTGCCAAGGGAGTCTTTTTTGTACTGACGTCGGCATTAATTTTTTTGTTTGTCTTGAATGCGGTGCCAGATCGTCATATTGCCCCCTCACATCGCGCCATTGAAATTACCTTCTCTCGCTCTGTCTTTCTTGGCCAAGGACCTTGGTTTCGTTATGGAATTGCCGTGCTTTTCCCATTGCTTACACTGTGGGTTGCCCATTATTTAACCCTCGAATTACAGGTACGGCTTCTCTTGCTGCTCTTTACACTGCCCATATCGTTAAGTGCAATTATGGGCGGTTTTGGTCCGGGTTTATTAGCCACCTTAATTTCGACACTCTGTGTGTACTTCTTGGTTTTCAATGTGGAGAAGTCACCGCTTGATATGATGCTAAGTTGGCTGCCATTCGTCAGTTTAAGTGTTAATGGCATTATTATTAGTGGTTTAAGTGGCTATTTAAGGGCCTCAATACGTAAATCAGATTTAAATCATCAATTACTTGAGTCTATGGTTTCCCAAACGACAGACGTTATTTTTGTGAAGGATTTACAAGGCCGTTATGTGGTCGCAAATCAGGGCGCAGCGGCATTTGTTGGTAAATCAATGCAAGAGGTGATCGGTCAAAATGATGATGCATTATTTGAACCCATCTCGGCGGCCTTGATCCACCAAAAAGATGAGGCAGTGCTTAAAGAAAAGAAAGTGACTACACATAAGGAACATTTACAGCTAAAGAGTGGCTTAGTCGTGTTTCAAGTGACAAAGGGCCCAGTTGTTGATTCTAAAGGTGAAATACGCGGTCTCTTTGGGATTGCAAGGGATATTACGGCGCAGGAGCAAAGTGCTGAACGGCTGCGCAAGAGTGAGGCAGGGCTGAGGCAGGCGCAGCAATTATCTGGTATTGGGAGTTGGGAGTGGGATCTCATTACCAATACCCATACTTGGTCTGAACAGGTTTTTGAAATCTATGGATTATCACAAAAAGAAGTGCCGCAAGCGCTGGATATTGAACAGGTGCAGTCACTCTTTACCCCTGAAAGTTGGCAAAAACTCAATCATGCCGTAACCCAGTGTTTAGACACTGGCGAACCCTATGAGTGTGAAGCTGAATTTTACCGTGCCTATACGTCACCCAGTTGGATTAAGGCTCGGGGACAAGCAACGCGGGATGAACAAGGGTGCATCATTAAACTACACGGCACTGTGCAGGACATTACACAGGCACGCTTGCTTCAACAACAGCTTGCAGCACAAACTGCGCAGCTACAGCGAGTCATCCAAGGTTCAGAGCAAGGTTACTGGGATTGGAATGTGGCTACGGGTGAAGTTCAAGTGAGCCCACGATTTGAAGCCATTTTAGGATATCAAACCGGTGAGATGCAGCTCAAAGCCACAAACTGGGCTCAATTTGTTTATGACAAAGATCAACGTGAAGTGAAAAAGGTTGTGTTGCAACATTTACGACATCTCACCCCAAGTATTGAACTTGAAGTGAGATGCAAAATGAAATCCGGTGATCTTTGTTGGGTTCTTTGCAAAGGCGGCATCGTGGAGGTGGACAGTAAAGGTCGTGCCTTGATGATTTCAGGTACTCAAGCGGATATTTCCCATCTTAAAAACCACGCCGCTGAATTAGATAGGGTGGCGAATTACGATGTGTTAACTGGATTACCTAACCGTAGATTATTGCTCGATAGGTTTAAACAGGCGATATCGAGGGTAAATCGCGATGGCAGGCTATGCGCAGTCTGTTTTCTCGATCTCGATGGTTTTAAAGCTGTTAATGACCATTATGGCCATGATGTGGGCGATCAACTTTTAGTCGCGATAGTGGAGAATCTTTCTAAGATCATGCGTGAGCAAGATACATTAGCGCGGGTTGGTGGGGATGAGTTTGTGGCGTTATTTGATATTTGTTCAGAGGCAGAATGTACACAAGTCCTTGAGAGAGTGTTATGCGCAATAGATCAGACTGTCTTAATCGGCGATAAAAATCTGCGCTTAAGTGCCAGTATTGGGGTGAGTTTATATCCCGAAGATAATGTTGATCCTGATATTCTGTTACGCCATGCCGACCATGCTATGTATATGGCGAAAGCGGCTGGGAAGAACTGCTTTCAAATGTTTGATCCAGACGTCGATCGTAAGTTGCTTGCCAAAAGGAAATGGTTAGAAGAACTTAAATCTGCCTTTGCAAAGCGTGAATTTGTGCTTTTTTATCAACCCAAAGTGAATCTGGCCACTGGAGAAGTGATCGGTGCTGAAGCATTGATCCGTTGGTTACATCCCCAGCGTGGTCTGTTATCTCCCAGCGTATTTTTGCCGGATATTGAAGGAAGTGAGCTTGAGATCCCATTAGGAGAATGGGTGATTAATACCGCCATAGCACAAATCCAGCGTTGGCATCGTGGGGGAAAGAACATCCAAATCAGTGTGAATGTGAGCGCAAGGCAATTGCTGGCCGATCACTTTTATGACTTTTTAAAACAAAGCTTAGCCGACTTTCCCGATGTGAACACATCCTCCCTTGAATTAGAAATTCTCGAAAGTGCCGCAATTAAGGATATGACGCTAGCGATTGGTATTTTGAAAGAATGTGCCAGCCTTGGCGTGCATTTTTCACTTGACGACTTTGGTACAGGTTATTCTTCTTTGACTTATCTACGTCAATTACCCGTATCGACCCTGAAAATCGATCAAAGTTTTGTCCGTGATATGTTAGTTGACCAAGATGATTTAAGGATAGTCGAAGGTGTGATCCGCCTTGCAAGTGTGTTTAATCTGGCGGTTATCGCTGAAGGGGTTGAAACCATCGAGCATGGCAGAGTACTTGCCACACTCGGGTGCCAGATGTGTCAGGGATATGGAATTGCTGTCCCTATGACGGCTAACGATTTTATGGATTGGTATGATAATTGGCCTGCTCAATATCAACAGATTAAAAGTCAATTTAAACATGTAAATGAGCCTCTCATCCCGAGTTACTGACAATTTTGTTCAGAGCTCACAGGTGTAACCAACAATTTTTGATCCGCTTTTCGTCATTTTTCGTTTATGCTGCTGCTCTTTTTTAGCTGACAGGGCAATGCATGCGTCTCCTCAAATCAACCCAAGATCCGGCTGTGAATTTACTTACGGCTAGGGTTTTTCATCGCCGTGCAGCACGAGCCATAGTGTTATCCGGTGATGATATTCTGTTGCTCTACACTCAAAAGTACCACGACTATAGCCTTCCCGGTGGTGGAATTGATGAAGGTGAGAGTGTAGAAGCTGGACTTATCCGTGAGTTACGGGAAGAAACGGGCGCTATTGCGATTCAAGTGTTAGCTCCCTTTGGCTGCTATGAAGAGTTTCGCCCTTGGTATCGTGAAAACGCAAATGTCGTCCATATGGAGTCCTACTGTTACCAATGTGAAATAGATACCTATTTAGGCGTGCGGGGATTAGGCAAACCCAGCCTAGAAGCCCATGAGATTAAAAATGGCATGCGACCTGAATGGATCAATATCTATCAGGCCATTGCCCATAATGAAGATGTTCAGCGTAATCACCCTCATAAAGGCCAATCTATAGAGCGAGAAACCTATCTACTAAAACGGATAGTTGAGGAACTATTAAACTCAAGTAAATCAAAGTGTTAATTAACTTTATCTTTGCTGTTTAATTGATTGATGCCAAATTATTTTTTATTAAAAATAGCGTGAGTAATTTAATTTATTTAAATATATACAATAGCTTACTGGTTGAATATTATTCATTCATCTGTAAATTTTTGTGATTGCATTTTGTAAAAACATATTGAATAAATTTACGATTAAAGGGGAGGTGACAATGCAAATTATCTTACTTACCCATGAGCGTGAATTAGTGCGGCCAAATAATACCGGACGGCTCGCTATAGCGGCCTTTCCCGAAAGTGTTATCTGTATACCTTGGTCGAGAACTGCACCAGATCCAGCCTTAGTCACCAGGTTAGCATCCCAAGAGGCTAAGCTTTTATTTCCTGCGGACGCAGAAGAAAAAGTAAAGCAAGATTTGTCGATTAAGCCAGCATTAACGCTACCAAAGCAAATCGTGATCCTCGATGGTACATGGCAGGAAGCGCGAAAGATGCTACGCCAAAGCCCGTATCTGAAATCGGCAGCAAAAATTGAGTTGCCGTATAGGACCAGCGGGGGCATTTGAACGAAAACCTACGGTTTTGACTCCCAGGCCCTCCGCGTAACCGTAGGTTTCCGAATAATCACCCCTTCCCCTCATCTTCAATAAAGTACGTACCATTGGGCAACACATGCTTATAGGGCAATAACGAGATATGGGATAAGGTCTTGTCGTCGATATCCTCCCCCTGCTGCCGGAGCTGCTCAACCACGTCATTTATCTTGATCGTGTTCCAGTACAGAATGGCATTGGATACAAAGCTGAGGCTGCTGGCCTTGTTCATGATTTCCTCATAGTCCCCAGTGGTGAATTCACCCTGGTCCGCAAAGAATATCCAGCGCGGCAGTTTGTGCCGGTATTCCCCTTTATTCAGTTGCCGCTGGACGGTTTGGCGCAGGTCTTTGTCAGTTAGGTACCGCAGAATGTATTCGGTCTTGATGATCCGGCCCAGGTTGGTAAAGGCCTTGGTGAGGCGATCGGAGGGTGAACTGTTGGTCAACCGTTGAACGATGACGTGTGCTGGCGCAGTTTTTTGTTTCAGAGAAATGACCACCCGCATCATGTATTCCCATTGCTCCTCAATAATCGCCAAATCAGCTGTTTTCGTGAGTAAATGGTTGAGGTCACCGTAATCGACGGATTTGTCGATACGGTATAGCTGCTGATCCTTCAGATCCCGAATGCGTGGCATAAAGTAGAAGCCGAGCAAATGACAGAGGGCGAAGACGATTTCAGTGTACCCATGCGTATCGGTGGTGTGCTCTCGGATTTTCAGAATTGTGTTGTTTTCCAGCAGACCGTCCAGAACATACAGGGCTTCACGAGGGCTACAGGAAATGATCTTGGTGCTGAACACGGAATATTGATCGGATACGTGGGTGTAGATCCCGATGGCTTTTTCATAGTAGCCGTAATAGCGGGGATAGTATGAAGCCAACAGGCTGTCGGCGCGGATTTTAAAGCGTTGCGCATCTGAAGAGGACAATGTACCGGAGCCATACACCGCACTCAACGGCAGCTCATGGTGTTGATTCACAATTTCAGCACTGGCGTTGATCAGGGTTTCTTCGCGAATATAGTATTGCAGGATATGCCTTAGCATATCGACAGTAACGCCATTGACGCTGTTACTCATGGACACGACGCCCAGGTTTGTGGCTTGTGAAATAATGGCAGCCATCAGGCTTTTGTAAAAGTTTTTGGGCCGTGACTGGTGATGTTGGATAGGGACAAAGTGACGACTGTAATGCGTCATTTGATCCACCTCCATCAGCAATTGCTCGATGCGTATGCTGGGCATATGCGCATCGATCACCTTTTGCAGTTGGTTGACTTTATCCGGTACGTCCAGCTTGTCGTCACGCTTGAGTTTCAGCCGGCCATTGTGTATCTCGGCGAAATTATCCAGTCCAAAACGCTTTTGCGCTGCTGACACCGCTTCGTGGAACTGGGTTGAAATGGCGGAACGCACTTCGTGTGGCAAAGGCTGCTGTAGCTCGGTATAGACGGTGTGTTTGGTTTCATCCCAGTTGGGCTCGTTCAAGGTCAGATCCCAGAACGACACATGCTGTTTGCTCTGTGGTAAATACAAATCGCCGGAACGCAACGCATCTTTCATCGCGAGAGCAAGGCCCATTTCCCAAACATTGCGATTGATGTTGCCGGCTTGATCTTTAAGGCTGCGACGCAGCTCGCGGGGAATGAACGCAGTCGGTGTATTCTCCGGCAGTTTTTTCAGATCGCCGTCATCCAACTGCCGGACGAACTGGATGGCTTTTATCAGTGGCCCAGAACCTTTCGCCACTTCAAACGGTAACCGTATAAAGTCGGAAAAATACTTTCGTAAACTGGGGTAACGGGTCAGCAACAAATCGCAGTAGCCGCATTCTTCCAGGCGTTTAAAAATGTGCAGGTCGTCAATGGAGGCTAGCAAGTGTTTCTCGTCAATACGCTGCCATAAGTCATTCTTGTACAACGGCTGTTCATCCGGCCATTCCAGCAAAACATGCGTGGTATCGAGCACGGCGTCGATAGCTTTCTTCTGGCGTTTGCGGAATTCCTTGTGCTTTTTGTCGTGACTGTTTCTGGTTTGTCGGCACAGTTCCGTCATGTACTGATCGTGCATTTTGACCAGGTTATCCAGCAGAATCTTGCGGGATTCTAACAGGAAGCACACCATCAGGGCATAGCGCTTGTGGTCTTTGAAGCGTTTCATGTCCTTGGCGCTGTAGCGCTTGGTCAGTCGATACAGGTAGTGAAGAAAAGCGGTATCAATGACCTTTTCCTCGAATTCATTAACGCCGGTGGCCACCAGATTGTCATAGCGCTCCAAATAGCGTTTCAGTGATGAGATTTTGGCGGCCGGTGGATACTCTTTGAGTTGGTTGAAGTAGGTTCGCTGATTACCGTCTGTGGTTTGCAACAGAACGTCGATGGCACCGCGCAGTTCAGGGGACATCTGATCAAACACCTGCTCAAAAAGCTGAGTGTGAACCTGGTTACAAATACGGATGATCTGCCGTTCGATGGTCGAGGGCCCGGGTAATACAATACGGTTCAGCAGCAGGTAGCGCTCTGCCCGGTGAAAAAGTTCATCCGGCAGCAGCCCCTGGCGAGCATATTCTTCAATCCAGCGGTCCAGATCCGCTTCCGCTTTGTCATCAAACCGCTGAAAGCCCAGATACTTGAGGATGTTGTTCCGATGCTCCAATAGTGTCGCTTCCCGCTCGGGCACGTCCACGGTTAGCGTGGGCGGGAGGTCGAGTTGACTGCTCAGGTAGCTGATTACCCGGGGGGATAGATCATGGAGTTGGTTAAGAAACCGGCCATAGAGACGCATGGCGCACAGTTGGATAGCAAATCCCAGACGGTATTGCTTACGGTACTTGTTGACCACCTGGCAATCGCGTCGGCTCAGCGTCCAATCGCGAACCATTTCTTCGTCGGAAAATCGTTGTGGCAGCATTAACGGCTGGTTTCGCTGCTGGTTGGTTAAGAACTGCTCTTTGGCTGTCATGAGTTCTCACTTGGGCTCAGTCACGCCAACTATTCCTATAGCGTTGTTTTTATTGATTTTTTTACATTCGTGAGTCGCTATTGTCGTATCTAACAATCAGACGGCATTGTAATCACGAATAGACGATAATAAAATAACGAATAGACGAATTTCAACCATCAATTAGCCGAGCGCTTATTTTATGTACCCACGTTATTCTGAAATCAATGTCAAAGAAGCGCTGAGCGACACCCCGGTGGTCTTTGTGATGGGGCCGCGCCAAGTCGGTAAAACCACTCTGGTGAAGGCGCTGATTGGTGAGATGGGCGCTGAAAACTGGGAATACATTACCCTGGACGATCAGGCCCAATTCGAAATTGCACAAGCTGATCCCGTCGGGTTCATCCGTAATCTGCCACCGAAACGAATTGCGCTCGATGAGGTTCAGCGCCTGCCTGAACTGTTCGTCTCCATCAAGCAGGCTGTGGATGAACAACGCACGGCAGGTCGCTTTCTCCTGACGGGTTCTGCCAATGCCTTGTTATTGCCCCGGCTATCGGATTCCCTGGCCGGCCGGATGGAGTCGGTTCGCCTGACAACGCTTTCCGAATGTGAGATCCATGGACGACCCCCCAGCTTTTTAAGCAAACTACTGAACCAGGAAGCGCCTTCGGCTCAGGACATTCGTGTGCGGGATCATCTACTGCAACGGTTGATTACGGGGTGTTTCCCCGAGCCTCTGCAACGTGCCAATGAGCGGCGAAGCACCGCTTGGTATCAACAGTACGTCAGTACATTGATCCAGCGGGATATCCGCGATCTGACCCATATCGATCACCCCGATCTGATGGCCAAGTTACTCAAACTCACCGCCTTTTATGCGGGGAAACTGGTTAACCTGACCGAACTGGGCGCTAAACTTGGGCTGGATCGACTGACCATCAAAAAATACATGGCGTTGTTGGAGCAGTTGTTTTTGGTGGAACAGCTGCCGGCCTGGCATTCCAACGAATATAAGCGCCTGGTGAAAACACCCAAACTGCACTCGGTCGATACCGGCATGATGTGCGCCGTGCGGGGCCTCAATCGGGAGCGCCTGCTGAAACAGCCAGGTGATTTTGGGTTGGTGCTGGAATCCTTCGTCTACAACGAATTGCGCAAACAGGCGGTGTGGATCGAGGAGCCCTTGAACTTCTACCACTACCGTGACAAGGACAAGGTGGAGGTCGATGTGATCATTGAAAACGCCATGGGCGATTGTTTTGCCATTGAAGTCAAAGCGGCGGCAACCTTGAGCACGAAAGATTTTACCGGCTTGAAACGCTTTCAAAGTGTGGCCGGCAAGCGCTTTAAAATCGGTGTCCTGCTCTACGATGGCGATCATACGACGGCTTTTGGTGACAATCTCTTTGCTGTCCCGCTGGGAGCGCTCTGGTCATGAACGAAAACCACACCATTGGCCAGCTGGCCAAGACAGCAGGTGTCAACGTCGAAACCATCCGCTACTACGAACGCCGTGGTTTGATCCGTCAACCACCCAAACCCGCAGAGGGATACCGTACCTACCCAAACGCAACCTTGGCTCGGATTTTATTCATCAAACGCGCCCAGGAACTGGGTTTTACGCTGGAGGAGATCAACAACCTGCTGTCATTGGGCGAGTCGCATTGCTCGGAAGTCCAGGAGCTGGCCGAAGCAAAGCTGGCCAGCGTGCGTGAAAAAATTAACGATCTACACCGCCTGCAACAGGTGTTGGAAGAGCTCGTCACACAGTGCCGGACCAATCCTGACAATGCGGCATGTCCTATTGTTGAATCCCTCCAACCTGCTCCTCGTCAATAAAAGGCATTGGACTTGACTCCGTACCTTGGTACGGGACTTACACTGATTTCACTAGGTCAATAAAGTGGAGTCGGCGATGGCAGGAAAAGAGTCATTCACCAACACAAGGCTACCTATCATCGGTGGCATTACCGCTGCCACCGTCGCCAGCCTGTGTTGTGTTGGGCCTTTTGTGCTCCTGTCACTGGGTATCAGCGGGGCCTGGATCGGTAACCTGACTGTATTGGAGCCCTACCGTCCCGTATTCATCATGCTTGTTATGTTGTTGCTCGGTTGGGCTGGCTGGCAGGTTTATCGACCGGTCGATACCTGTGAACCGGGAACCGTCTGCGCTGTGCCGCAAACTCGGAAACGGCGGCAAATGGTTTTCTGGATCGCTGCAATCGTGGCGCTGGTGCTCGTCACCAGCACCTACTGGATTCCTCTGTTCGCATGAACACTCTGGAGCTAACCATGCAGAAAATCATTCTCGGTCTCGTATTCACCATCGCCAGCTTCTCGGCCTGGGCCAAGCCACAAACCATCACGCTGGATCTGCCAACCATGAACTGTGCCATGTGCCCGATCACGGTCAAAAAGGCACTCACCAAGGTCCAAGGCGTAACAAAAGCCGAGGTCAGTTATGAGCATAAGCAAGCCGTAGTAACCTTTGAGGATTCCCTGACCAACGCTGACAGATTGGTCGAAGCGACCACCCATGCCGGTTATCCATCGACCATCGTGAAAACGGAAACACCATGATGCCAGAGGTGATTTTGCAGTCAGTGCTGACTTGTCCCGAATGCGGCCATAAAAAAACAGAATCCATGCCCACCGACGCGTGTCAGTGGTTCTACGAGTGTGAGCAGTGCCATGTTTTATTGAAGCCGAAGCTCGGTGACTGCTGTGTCTACTGTTCCTATGGCTCGGTACCATGCCCGCCGATACAGTTGTCACAGGGCAATAAAGACACAGGAACCTGTTGCGGCGGTTAAGTGGACCTCGCAAATCTGCATGTCACTCACCCGGTTAAGTCGATGATTTTCCAGTATCAATCCACCTTCAATGATCTCTGTAAGATTAAGGAGCGAGCCTTGGTAAGGCCTCTCTATCAAAACGGTTTCCAACCGACTGTAATTTTTACTTCTCTTGACTCTATAGCGGCTATAGAGTTTACAATTGCGATCAATAATCATTAGCGATTCATGAATAAGAGAACACCGAGATGTTTGATTGCAGATTGCAACGCCTGAAACGAGCCACCCTTCATGCCATCATATTTCTGATGCTGCCACTTTCTCTATCTGCCGGGGCGAATGAAGCTGAGATCCCAGACAACGTTACTCAACTCCGGCAACTGGCACAGCTCGCTGAATACATAGGCGTTGATTATGCCGAAGCGGTGAAAAACGGTCAGGTAATTAATGACAATGAATATCAGGAGATGGTGGAGTTTTCACAACTGATTGTTAGCAAGAGCTCGCTGGCCGCCACTGCTGATGCAGAGTCACTCGCAGTGCAAGCAATGGCATTGCAGAGGGCCATCCATGATAAGAAAGGTGTTGATGAGATCCGTCAAATGAGTGCCAGCCTACGCGGCACATTGTTGGGATTGATGCCACATTTATCCCTGCCGGAACGGATATTACCTCAAGAAAAAATCCGGCCGGTATTTGAGACTAACTGCGGATCTTGCCATGGAGTATCTGGTCAAGGTGACGGAGTGCTGGCAGCACAACTCGATCCCGCACCCACGGACTTTACCGATAAAGAGCGGGCATTAAATCGATCAATTTTGGGTTTATACGACGCCATTACCAATGGCATTGACGACACCGCCATGCCATCTTTTCAACAACTAACGGAGCAAGAGCGTTGGTCAATGGCATTCTATGTCGGTGGACTCGCTTTTCAATCCAGCGAACCTACTCACAATGATTTGAATATTACCAAACTGCAGCTGATTAATCACAACCCACTGCAACTGGCAGCAGCACGCCCTGATATAACCCTACAAGCTTTGGAGAGTTTACGCGCTAACCCCTCGGCATTATTCAAGGCATCCCAAGATCCCTTGGCAATCACATGGAATCGACTTCAAGCCGCCCAAAAAGCGCATCAGAAGGGAGATTTTTCAACCGCAAGTGAACTCGCCGTCAGTGCTTATCTGGACGGTTTTGAACTGATTGAAAACAGCCTCGATGCGCATGACAAAGCACTGCGCCAATCCATCGAGTCCAACATGATGGCACTACGACAATTGACCAGCCGCCCCGACGTAAACGGAGAATTGGGTGCGCTAATGGCGGAGACGCGGCATTTGTTGGATGACGCACAACGTTTGTTATCAGAGTCCACCTTGTCCGAAGGAACTTTATTCACTGCTAGTCTGGTCATATTGTTGCGCGAAGGCCTGGAGGCATTGCTGGTTATCATTGCCTTAACGACGGTTTTGATAAGAACCGGGCGTCGGGATGCGCTTAAATATGTCCACATAGGCTGGATTGCGGCATTACTTGCCGGTGGTGCCACCTGGATCGCCGCTCAATCGTTGATCACGATCAGTGGTGCCAATCGTGAAATCATGGAGGGAATTGCCGCTTTATTGGCCGCGTTGGTACTGCTCTATGTTGGGATCTGGATGCATAGCAAAACCCAGGCTGCACAATGGCAAGCCTACATTCAGCAACATGTCGATACCCAACTTAAGTCTGGCACCTTGTGGGGGCTGGTGGCGTTGGCATTTGTGGCGGTTTACCGGGAGGTGTTTGAAACCGTATTATTTTATCAATCGCTGTTAACGCAGGCGGTATCAACCCAATATTCTTCTGTTGGTGGTGGCTTTGCGCTCGGTTTGTTGCTGTTAGCCATATTGGCGTGGGTGTTGATTCGCTTTTCCGTCAAGCTGCCGATCGCCAAATTCTTTTCAGCCACCACCTACTTGCTGCTAGCGCTGGCATTTGTCCTGATGGGCAAAGCTGTGTCGGCATTACAGGAGGCGGCCATCATCGGTATGACGCCATTACCTGTGAGTTTTGAGATTGACTGGATTGGCGTCAAATCCACCTGGCAAGGCGTGCTTGCGCAACTTTCGGTACTTCTGGTTTACCTGGTATTTTTAATACTATCCAAATCAAAACGCGCAACATCACCGCCGATAACACAGGCGTCCGATTTCAAGCGCGTAAGTGTTACCGCTTCTGATGCTGATTAGTGGTTAACGTTTGCAAGATGCCGCACTGTTCGATCGTCCTTTCACTGGAGCAGCTGCGGCGAAGTACTTTCAAATGCTCGCGCAGCTGAACCAGCTCCTGAATGCGCGTTTCCACTTGTTGAATGTGCGTATCCATCATGCGATTGACTTGATCACATTGCGCACCCGGTGAGCGTTTTAATGTGAGTAGCTGGCGGATCTCGGACAAACTGAGATCCAGGTTACGGCAGAGCTTGATAAATAGCAGCTGTTCGACAGCAGCTTCATCGTAAAGTCGAAAATTGCCGTCACTACGCTGTGTCGTGCACAGCAACTGTTCTTTTTCATAGTAACGGATAGTTTGCACCGAGCAATCCGTCTTTTTTGCCAGCTCGCCAATCTTCATTTATTCAATCTCTGTGCTTGACTCTATAGTAACTATAGAGTTTAAACTGCCCACCTTGGATAGAACAAGGGTTTTTTATGACGACCACATGCGGTGGCAATTGCCAAAATAACGCGACGGAGAACACTCCCCAAATTGCCGAAGTACACGACGCTTCTCATGGCGGCTTTGTTAGTGAGTATCATGTCCCCAAGATGGACTGTCCTTCAGAGGAAGGCATGATCCGTATGGCGTTGGACAGTGTGCATCCTAAAGTCACATTGGAATTCGATACCCCCAAGCGCAAGGTGAGTGTCTACCATGGTGATAACGCTGACCTTATTAAAAAAAGAATGCAATCAGTCGGTCTGGGCGCGAGACTTGTCAGTACAATGCCCGTCGCCAGCGAGTCCATCGCCCGTGCGCAGGCGTCTGCAAAACAGGAGGCAGAAAGAGAAGCTGGCATTCTCAAGTGGCTACTGGCAATCAATGGCATCATGTTTGTCATTGAAATTACTGTCGGCTGGTGGGCGCAATCCACTGGTTTGATTGCGGACTCCCTGGATATGTTCGCTGATGCCGCCGTCTACGGCGTGGCGCTGTATGCCGTAGGGCACAGTGTGCGGATGAAGTTGCGTGCAGCCCATTTTTCCGGTTGGCTTCAGATCATTCTCGCCTTGGGCGCTTTGGGCGAGGTGGTAAGGCGATTAGTATTGGGTAGTGAACCGGTTTCCACTTTGATGATGAGCTTCGGGCTTGTTGCCTTGGCGGCCAATGTGACCTGTCTGCTGTTGATTGCCAAAAGCCGGGATAGCGGCGCCCATATGAAAGCCAGCTGGATTTTCTCCGCCAATGACGTGATTGCCAATCTAGGGGTGATCCTTGCCGGTGGATTGGTGGCCTGGACGGGCTCACGTTATCCAGACTTGGTGATTGGCCTTATCATCGGTTTGATTGTGTTGAATGGTGCGCGCCGTATCTTGCAGCTCAAGTCCTGAGCCGAGCACAATATGAACAACAAGCAATGGTCTTTTTTTGATAACTCGCCAATAAAAATCCTCGACCTGGCTCGCTTTGATAAGCGGATAACAGGTAAACGAAAGGCGCTGGGACAATCGGGGATTGAATCCGTAATCAAGGGTGGACTGCTTCGCAGTTTATTCCATTTCATTGGGGTTATGTTCGGTTTATGAGTCGAAAAGCACTGTCTTATCTGCTGTTACTCTTGATTGCACTGCAATCAGTGACAGCGATGGCTGACGTGCATCCCATTAATTATTCGGATACAGCCCCTTATTCCTCTGATTTCATCGATGGCTCATCATCGGGAGTACTGGATAGCTCGACCGCTACTGATCCCACTGATCAGAATATGTCCACTGACTGCCTGTTTCATTGCCATCACCATGGCTGCCATTGCCATGTCTATTTATCCGGTAACCTGACTCACCCAAACTTTTTGCATAAACATTCGTTGCATAACGACTCTCAAGCCCTCATTCCCGAGGCCCCATCCTCGTCGCTGTACCGCCCTCCAATCGCCTGATTTTACCGATTATGTTTTTTCTGTGTTGCCGTTATCGTTGCAACGCGCGGTTTGAATTATCTTAAATAAGTAGGATCTACCATATGCTATCAATACGTACTGCGCCGGGTTCTGGCGCTTTGGGGCGGAGGAATATCAAAAGCCGATGTATTCTGTTCAGTTTATTATTTTTCATTTCTTCGTCGGGGCTTAGCGCCGAGCCTGGGGACTCAACGATCACGCTGACCAATGCGGTGCAGCGCTCCCTGTCACAAAACCCGTCTTTGAAAGTTTTTCCCTACCGCTACGCAGCCCTTCAAGGGCAGGCCGAAACAGCCGGGTTAAGACCGGCGTATGAGCTGGGATTTGACGCTGAAAATGTCGGGGGCACTGGGGACTTCAGCGGTGCAGGTGGTGCTGAACTCACCATTGCGCTGTCTTCGGTCATCGAAATGGGGGATAAGCGCGCGGCACGGCAAGGCGTAATCTCCCACAGTCGGTCGGTGCTCAATGCCAGCCGACAGGTGGAATCCTTGGCCTTATTGGGCGAAGTCACCCGCCGTTACGTCGATGTGCTAGCGGCACAGGAGCAGGTCACCCTGGCTGGCGAGGCCGCCCAGTTGGCGAGCGAGAGCTTACGCATTGTGAAAAAGCGGGCTACGGCGGGAGCGACACCCGAGGCGGAAGTCAAACGGGCACAGGCCGCTGCCGAGCAAGCGAAGCTCGCTTTGCTTTCGGAGCAGCAACGGCTTGCTTATTTGAAAGTGTCGTTGTCTGCCCTGTGGGGGGTAACCTCACCGGACTTTGACAAAGTGGAAGGTGATCTATTCCAGTTTGGCGAGGACGTGGCATTCGACCTGTTGTACGCCAAAGTTGAAAAAAATCCTGCGATAGAAGTATTCGCAGCAGAGTCCCGCCTCAAAGAAGCAGAAATACGCCTTGCTCAAACCCAATCCAGTGCCGATATCAGTTGGTCGGTGGGGGTTCGTCGCTTGCAGGAAACCGATGACACCGCGTTGGTAGCGGGTTTCAGCATGCCGTTGTTTTCCGGCAAGCGAAATGTCGGCGCCGTTTCGACCGCGTTGGCCGAAAAAAATCAGGTGTTGGCAGAGCGCGATGTAATGCTGCTGGATCTACACACGCAACTGTTCCGGGCTTTTCACAACCGCAAACAAGCCATTGTCGCGGTAGAGGCACTGCGCACCGCCATCATTCCCGCCCTTGAGCAGGCCCTGGTAGAAACTCAGGCGGCCTATCAACGCGGTCGCTACGGGTATCTCGACTATGTCAGCGCGCGGCAGGAATTATTGAGCGCCAGGCGCACCCAGATCGAAGCGGCCGCAGCCGCCTTAACCTATGGTGCAGAAATTGAGCAGCTAACAGCAGAGCCCTTGGCCTTGACACAGTATGGCGAAGACAACACATTTTCAGGAACCCCACAATGAAATCAAATACCCAGTTAAAAAAATCATTTATCCGTCTAATTACGTGTTGCTTTGCGATCACCCTGTTGTCTGGACAAACTTTCGCCGAGACGGGTCACGGAGAAGAGGAAGAGCACGGTGAAGAAGGCCACGTCGAGCTGACCCAGGAGCAGATAAAACATGCCGGCATTACGCTGGCAACCGTTACCTCGGGCACCATCCGCGATGTTTTGCCAGTATATGGCGTCGTCGCCACCAACGCAGAGCGTGTACAGTCGGTAACGGCACGCTTCGACGGCGTTATTCGGGAAGTTAAAAAAAGTGTTGGTGATCCGGTTCGCAAAGGCGAACCCCTGGTGACTGTGGAAGCGAATGAAAGTCTGAAAACCTATTCGATAGTATCCGCACTCAATGGTGCCGTTACCCAGCGGAATGCAAACGCTGGCGAGCACACTACGGATATCCCGTTGTTGGTAGTACAGGATTTCTCAACGGTTTGGGTGGAGCTGTCGGTTTTTCCCAAGGATGTTGCTCAGGTTGAATTAGGCCAGCGGGTTCGCATTCTCAGTCTCGATTCGACCCATATCGCAGAGGGAAAAATCATCTATATTGCGCCGCTTGGCCAAACTGGTAATCAGGCCATTATGGCGCGCGCTTTGATCGACAACCCGAATGGCATTTGGAAACCCGGTCTCTTTGTCAACGCGCAAATCACCCGCGCCGAAATAGCCGCTCCAATGGTGATCCGCAACGAAGCCTTGCAAATCGTCGAGGATAACCCTGTCGTTTTTGTTCGGGGTGAGGAAGGTTTTGAAGCACGTACAGTGACTTTGGGGCGAACCGACGGTGAGCTAACCGAAGTGGTGGCAGGTCTGTCCGCAGATGAAGTGTATGTCAGCAAAAACAGTTTTATTTTGAAAGCGGAATTGGGTAAAGGGGAGGTTGGCGATGATGATTAATAGCTCCCTGAAAGACATTCTGGATTCCATCGGCCGGAGCAGCATTCTATCGCCGCTCAACGAAGGAGTGTGTGATGATCGATAAACTCATTCAATTTTCCATCGCACGCCGCTGGCTGGTGATGTTTCTGGTGCTGGTAACGGGCGCCCTGGGTGTCTGGAACTATCAGCAGCTACCCATTGACGCGGTACCCGATATCACCAATGTCCAGGTGCAAATCAATACAGAAGCCCCAGGCTACTCACCGCTGGAAGTGGAGCAACGCATTACCTACCTGGTAGAACTGGCGATCACGGGGTTGCCCTATGTTGAGAGTACCCGTTCGATATCACGCTATGCCCTGTCTCAGGTGACCGTGGTGTTTGAAAAAGGCACGGACATTTACTTTGCCCGCAATCTTATCAACGAGCGCTTGCAGCAGGCGAAAAGCGAGATGCCTTCGGGAATCGATCCGGCGATGGGACCCGTTGCCACAGGCCTCGGTGAAATCTTTCACTATGCGGTGCATGCGAAACCGGGCGCCTTGATGGAAAATGGTGAGCCGTATGATGCGACGGCCTTACGCACCTTGCAGGATTGGGTGATACGTCCGCAATTGCGCCTGGTTCCAGGTGTTACCGAAGTCAATACCATTGGCGGCTTTGAAAAGCAGTTCCACGTCACCCCAGAACCGTCAAAACTGCTGGCCTACCAGCTCAGCTTCGATGATCTGGTGGCGGCATTGGAGAAAAACAACGCCAACATCGGTGCCGGATATATCGAAAAAAATGGCGAACAATACCTGATTCGTGCCCCCGGACAGGTAGCTGACATCCCGGCGATCGAAAAAATCATCGTCGCCCGTCGTGACGGCCTACCCATAACCGTGGCTGACGTGGCCGAGGTGGGATTCGGCAAGGAATTGCGCACCGGTGCTGCGACGCTCGATGGCGAGGAGACGGTCTTGGGTACCGCCGTCATGCTACTGGGCGGCAACAGCCGGACGGTTTCCCAAGCGGTGTCGGCCAAGTTGCTGGAGATCAACAAAACACTGCCCGAAGGCGTGGTTGCAGAGCCGGTTTATAACCGTACAGTACTGGTCGATAAAACCATTTCCACGGTACAGACCAACCTGGTCGAAGGCGCGATTTTGGTTGTCGTCGTGCTCCTGGTCATGCTCGGCAATGTCCGGGCGGCCTTACTCACCGCAATGGTGATCCCTTTGTCAATGTTGATGTTGATGACAGGCATGGTGCAAACCAAGGTCAGTGCCAATCTGATGAGTTTGGGCGCACTCGATTTTGGCTTGATTGTGGATGGCGCGGTGATCATTGTCGAAAACTGTATCTTGCGCTTGGCCGGGCGGCAACACCATCTTGGGCGTACCTTAAAACTGGACGAGCGCCTTCAGACGGTGTTTGCGGCCACCCGCGAGGTATTTACACCAAGTCTGATCAGCGTGTTAGTGGTGATTCTGGTGAACTTACCCATCCTGGCTTTGACGGGCGTGGAAGGCAAAATGTTTACGCCCATGGCCATGGCGGTAATCATGGCCTTGCTGTCTGCGTTGGTGCTGTCACTCACCTTCGTCCCTGCCGCCGTGGCGCTGTTTATGACGGGGCATATCGAGGAGAAGGACAATTTTATTGTTCGCCACTCCAAACGGTTTTACGCCCCGGTTTTGGCGTGGGCACTCAAATTTCGCGTACTCGTATTGTCTGCGGCCCTGATCTTTGTGGTTTTGGTCGGCGCACTGGCAACGCGGATGGGTACGGAATTTATCCCGAATCTGGATGAGGGCGATATTGCCATCCAGGCGCTGCGAATACCGGGTACCAGTCTCACTCAATCTCTGGATATGCAGTTTCAATTGGAAAAAGCGGTGCTGGAAATCCGTGAAGTCAAAACCTACTTCGCACGCGTCGGCACGGCCGAAGTTGCCAGTGACCCCATGGGACCCAACATTTCCGATGGCTATGTCATGCTCAAGGATCGCAGTGAATGGCCCGATTCTGATAAAACCAAAGCGCAGCTGTTAGAAGAAATTGGTGAGAAACTGACGTTGTTGCCGGGAAATGCCTATGAGATCAGCCAGCCGATCCAACTTCGCTTCAACGAGTTGATTTCAGGTGTGCGTTCCGATCTCGGGATCAAGGTGTTTGGTGACGATTTGACGCAACTGCTTAAATCGGGCGGCGAAATCGCGGCGGTATTGAACGGTATTGAGGGCGCCGAAGAGGTTAAGGTCGAGCAGGTGTCCGGCTTGCCTATTCTGTCCATTAATGCCGACCGTTCAGCCATGTATCGCTATGGCTTGAATGTCGCCGATGTGCAGGACGTAGTCGCCGCCGCCACGGGTGGTGAAGAGGCCGGCCTGATCTTTGAGGGCGACCAGCGGTTTTCGATAGTGGTGCGAGTGGCCGAGGGCATAAGGGGCGACTTGCGCGCGTTGGAACGTTTGCCGATACCGCTGCCAGAGGGCGGCTACGTACCGCTGCGGGAAGTGGCCAGTCTCACGCTGGCCCCTGGACCTAATCAGATCTCTCGCGAAAACGGCAAGCGGCGACTGGTTGTCAGCGCGAACGTTCGCGGTCGTGATTTGGGTGGTTTTGTGGCTGAAGTTCAGGGCAAAGTTGCGCAGCAGGTGAAATTGCCGCCCGGCTATTGGCTGGAGTATGGAGGCACCTTTGAGCAACTGCAATCGGCCTCGCAGCGGTTAAGCCTGCTTGTCCCCGTCACTTTGGTGATGATTTTTGCACTGTTGATGATGACCTTTGGTTCGGCAAAAGATGCGGCATTGGTCTTCAGTGGCGTACCGCTGGCGCTGACCGGTGGCGTTATCGCCTTGTGGTTAAGAGATATTCCCCTCTCGATCACAGCCGGCGTTGGGTTTATTACCTTATGCGGGGTTTCTGTACTGACGGGGGTCATGATGGTGTCGGCCTTTCGAGATGAGCTCAATCGGGGTGAATCCGTCGAGCAGGCGATTCAGGGCGGCGCCATGTTGAGATTGCGGCCGATTTTGATGGTCGCTCTGGTGGCTGCATTAGGCTTCTTGCCGATGGCACTCAACACCAGCACTGGAGCAGAAGTCCAAAGACCACTGGCCACGGTAGTCATCGGCGGCATTATCTCATCCACGTTACTCACTCTATTGGTACTTCCCGGCCTTTATCGACTGGCTTGGCGAAAGCCAAAAGAGATTGATGACAACGGCGATCCGATCGCTCAGTGACACCCTCAGGATCGCGGCACCCAACCGATTGTCGCGATCCATCCAACAGCAATGACGACACTTTTTTGGAGTATTCACATGAAACAAATTACCGCTTTTATACATCACGTTCGGTCCGCTGATGTCATCGACGCACTGCGTGACGCGGGTTACAAAAACCTATCGCTACTCGACATCAAGGGTACTTTGAAGCCCCTCGGGGAGCGGGAATTGGCCTATTCTGCCGAAGCTGGCGTGGTTATCTCAGAAGTACAATTATCTCTGGTCTGTGATGACAATCAGGTGGATGAGGTGACGGCTATCATACGCAAAACCGGGAAAATCGGACCCAACATATCCGGTTGGGTATACGTCACCCCTGTCGAGCAAGCGCTACCGATTGGAGGAAAAGAAAATTAACTTCATGGCGAACTCTAACCCGACAAACACCTTTTGTGGTTGGCTGTGTCTTTCCGGTTTGATATTACTGATGGACCAGGCGAGTAAGTATGCCGTTGAGCGTACGATAGAGTACGGTGAGCGCGTGGAGATTAACTCAATTCTTAATATTGTACACATGATGAATCCTGGGGCTGCATTCAGCTTGCTAGCTGATGCTGGTGGCTGGCAACGCTATTTCTTTATTGCATTAGCCTCTGGCGTATCGGTTTGGTTGGTTTGGACAATGCGGCGGCGTCCAACCCGGCTTGAAGCGGCGAGCTATTCGATGCTGCTTGGTGGTGCATTGGGCAACCTGGTTGATCGTGTATGGCGTGGATCGGTAGTGGACTTTCTTGATTTTCACTGGAGCTATTCTCATTGGCCAGCATTCAATCTGGCTGATACAGCGATATTCATAGGGGTATGTATTTTTATTGTGAGTACCATAGGTAGTAGGAATCATCAAGTTCATGATGAAGGCGATAACAGCGACCATGAAAACAACAAAGGAATGAGGTAAGTGGAGAACACGCTCCCGCTGTGGCATGTGGAGCGTGTTCTCGGATTTATCAATTACTAAATAACCTCATGTCTTGTCCCGTCGAAAAGGCTGCATCAACTGTTGCCAATAGTCAGCTGGATAATTCGGCGTTGAAGCGATACCAAGATCTTTAGTACCGATCGTTCGTTCAGAGTCAAAATAAGCCGTTCCCAACAAGCGATCCGTCAAGGTGGTAAAAAGCCCGAAGTTCACATCGCCTTCTTCTGCCGTATTTAAGTGGTGGAAACGATGCACCGCGTTGATTGCGAGAACCCTCCTCAGCGGTCCAGTAAAATACGCCACGTTCGAGTGCTGCAATAGTAACTGAAGCACTACTGCAACCACCAACAACATCAGGACATTTTGTGGCACTCCTACAAAGAGCAATGGTGTCGTTCCTGCGACGGTTTCTATCAATTGATGCAATGGATGTTTCATAAGACCATTAAAACCGTATAGCCGTTTTACGCTGTGATGAACGGCATGAAGGCGCCACAGTGAAGAGAGGCGATGACTGGCAAAATGCGCCAGGGTGATGCCAACATCAGAAATGAGGATCGCCAAAAGTAACTGGAAAGCCAGCGGCCACCCGGAAGGCCATATCGGTGCCAAGACCAGCAAGCCACCAAATAACGGGAGTACAGCAACGCCAATAACATTAAGTGACTCGTTCATAAAGGCGTGAAGCAGATCGCGTCGCTGATCTTGTTGCGGTTCATTAAACGCACGATCATAGGGTGTCAGTTTTTCGGTGGCGAAGGAAATTCCTATAAATACCAAGATCAAAAATACCAGCCAACCTTGGTTGTAACCCTCGGCAACAAGATAGATAGCGACGCCATTTCCGACGAGCAAAAACAACGGCAAATACAGGAGCCTAACCAACCACGTTATGCTACGAATCATTTTAACACTCCTCGCTGATTGAGAGTGTTCAGCATCTCATGTTTACACGTAGCCACATTGAACGAAAGTGCTGTTTATTCTGACAAAAGCCGTTGAATAACTGCCGGGGAAACACCAAAAGCCTCGGTAACAGACCGGCAGAAATGGGCCTGATCGGAAAATCCCGATGCAATTGCCGCATCAGTGAGTGACATTTGGCGTGATAACTCAAACCCCGTTAATAGTTTTAACCACTTTTTATAGCTGCGTAAAGGTAAGCCGGTGCTTTCGGAAAACCAGTGGGAAAAACGACTTGGGGAAAGACGAACTTTCTTTGCCAACTCGGCTCTAGAGATTGATCGCCCATCCATGGCTTCGGCATGTAATGCTTTTAAAATGTGGCTCAATCTGCTCTTTGGATCAGATGTTTGATCGTGCCGGTAGTGACGCTCGAAAGCCTCCAGTTCGAATGAAAGGTTTTCCGTGGCAGTAAAGCGAGATAAACACGCCGTATTGAATTCCTCACGGAGTGTCCCAATGGGTTGCATCAACGGATTTTTTATGTGAGGCAGCAAGGCTTTGCAAATATCATGGGTTGGATCGATATAAATACACAGTACCTCGGCCATTATCAATTGATGAGTAACTCCAGCCGGTATCCATAACCCCTTTTCTTTGTGCCGTGTTTCGCTGGAAATGACTTCAACGTTTGCATCTAAACCGATCGCGATTTGATGCGCCCAATGTTTATGGGGCTTATTGTCTCCTGACTCGCCAAGGAACGCACCGATACCTGGTGTTATCGCTACTGAGCCGTGCCATGGGTTCACTAAAGTATTTGTTGTGATCATTACCCTATCTCTACAAAGGCAGCTTTTCATTGTAGTTGACTGTCTATAAGCGCTTGCAACTTTTCTAGGAGGATAAATGAGGCATTATTGGTGAATTGCTGTCCTTCTTCGATGTACTCCCATACGGTAGCGTCGCTCTTCCAGCCGCCTTGTTTCTTAATAAACTCAAAGTCGATTTTTTCCCTCGCTGCCGATGTAGAGAGGCCACGCCGAAAGCTATGGCTGCTCAAGTCCGGCACGAAATCGAACTGACAGGCGTTCCCCAGAGTCTTGAGTAATTGATTAATGCCACCGGGATTCAGTGCTTTGGGTTGAACCTTATCCCAACGGTTAACGGGACGAAAAACCGGACCTTCATTGATATCAGCCAATTCTATCCAGTTCTTCATGGCCATAGCAGGACAGCAGCCTGGTGCACCGAAAGGTAATGCTCGCACTAAGCCCATGGCTTGTTGATCGGTCTTGGAACGAGACAGCCGGATGAGAAGTCCTTCTGGTTCCCACACCAGATCACCGATTTGAATGGCCACCAATTCGCTACGACGAAAGGCGCCAAAAAAGCCGGTCAACACCAGCGCGATATCCCGCTGTTTCTTTTTGGTGTCAGGCAGTTGCCGCAAGTGATTCACCATCTGGGCAATGTGCTCCAAACGTAATGCCTTGGCTTTGCGTTTGGGTTGGCCTTGAGTACGACGAACGCCTTCCATGGTTTTGCGGACCAACGGATCGCTTACCGGATCGATGAGCCCTTGGTAATGGTGCCATTGGCTAATGGCGGTCAGGTGCAGATCCAGGGTCCGGGGGTTGAGCGATTCGGCTCTGGCCAGCAGGTAACGCACGACAGTATCCCGATCCGAGGGCAGGCGACCACCCCATTTTTCAAATTGGCGAATGGTCGAGCGGTAGGCTTTGCGCGTGTTGTCGGACGTCGCTGCCTGGAGGTAGTGCCGCAATGATTCGGCTTCCTGACGTTCAATCAGGGTCGATTCCTCATTACGTAATGGCAAGTTGCTAGCCGGTTTTGGCGGTTTGTTGTTCATGAATAGGATTTCCTTCGATGTCGCTCAAAAGGCGGCTATGTACCGGCGTTACAAGTCGAAAATTTACGTCAAGATCCATTAACCTACGATAAGGTAGATTATCGGTGGTTAGTATCTTGAATTCAAGCGATCTTGAAAAACACATATACAATGTTATATTACGTGTTATGTAATATGTTACTAAATAATCCGAGAGGAATCACCATGGCCCGTGCCGGAGTCACTTATCACGATATCGCTAAAGCAGCTGAAGTCATTAAAACACATGGCCAGGAACCCACGGTGGATAGGGTGCGCGAGCATCTGGGCACCGGCAGCAAAAGCACCATCGCGCCATTGCTCAAGCGTTGGCGGTCAGACAATGGGGAGGCGGCCGATGTCAGTGGACTGCCGAACGACCTCATCGAGGTGGTAAAGTCCCTGCATGAGCGGGTACAGCAGATGGCCGACCACCGTATCGAACAAGCTCGCCAGGAATTCGAGACTTTAAAGGAAGAACTCCGCACAGAGTTGACCTATGCCAACAACACCATCGCGCAACTTACTGCCCGACAACGGGACCTTGAGAACCAGATAGCACGAATTACCGAGGAAAAAAGCCTGCAAGACAAGTCCCTGGAAGACGCACGCGTCAGGCTGGCAAAGGCCGAGTCTCAGCGGGACGAAGCTCTTACGCGAGCCAACGACTTGAAGGAGAGTGTCAGTGAACTCAGGCAAGAAAACCGGGATATTCGCGATCATTTCGAACATTACCAGCAGCGCACTGCCGAAGACCGCCAGCAGGAGCGCGAACAGTTCCGTATAGTTAACCAGGGGTTAAATGATCAGATTCAGGATCTGCAACACCGGCTCGCACAGACTGAGTCGAGAGCGTCCGAGCTATTCGACATCAACGCGCAGTTACAACGAAATGCCGATGAATTAAAACGGGCCAATGCGGCGCTAAATAGCGACTTGAACGCAAAGATGGAAGATATCCAGAACCTGGAACACGAGTATGAAGAAGCCGTGACAAGGTGCCGGGAATACCAGCATAAAAATGAGCAATTGTCGGAAAACATGGCCGCGCTCACCACTCAGAAAGCAGATGTCGATAAGCAAGTGGCCGTGTTATCCCACGCACTGGAGACCACCAAAGCCGAACTGAAAACCGCCCAGGATAAAGTGGCATTTCTGACCGATGAGAATAAGGTGATTCTTCAGGAAAAAGCAGTGATCCAAGGGCAGTTTAAACAGCTTCAAAGTTCGCTATAACGATTTAATGGATGTGTTTTGATCGTCTGGCTGCAAATGCAGAAATCGTTGCCAGCCCCTAAACGAGCAAACTTGGCAAATTTGTCGGTTCTTCCACAAGACCCTGCAGGCCAAGGAGAAGCATCGATTCGACCAACGTCAGGTGGAAAAAGAATATTGATATTCCTACATATTATCAATGTGTTATAGGTTTTGTGGCTAAATTCAACGCTTTTACCGGCCGAATGCAGCCGAACCTCAAATACAGGGATTAACGGCTATCAAACGAAAACCTACGGTTACGAGGGTGCCACAGGATTCAAAACCGTAGGTTTTCGTTCAAATGCCCCCGCTGGTCCGTATAGGGAAAGTGGCTCCGCCTTTGTATTAAGGCGCAATCAGCTGGAGGGAGGGCTTTGCACTGCGGAGTGTATTATTGCCCTTTGGCAACAGGCGGGCTATGAAAATCAAGCAACAGAATTAACATCATTATTTACAGCGCTCAATATCCGTAATTGAGCACTCAGCAAAGCGTTTGGACTCCTTAGAGGATAAGATTTATCTGCTTGAACATCCGTATTTAAATAACAGTTAAGTAAATGCAAAAAAAATGGCTCATTGCGCCTCCCAATACAAACAGATGCCAAATCGCATGGTTAAAGGGAATCCATTTACCCACATAGAAAATTACGCCTAAGGTGTAGAATAGTCCGCCTAAGATCAATAAGTTAAATCCAAGCTCTGACATAGATGAGGTTAAATCACCTATGATAGTCACGCATAGCCAACCCATTGCAAGATACAGCACTAGACTTAGCTTTTTGAACTTATGAATAAACAGAGTTTTAAATAAAATACCGCCGAGAGCCAATGACCAGATTGCCGTCAAAATTACCGTCGATTGTGTGCCCTGCAAGCTGATCAACATCAAAGGCGTATAAGTGCCTGCAATCAAACAGTAAATCGCACAGTGATCGGCGATCTTAAGTTTATGCTTCCAGCCTGAATGGGTGACACTATGGTATAAGGTAGAGCATAGAAAAAGCACTATGATACTTGCACCATAAATGGCAACACCCGTAAGTTGGATCAGCGTTAGGTGATCTTGCCCTTTTAGTAACATCAGTACTAATGCCACAATTCCTGCGATGACGCCTAGGCCATGGGATACACTGTTAGCAATCTCTTCTTTGACACTGTACAGCCCATATTTAGCCTCGTTTTGTGCTGTATTTTGTTGTTTGATAACACTTTGACTCGACATGGTAGATATACACCCGCAAACGATAATGACTGAGTCTATCAGTTAGGAAAATAAATCACCATATTTCAGCGTACAATTGTAAGCTTAAATATAGTGAAGATTTTTTCACGCTGACCTTTTAGATTTTTACGCGGACTTTTAATCTAAGTTAGCTTGTACATTCATCTTTTATCCGCTTGAGCCACTTATAGATTTAGAAACCGTTTAACTTCGCTCTAAATAGTATCTAAATTCCCAGTCTTGTTTATCTCTATAACTTGTATCTTACAGAGTATTGATTTGGCTGCGAGGCAAAATCAGCTTGAAATTTGTTGTGGCACTTTGCGCTGAAGTAAGCATTGAGCTTTGTTGCATAAGTGTTGAACTTTGCCCTGTTTGTCTCCTCTAATTTGCGTTGAACACTCGCAAGTCACTAATATCAACATAAAGAGCAATCGATTCAAGTTGATCAGCGTCATCTCAATATCGATTTATATTACATAAAACCTAAGGATGGATTTTGCCTTTTCAACCTCAGCCCGAAAATATGCCTTTATTTGCAACTTGTCCTACCTCGGCAGGTATTGGAGATGCTGATAGTGCTTTTTTTATTTCAGCAACGTTATCGGAAGATGAAGCCGTTATCGCGTTCGACCATCATCTTAGTAACCTTGACTATCCCTTGGAGCCAGCATTAGCTGCCGATGTGGAGCTGTCAGTATTGAACTGTGACGCTAGCCCTTTATCGGTTCAGCTTTACAACCCGACCCAAGCTCAATCTGACATTCAAACTCAACAGAGATCAAAAGCTGAACAGTCTAGTGCTCTCGGGCTGGGGATCTGGGGATTTTTGCGTGCTCGCCAAGCGTTTCATTATAAAGGTTTTAGCCTGCTGTTTTTTGTACTCATAGTGCATGTGTGTTTATTTTCACTGATCTACTTATTGTGGCGGCCACAGTTAAATCCGTTTGGATTTACGACAACAGACAGTCGTGGCCCTAAAGTGACTGCGCTCAAAGCTTATTTTATTTATGCTCCCGCAGTAGAGAAGGCCGAAACCGCTGCACCTGAAACTGAGATAAAGGCCGAGGCGACAAGTTCTGTTGCGCCTATACCTGTTCCCACACCTCAAATTCCAGTTAAGCCTCAACCAATGCTTGAAAAAATCATGCCTGAAAACGCCGTCTCTGAAAAAGTAGTGCCGGAAAAAGTGAAGCCAGATACTGTTAAACCGGACATCACTCAGTCGAGTGCCATTAGTGAAGTAGAACCCGCTGGAGCGACTGCAAAAAAGCCTACGAATACGTTTGATGCCACAGAAATTAAGCCGCAGCTTGGCGCTAAAAGTTCGCCTGTAGAAAAAGGTGAAAGCACAATGGCGACAAGCTCAAGCATGAGTTTATTCACCCAGCAATATTTTGAACGTCAGCGAGAACAAGCGCTCGATGATCTCGTGATTGAACAGGCGGATAAATTCACACGGAAATCGAATATGAGCGAAATGAGCCCAGAGATGGAAGTGTTATTTGTCCCTAACGCCGATGATTTTAGTGGCCCAACGAGTTTAGATTTACCCATAGATCCAAATCGTATTGTTCGTAAGGGTGATACTTGTTATCGAGTGGTACAAGTCGGCACTCAAGTTAATCCTTACGCCGAAAATTTAGGCTTCCCATTTGACTGCAGTGGCAAAAAAATCAATCAAGCTATTGATGATGCCATCCAATCTCGATTAAATAAAATGATGCTAAAGCCCTATAAATAGCGATCTTTTGAAATGATTTATTTTCACACAAAGTAAGATGTATATTATATTTACTAATTAAATCATTTAAAAACAAATTGTTATAGTTCTTTTGTTTTGACTGTATCCTGATTTTTAAATTGCTTTTTCCCTTGTTTGTTGCTGCCGCTTCTGTCTATACTGCGCACTCATCTTGTCGGAGTGCCTCTTGGCTGAGACCGTTTATTCGGGATCCGTTGAACCTGATCAGGTTAATACCTGCGAAGGAAACAAGCGTAATAACACACATTAAATCGTGAAAATGGACGGCTTTAACACCTGTTTACTCAGCAGTGCTTCAAGCCTAAATGTTTAGATTTAATTGTTATTGAGCAGGGTAACTCAATTTTTAAAGCCAGCTTTGGCCACAAAAATTGAATGCCATGCTCTGCTATCAACAACTCAATTCTCCAGACAAGTAACTCCATTTTTTAACGTGAGATTGCTTATGTCCAGTTCAAACCCAAACCCAGCTGTAGCTGCCAATGCGATAGAAATCACAGCGCCAGAATCGACAATCCCTAATAAATCGACTGAGTCTAGTCAATCAACCGTGCCTAAGGCGCCAAGTCGCCGCGAAACTCGCGCGCAGGCTCAAGCCTTTATCGATACGTTAGCGCCGCTGCAACATCCTAATTCACAAAAGATTTATCTTGAAGGTTCCAGTGCCGATATACGCGTTGGTATGCGGCAAATTCTGCAGACTGACACGCTTGTCGGTGGTACGCCTATCATGGAAAAAAATCCGCCAATCCGCGTGTACGATTGCGCTGGACCTTATTCCGATCCTGAGGCTGACATCAATGTGCGTCTAGGCCTTGGTAAATTAAGACAAAACTGGATTCTAGCCCGCAACGACACAGAGCAATTACACTGCGCGACCTCCGATTTTACCCAACAAAGACTCGCAGACGACGGTTTGGATCATCAACGTTTCGAGGCGGGTTCGAGTGCAATTGTTCGCCCACGCAGAGCATTGCAGGGCAAACGTGTCAGCCAATTACACTATGCCCGTCAAGGAATTATCACTCCCGAAATGGAATATGTGGCGATCCGCGAGAATATGGCTCTCGCGCAGGTGCAGGATGAGATCCTCAACCGTAAAGCTAAGGGCGAGGCCTTTGGCGCTGTAGTCGGCGAACCGATTACCGCTGAATTTGTCCGCTCCGAAGTCGCCCGTGGCCGCGCAATTATTCCATTGAATATCAATCATCCCGAAGCTGAGCCTATGATTATCGGCCGTAACTTTCTGGTGAAAGTGAACGCCAATATTGGTAACTCTGCGGTGACGTCTTCCATCGAAGAAGAAGTGGAAAAGCTCGTCTGGTCAACCCGTTGGGGCGCCGATACGGTAATGGATTTATCCACGGGTCGTTATATCCACGAAACCCGCGAATGGATCATCCGCAATTCACCAGTGCCCATCGGCACTGTGCCGATTTATCAAGCACTGGAGAAAGTGAACGGCGTGGCAGAGGATTTAACCTGGGAAGTGTTCCGCGATACTTTGATAGAACAAGCTGAGCAAGGGGTTGATTACTTTACCATTCATGCTGGCGTATTACTGCGTTATGTGCCGATGACGGCTAAACGCGTCACCGGGATTGTCTCCCGCGGCGGTTCGATCATGGCGAAATGGTGCTTGAGTCACCACAAGGAAAACTTCCTCTACAGCCATTTCCGTGAGATCTGTGAGCTTTGCGTCGCCTACGATGTATCCCTGTCTTTAGGTGACGGTATGCGTCCTGGATCGATTGCCGACGCCAATGATGCCGCCCAGTTTGCAGAGCTTGAAACCTTAGGTGAGCTAGTTAAAATCGCGTGGGAATACGACGTACAAACCATTATCGAAGGGCCGGGACATATTCCGATGCAGCTCATTAAAGAGAATATGGACAAGCAGTTAGCTCACTGCGACGAGGCGCCGTTTTATACGCTTGGCCCACAAATTACCGATATCGCACCGGGGTATGATCATTTCACCTCCGGCATAGGTGCGACCATGATCGCATGGTACGGCTGTGCCATGTTGTGTTACGTCACGCCAAAGGAACACTTAGGATTACCGAATAAACAAGATGTTAAGCAAGGTTTGATTGCTTACAAGATTGCCGCCCATGCCGCTGATGTGGCAAAAGGTCATCCGAGTGCGCAAATTCGCGATAATGCGCTGGCAAAGGCGCGGTTTGAATTCCGCTGGGAAGATCAATATAACTTAGGGCTCGATCCTGACACTGCACGGGCTTACCACGATGAGTCCTTACCGCAGGAATCGGCCAAGGTCGCTCATTTTTGCTCTATGTGCGGTCCTAAATTCTGCTCGATGAAAATCACCCAAGATGTGCGCGCCTATGCTGCAGGTTTAGAGGCGGCTGATACGAAGTCGGAGCTAGTTGAAGCAGCTGCCCAAGCGATGCAAGCTACAATACCAGTAACAATGCAAGTTACGATTAAGACGCAACATGAGTTGGAAGCGGCAATGGCGCTAAAATCGGCGCAATTTGCCGCCTCGGGCGCCGAGATCTATCAGGTGAAAGACAAGCTTGTCGCTGAAGCTGAGGAAGCCTAATTATGCTGGGTATTCATGGGGATAAATCGGCCATAAATACCGAGCGTCCCGCGTTTGTTTGGACCATAGCGGGTTCAGACAGCGGCGGCGGTGCCGGTATTCAGGCGGACTTAGCGACAATTCAGGATTTGGGTTGTTATGGTTGCAGCGCGATCACTACAGTGACGGCGCAAAGCTCAGTGGCGGTCACCTTAGTTGAATCCGTAAGTGAGGCCATGTTACTGGCTCAGTTAAGAACTTTACTCTCAGATTTGCCACCACAGGCGATCAAAATCGGTTTACTGGCTAATCAGAATCAGGTGGTATTGCTGGCAGATTGGATCGCGAGTTTTAAAACCCTATATCCATTTGTGCCTGTGATTGTCGATCCTGTGATGGTCGCCAGTTGTGGTGATGCGTTAGCCGATAAAAGCACTGCCAAACTGGCTTTAGATTTCACGCCTTTCAAGGGCCTGATTGAGCTTATCACGCCTAACGTGCTCGAACTTGAGCGGTTAACTAAAAGTGATGTTTCAACTAAAGCGCAGTTCGCTACTGCGGCACAGGCTTTATCCCAGAGTATTGATTGCAGTGTGCTCGCCAAAGGGGGCGATGTGAGCTTTGGTTGCACTGATATTCTTGATGGCACTTATGCTAAAACTCGCGATAACACTCATGCTAATGCTCATGATGGCAACGGCTGGGGCTGGGATCTTGAGCTTGCTGAGGATTATCTGGTTTGCCGACAAGTGCACGCGAGCTCTGAGCTGCATCAAAATGGACGCTTCTGGTTATCAAGCCCGCGGGTCAATACTTATCATAACCATGGCAGTGGTTGCACTTTATCATCGGCAATTGCCGCCGTTTTAGCGCAGGGTTTTGTGTTGCAAGATGCGGTGGTTGTCGCGAAAGCCTATGTGAGTCAAGGCCTAAGCGCAGCTATTGGCCTAGGGCAAGGTCCTGGGCCACTGGCTCGCACAGGTTGGCCTAATGATGTGTCTCGCTATGCCAAGATAAGTCTGTGTAATCGCAATAACATCGACCAAGTCAGCCATGCTGGTCGTGGCTTACCTGAAACGGTTCTGGTGAATACGGCCTCGACACAGCCATTCGTTACTCCATCGCGCGGTTTTAAAGTGCTCCATGCCGATCTCGGTGTTTATCCTGTGGTGAATAGCCTAGCCATGCTTGAAAACTTGTTAGCTGCGGGCGTTAAAACCGTGCAGCTAAGAATAAAAACCGACATCACTGAGTTAGCTGATGCAAAGCAAGTTGGATCTGAGCTAGTTGACTCGGAATTAGTTAAAGCTGAATTAGAGGCACAAATTCAAACCGCAATTGCCTTAGGTAAGCATTTTAATGCTCAGCTTTTTATTAATGATCACTGGCAGTTAGCGATAAAGCATCATGCCTTTGGCGTACATCTAGGCCAAGAAGATCTCGCAGTTACCGACTTAGCTGCCATTCAAGTGGCGGGACTTGCACTTGGGATATCGAGCCACAGTTATTTCGAGTTGCTATTGGCGCATCAATACTCGCCATCCTATATCGCCCTTGGGCATATATTCCCAACCACGACTAAGCAAATGCCTTCTACGCCTCAAGGATTAGCAAAACTTAAACATTATGTGGCGTTACTCCAAGACCATTATCCCTTAGTCGCTATTGGCGGCATCGACTTAGATAATCTCGCAAAGGTGAAAACCACTGGGGTTGACAATATTGCTGTGGTGCGTGCAATAACCGAGGCTCCGGAACCGACCACTGCGTTTGCAGAGTTGAGCCAAGCTTGGGAGCTAAGTGCATGCCAAATATGAGCACAAATAAACAGCTTTATAATGGTGAGACTGTCAGTGGCAAAACACTCAGCGATGCCGATTTCATGCGTTATTCTCGACAAGTCTTATTGCCAGAAGTGGGTGAGGCAGGGCAATTGCAATTGGCCGATGCCTGTGTCGCGATTATCGGTCTTGGCGGCTTAGGGCAATTGGCGGCGCAATATTTGGCCTGTGCAGGTGTTGGCAACTTAATCTTAATCGATATGGATAAGGTTGAAGTATCAAATCTGCCTAGGCAATTGTTATTTAACGATGGCGATATTGGACTCAATAAGGCGCGAGTTGCCAAGCGAAAACTCAATAACTTAGCGCCGCATTGCACTGTTACTGCCCATGAAACTGCATTTAATGCTGAAACACATGCTGATCAATTAGCGGATGTTTTACTGGCAAAACAACAGGGCAAAAGAGTGCTAGTGCTTGACTGCACAGATAATTTTGCGACTCGCCAATCCATTAATCGCTGCTGTATCGAAGCTGCTTTGCCCTTAGTCAGTGCGTCGATCGCGGCATTTAGCGGCCAATTGTTTGCAGTCGATCAAATGCAGCTCCCCTCTGGCGGTTGCTATCAGTGTATTTTCCCCGCACAGACAAGAGTGTCGCAGAGTTGCGGTACCCAAGGCGTACTCGGATCGAGCGTGGGCGTGATGGCATCAATGCAATCCTTGGTGGCGATGCAACTCTTGCTGAGTATGGATAGCGATTGTGATAAAGCACAAAACTCCTTGCTGGGGCATTTTTGGCGGTTCGACGCTAAATCACTTGTATGGACATCGGCTGCATTAACGCGGGATCCTCACTGTAATGTGTGTGGTTCAAAAGAGCTTCATCCCTCATTCAATATGCACAGCAAGCTACACAGTATGGAGATTTGATATGATTTTAATTCACATAAATAATATCCCGCAGTCGCTAACAGAACCGACTTCACTTGCGGCAGTGATACTCGGGCAAAATATTGCCCTCGACTCGGTCGCTATCGTGTTGAATGCTGAGGTCGTTCCACGCAATCGCTGGCAATCTATTCTCTGTCAACATGAAGATAAACTAGAACTTTTTTCCGCAGTGGCAGGAGGCTAATATGTTAAAGATTGCCGATATGGAGTTTGAATCGCGTTTATTTACCGGAACGGGAAAGTTCAGTAATAGCCAAGTGATGATCGATGCGATAATGGCTTCAAAGTCGCAGTTAGTCACAGTTGCGATGAAAAGAGTTGATCTCAAAATGGGGCTAGATGATTTGCTCAGCCCATTACGGCAAGCGGGTGTACGGCTATTGCCTAACACTTCGGGGGCGAGAAATGCCAAGGAGGCGGTCTTTGCGGCTGAGCTTGCCCATGAAATGCTGGGAACTCATTGGATCAAGCTCGAAATCCACCCCGACCCTAAGTATCTGATGCCCGATGCGATTGAAACCTTAGAAGCGGCCAAAATCCTCTGTGACAAGGGTTTTATCGTATTACCCTATGTGCATGCCGATCCCGTACTTTGCCACCGCTTAGAAGAAGTGGGCTGTGCTGCAGTCATGCCTCTGGCGAGCCCGATTGGCAGTAATCAAGGTTTAGTCACTGAAAGCTTTTTAAAAATCATCATAGAGCAGGCGCGGGTGCCTGTGGTGATCGACGCCGGCATTGGTGCACCTTCACAGGCGGCGCGGGCAATGGAACTGGGCGCCGATGCGGTACTGGTGAACACCGCTATTGCCAGCAGCGCTTCGCCCATAGTGATGGCCGAATGTTTTAAAGAAGCTGTGCAATGCGGAAAACGCGCCTTTGAAGCAGGGCTTAGCCGAGTGCAAACGGGCGCCGTACATTCCAGTCCACTGACAGGATTTTTAAACCAATGAGTTTTGTAGCGAAATTTGCCAACATCCCACGGGATAAACTGTTACTCGATTTGTATTCTTGCACAGCCCAAGATGTCGAACGGGCGCTAGTGAATCCAGCAGGGGATTTACGCAGCTTACTGACCTTGTTATCACCTGCGGCAGAGCCTTATATCGAAATCATGGCACAACGTTCAGCGGCGCTGACACGGCAGCGATTTGGCGCGAATCTGGGCTTGTATTTGCCTTTGTACCTGTCAAACCTGTGTGCCAATGAATGTGATTACTGTGGTTTTAGCATAGGTAACAAACTCAAACGCAAGACATTGAATAAACAGGAGTTGATGGCCGAAATAGCCATTATCAAAGGCAGAGGTTTTGATTCTATTTTGCTCGTATCAGGCGAGCATGAAACTAAGGTCGGCATAGACTATTTCAAGCAAATGCTGCCACTGATAAAACAGCAATTTAGCCATGTGGCGATGGAGGTTCAGCCAATGAGTGAGGAGCATTATCGCCAGTTAGTCGCGCTAGGTTTAGATGCGGTCATGATTTATCAAGAAACCTATCAGCCAGAAACTTACGCGAGCCACCATACTCGAGGTAAAAAACAGGACTTTGCCTATCGTTTAGAAACGCCGGACAGAATTGCGGTGGCAGGCGTCGATAAAATTGGTCTTGGGGTATTACTGGGGCTAGATGATTGGCGTTTAGATGCGTTAATGATGGGATATCATCTCGACTATCTAGAACGGCGATATTGGCGCACCCGCTTTAGTATCTCGCTGCCAAGGTTAAGGCCTTGTACTGGCGGGATCACCCCAAGAGTCATTTTATCGGATTTAGGCTTAGTGCAAATGATTTGTGCGTTTAGGCTTTTTAATCAGCAGCTTGATATCAGTATGTCGACGAGGGAAAGTCCTGAGTTGAGGGATAATCTCTTGCCACTTGGGATAACTCAGTTAAGTGCTGGCAGTTCGACGCAGCCGGGCGGCTATCAAGCGCCAGGCAGTCAACTCGATCAGTTTGAGATAAGTGATGAGCGCAGTGTTGAACAAATCATAAAACAGATGCAACTGCAGGGTTTTAATCCTGTATTTAAAGATTGGGAATCGGCTTGGATAAATAGCTAGTTTTTGCGGGGGAATAAATGGTTCTAAGACCGATAAACGCTGTACTTTAGCAGGCTATTGGTCAATAATTGTTCTAGTCATTACCACCGCAGGATTACCGTTATGCAAATACAATCTGCCTATTCATCTGGTGTACAAGGTTTGCAAAGTGCGCAGTCTGGGTTAACTCAAGCAACGATCGATGTGGCTAAACCTACGCCTGCTCAAAGTGCAGCGCCTTCTGAATCGACTAAAGATGTAGCGCAAACCGATAAAACCTCGGCGTTACTCTCTGCCAATCAATCTTTAAGGCAAGCAGAGGCCGCTACTGAAGTGATAGAAACTGATTCAGAGACGATAGGAACCATCATCAATATTAAGGTGTAAACACTATGTCTGCTGTGGCGCTATCATCCAAGGTTGGAGCGTCACCCACTTCTTTTTTGGAGCATGATAAGTCGTTTGGACAGAGCCGCACTTATCAAGGGACAAATGGACAAAGTAGTGAGTCTGTTAAGCTTAGCTCTTCAAAAATAGAAGCGAGTGGAGTATTTGAACCGACATTTTCTAGTGCGCTAGCGCATGGCGGTTCTACTGTAACTACAACAGCTGCAAATATTCCGCTATCAAGCAAACCCTTCTCAGGCACTACCAATGATGCTTCAGTTACCGTAAATCAGACTTTAGATACTGATATTGTTTCTTCTCAGAGTTTTGCTGTCCTGCATGCCGATGCCACCAGCTTTAGTTTATTGACAGGGCCACGCTCAATAAGTGGTGTTCGAGAAGGGCAAATAGCAACAGTCTCTACCAACGATTTTTCATCCTTTGCTACACAAAGTGGATTATCTAGTACGGCTCCTTCATTCGACCCAAGTCTGACACCTTTTAGTTTAGGTGGCAGTACCACCCGCGCTTTACCGCTGGAACCAACTAATGGGCAGAATTCTTCTCCAGAAATAACTGGCTCGCATGTTTATTCCGGTATGGAGGGGATGCCATTTAACTCTAAAGTACCTAACGCCAGTGATGCTGAATATTCAAGTAGACAGGTGACAACTTCAGCTACCACAACAAATACAGTTACTACGGATAATGCTGATAGTACTGGTTTTTACACCCAGGTTGAGCAAATTGATGGCCAAGCACAGAATGTCTCAAAACAAAGCATCCCTGAGGTTCAATTCATTGAGATTTTTGGCAAACCAGCCGTTTCAGAAACAGCTCCTAACCCAGACAATGATGCTAAGACTGAGGAGAATAGGCAACAAGCTCTAGCCGCAATTTTTACGAATGGCAGTGATAAAGAGCAAACGAAACAAACTGAAGCTTCAAAACAACAAGCGGATGAACAAGCAGCAAAACAAATACAAGATCAAACCCAAGAGGTTCAAAAAGAGATTGCAGAGCAACAACGTGCTCAAGTAGCAGAGCTTAAAGCCCGAGACGCGGAAGTTAAAGCCCATGAACATGCCCATGCAACGGTGGGAGGACAGCATGCCCAAACTCCAAGTTTCAAATATGAAAAGGGTGTTGATGGACAGCGTTATGCTACTGATGGTGAAGTTCAAATCGACGTATCCGTTGTAGCTGGCGATCCTCTGGCAACAATCAATAAAATGAAGCAAGTATATGCGGCAGCTATGGCACCCGTTGATCCATCGAGTGCTGATATTCGAGTTGCTGCAGAAGCGCTAAAAAAGATGAATGAAGCCAAGGCATTACTTGCAGAAGAACGTCAGAAACAGATCATCGATGTAGAAACTACTCAAACCTTGATCGAAGCCGAGCCACAGATTGAGGAGTTGCCACCTATTAAACCGCACACGGTTAGTGTCAAGGGGGACGTTGATGCCTCTGGAAATATTGTTCAACCACAGGACAGCACAACGCCGATATCAGAGCTTATCGATAGAATAAAGCAAGGCATTGAGCAAAAACAGAGTACTCAGACACAGGCCCCGTCTAGCACTGTTACTTCTGTAGATGAACAAGCTCAATCAGCGACAAAAGAGACCACAACCGAGCCTATTGAACTACCTACTGCAACTTTAGCGGCAGACTCTGCTACGGCAGATATTGCAAGTATGATGTCAAACTCTGCACCAATGAACCGTTTTGACTCATCAAATATTAAGGTTGAAAGCGTTGCAACCCGTTATTACGCCGCAGTTGCACAATTGAATCAGCCATTTTCAAGCGTCTAGCTTCTTTGTAGTGGAGTTCAATATTCGCGGCAGAATTGGCTGCAGATGTGTAATACCCTAGTTGCATAAGACAAGGTAAGCCAAACACCAGAGTCTGTACTCAAATAGCATTTTTCACGGTATCTTCATCTCAATGCTTCTCGTGTAATATTACTACACAGCTAATTTTCCCATTTACTATTGACCGGTGTTCGTTACCCCTATCCCATGATGTTGTAAAATGAGCGAAGCAAGCAGTTTAGACGCAGGGCCTTGATTATCACGATTTGGGATCACAAGACTCAACATAATTCGGCGTTTTTGACTACCTTCGAGATGTAAGCGGACTAAATTACCCGATGATAATTCCTCAAGTACTAAAAACGATGGGATCCAGCAAAACCCAATACCACGATTTAAGATCACTTTTGCTTCGTGGAAATTAGAAACAGTCCAACGTTGCTCTGCTTTTAACCAGCCGATATCAATATTGGACTGTACGCCTGTATCTTTAATCACTAGCTGTAAGTGTTGTGCTAGTAGTTTATCGTCTTCAATTATACCTAAATCCGCCAAAGGATGCGTTGGGTGGCATACCAGATACAATTCTTCTTCACACAGAGGTTCTGCTAAATATCTCTTAGGTGCAATACCCGCACAGATAGCAATATCGACTTTATTTTGCGCGATAAGTTCTTGGGTGCCAGTAATCACTGAGTCCAACATGATAATGCGAGTGCCACGGCTGTGGGGTAGAAATGCATTGAGGGCACACACTAAGCTTTCCATCGGATAAATGATTTCACGGGCAATAGTGAGTGTGGGCTCCCAGCCTTGTTCGAGATTACTGGCCAGTTGCTCTAACTCGTTAACGGCTTGGGTCACATGTCGAGAACGACGCAGCAGTACTTCACCTTGCTGTGTGAGATAGGCTTTACGCCCTTTGACTTCGAGTAGTTCAATACCCAACTGATGCTGTAATTTGGCAACCGCATGATTGAGGGAAGATTGACTCTTACTCAGCTTTTCTGCTGCTTGGGCATAGCCACCAAAATCGACGACCGCCTGTAAAATACGCCATTGTTCAAGTGTGGATTTAGCTCGAGTCATAATAGTCCCAAAAAAGCGATAGATTTAGCCTATAGTGTCGATTTCTTATCTATTTTTCAATTAAATTGAGGTGTTAGATTGAAGGTTATTGTGCTAAGTGGGGTGCTTGTCGCGCCATATCAGCAATATATTGAATAAGGTGGGTTGGGTCGGTAGGGCCATCGATAAATGCGCTTAATTGATCGCTTAAGCTCAGAGAGTCTTCATTTACAACAAGAAGATTAAATAAATTGAGTTTATCGGATCGATTGGCTGTTATTTGGTAGATGAACTTTGCTAACGCTTCTTGCCAAAGGGATTGATAGTAAAGCGGTCCTTCGTTGGCAATTGCATTAAAACTATATTGATAGTCGTTCACTTGTGACCACTCTTGTCCAAAACTGTATGTAAACTCGGTGGCAAGATCCCCATAGCTTTGCTGAGGTTGAGCTTGATAAAAGCTCAGAGCAACTTTAGCACGAAATACCTTGAGCTGCTTTGTATAGGCTTTTATGAGAATTTCGCGTTCATTTAAATAGGTTTGCTCATAGTGTGGAAACAGTTCGCTTCGTAGCATTTCAGTTAACCAGAGGCTGGCAATATGATGACTATCCTGACTTGAATCTTGCGTATTGTTTAGGTAAAAGTGGCTGCCTTTTGCCAGTGATGTTACCGCTTGAGCTAAAGCATGGGTAAATTGTTCAATATCTTTGTGGGTACTGAGTTGTGGTTTGAGTTCTAAGGCTTGTTGACCAAATTGTTGCCCTATAACGCTTTGACGCAGAGTTTGCTGCTGATGACTTTGGCGTGCAACATTATAGGAAATATAGAGTTCACCCAATAATCTGCGCTGGTGGTAAACCCTAAAGATTTGGTGTGAGGGTTCTTGGATGTTTATCGTTTCAATAGGCTCAAAATTGAGCCCCCATTGTTGTAGATAGGCAAAGCTTTGGGTCAATGTGTGTGCTGTTTGTAATTCTGGACCTTGTGCAAATGCCTTTTGGGGCAATATTTGCCCAAGATCCCAAGGGGCTATCTCTACTGCGTGAGTTTGAGTATCGAGAAATGCCTTAACAAGTGCAGGTGATGACAATAATTGTGTGCTGAGACTGAAACTAGCGTGATCGGGAAAGCCTGCGGCCCTTGCTGTTTGTTGGCGTAGCTTCGCGATCTGGCTTAATGCATCACGATTACGCTGACTTGCACGACCTTGATAGGCTTGCCAGACTTGCTGACGGCATTGAGGATTTTCTTGTTTGAGTAAATAGCTGGCTACCGTACCTGAGAAATGACGCTGTTGTGTATCTACAGCGTCTTCCTCATGTAGTGCAAGCATTGCGTCTGTTTGATTTTCAGTTATCAGCTCGCATTTTGCGTCATGGATATCGAGACTAAACTGTTGACTCGCTAACCCTTGGCTTATCGTCGCTTGAGCCGTATGTAGTTTTGCTTTTTCGGTTATTGATAACTGAGTGTCTATTAGTGATTGCAACTTACCGCTTAGCAGCATCTGCTCCCGATTGCCTTGTGTTAATGCATTGGTTAGCTGATGGAATTCAGTTTGATTAACGAGTTCCGACAATGTGTCGGCAAGGCGTAATTGGCATTGTAATAACCCCTCGCGCTCGTCAGCGGAGAGCTTAAAACCGCGGTAATAATTCACTCTATCATTGATATTATTAAGCCCAATAGTTTGCTGCTCTAAGATCAATGCCTGCTGCGCAATTGTTAATGGCGGCTTTTCCTCGGTAAATGCAACGGCTAAATCAATCCTAGGTAAGCGTAGACATTGCTCAACGAGTAATGGTACAGGGCTTGGCGCGGCATAAATGAATCCGCTAGACAATAATCCCAGTGTAAGTAATGTGAGTTTAACCATTAACAGTTTCTTGGTTAGGCTGGTTTTTTACCGCAATGATAGTGGCACGCTTAGGCGCTGGATAACCCTCAATTGTTTTAGTGAGATCAGTGGGATCGAGATATTCAACCAGTGACTCATTTGGCATCCAGTTGGTACGGCGTTGCTCTGCCAAAGCAGTGACATCGGTGTCGACACAGTGTATCTCGGTAAAGTCGCACTTTTTTAACCACAACATGAGTGCGGCAACGGACGGAATAAACCATACATTATTCATTTTGCCATATCTATCTTGGGGCACGAGTACGGCATTTTCGTCGCCATCTATGACCAAGGTTTCTAGCACGAGTTCACCGCCAGTACGTAACTGATCACGCAATTGCAGTAAATGATCGATAGGCGAACGTCTGTGATACAAGACGCCCATAGAGAAAACCGTGTCGAATGCATCCAGCGGTGGTAATTCTTCAATACCCAATGGCAAAAGGTGCACGGGATGATGGGCGCCCGCTAAACGTTTTACCGCTTCAAACTGACATAAAAACAACGGAGAAGGGTCGATGCCCACTACGCGTTTAGCCCCTGCGCCCAACATGCGCCACATATGGTAACCACTGCCACAACCTACATCGAGCACTGTACGGTTTTTCAATGGGGAAATATGCTGCTTAACGCGATCCCATTTCCAATCGCTGCGCCATTCGGTATCGATATGAATGCCGTGAATGTGGAAGGGCCCTTTGCGCCAAGGCATAAACAGGCGCAGTAGATTCTCTAGCTTCTCTTTCTCGCCAGAACTGAGTTGCTCGCCGCTGCCAACGGTCACGCTATCGACAAAATCCACTTGGTCTGGTGCCGGATAGTGCAGCTTGTTGAGCACCTTTTCCCACTTGGGCAAATTACCGTGTTTATGCTCCCGTTGCCAGTTACCTAAAATGCTTGGCAGGGTCTCGAGCCAGTGTTGTAAATTTGAATCGGCGATTTGTTGGTAAAACGAGCTAAAACTAATCACTTGATGGCCACCATAGAAGCAAAATTAAAACATTGGAACCAAAGACTAAAGTGACTAAAGCCTTGGCTGGTGAGTCGTTGTTGATGCATGTTCAAGGTGTCAGGCTTCATCACATTTTCCAGTGCACTGCGTTTCTGGCTGATCTCAAGTTCGCTGTAGCCATTGGCTCGTTTGAAATCTAAATGCTGCTCTTCGAGCAGGGCTTGGATTGGTGCATCCTCGAAGCGAATTTTTTCAGATAACACTAAAATACCACCTGAATTGAGGCCTTGATAAATCTTGGCAATGAGGGCATCTCTATCTTCTGGCGGTAAAAATTGCAAAGTAAAGTTAAGCACCACCATCGAAGCATTTTGAATCTCAATATCGCGAATATCACCGCAGATAAGATCTACGTCGGTATTACTCACGTACGCGCTTAGATTTTCTTGGCAACGTGATAGCATAGATTCGCTGTTATCTACGGCGATAATACGGCATTGACGGCCTTGGATTTGACGGCGAATACTTAAGGTTGCAGCACCTAAAGAACAACCCAAATCATAGACTTGTGTATTGGGTTTGACGAAACGATCCGCAAAATCACCTAGGGTATTGATAATTTGCGTATATCCAGGCACAGAGCGGCGGATCATATCACTGAATACGCCAGCGACGCGCTGATCAAACTGGAAATCGCTAATGTGTTCGTTTGGTTGAGCGTAGATAGTGTCTTGAGAAGTGTTCATCTGGGATTATCTCGGAAATTCAACCCAGCATTTTAACGAATCAGATTGATTAGCAGCAAGTCTTAGGCTAGTAATTTGCGATAAATTTTTGTCTAATAAGCAACAAATAACAAAATTGTTACACGTACATCAAGTACTAGGGACCCAACTTGAAGTTAGTGATCCACTTAATGGTGATCTTGTTTTGCTGGTTTTGGAGCATAACATCACAGGCCAGTCATACATCTACTGAGCCACTTGTGGTTGTGATGGGGGAAGATAGCTTTCCCTATCAATATGTGGATAACGATGGAGAACCCACGGGATTGCTGGTTGATCTGTGGAAAGAGTGGGCTAAACAAACCCATACAGAAGTTGTGTTTGTGGCTCGCCACTGGAACGAATCTCTCACTCAGTTGCAAGAAGGCAAGGCACAAGCTCATCTTGGTATGGGGATCACAGCTCAAAGAGAACAGTTATTTGATTTTGCTACTCCCATTGCCGACGTTGACACTTATCTTTATTTACACAAGTCGTTACGTAATAAAAAATCAATTAACGAATTAGTGCCTTATCAAATCGGTGTTGTAGCGGGTTCATCCCATGAAGCGCAGTTACAACATATTGAGTCTAAATTAGTTTTCAAACGCTATGAGAGTCGTGAAAAATTACTGGCTGGGGTGGCATCCGCAGAGATAGTGGTATTTGCCGGACTAGAAGGTTATTTGAAAGATCCCGCATCATCCCAAGATATTTCGGCTAATTTTCCAAATACAGCTCGTATAAAAATTAAAACAATGCAGTTTGTCCCCGCGACAGTTAAAGGCAATCAAGCGTTGCTTGATAGGATTAATCGCGGTTTTATGGCACTCGATCCTAAGTTTATACAACAGACTGAACGGCGTTGGTTGGGGATCCATAGACAAAAGTCTGGGCTGGTGATTTCCATGCAACTGGGCGTTGAACCCTTTGTTGACCTCGGTGTTGATGGCTTACCCCATGGTTTGTATGTGGATATGTGGCAATTGTGGTCAGAAAAAACGGGCATCGATATTGATTTTATTTCCGGAGATATGAATGCCAGTGTCGATGATGTACGCCGTGGTTTAGCGGATGCACATATTGGTTATCCAGAGAGTGATGACTTAAAAACCGGACTTACCCGAGCTTGGCACCTCTATACGGTAAAGAGCCGACTGTTTATCTATCAGCAGCAATTACAAGATGTGTCCCAATTAAAGGGCAAACGGATCGGTGTTGTACCTACAGCACCTTATCTAGTGTCACTTCGACAGGCTTTGCCTGACGTGTCTCTACGCTATTATGACACTATGGATGCTATGGTCGCAGGGGCAAGAGCAGGTGAAATTGTTGGGTTTGTTGCCGCAGGGGCCTGGGCATCCCATTACCTATTGCTCAATAATGGGTGGTCTGACTTTAATCAATACCCCGATCTAGCGTTTTCGACCGACATCTATGTGCTCACTCGCAGTGATGATCCTGGGCTTACGCAGCGGATTGAAAATGGTTTTAACAGTATCAGCCCCAAAGAGTTTGCAGATGTTGAGCACAAATGGATGCTAAATCCTCAGGATCATATCTTTAATCAAACGGAGCGCAATCGCGTTAATTTAACTGCCGCAGAGCAAACTTATATCGAGAGTTTAGGCGAAGTGCGAATGGGTTACCTCAAACATTGGGCACCAATGGAGTTTATGGATGATCAGGGAGAGTTTGCGGGTATTAATAGCGATATTGCGCGGCTGCTCAAAGAGGAATTACACCTTAATCTCACCCCCGTTGCCTTCGATGACTGGCATGGTTTAATTCAAGCCCTGCAAAAAGGAGAAATAGCCCTTGCAGGCAGTGTTGCCCAAACTGCGGAGCGGCGGCAACGCTTAACATTTAGCGACGCATACTGGCCGTCCCCTTGGGGGCTCGTCTCTCAACTAGAACAGGTTTCAGTGTTTAATATTGCTCAGTTAGCCGGACAAAGGGTCGCCGTGGTTGAAGGTTACCATTTGGTTGCGCAATTGATGGCATTACAGCCATCACTTAAATTAGTGCTAGTGACGGATACCGAAGCAGGGCTTGCTGCGGTGGCCAATGGTCATGCGGAAGTGTTTATTGATAAAGTGATAACACTTGCCTCTGAGCTTAAGGGCGGGGAATTTCCCTCTCTCAAAATGTCACTGCTGAGTGATTTAGCCGATCAACATAGTCATATTGGGGTTTATCCTAAATATGAGGCCCTAGTGCCACTTATCAATAAAGCGTTAGCTCTCATCGATAGCCAACGTCAGCAGCAGATATATTCCCACTGGGTCTCATTTGCTGTTTCAACGGATAATGGTCATTACCTGCAATGGATCCGCTATCTACTATTCAGTGCTGCTATTTTATCAATTGTTATGGTTGCTGTGTTAGCCGCTAATCGACGTTTAAATCTTGAGATCACACGGCGTATTTCAGCGGAGAAACGGCTGCAATACGTTGCAAGCCATGATGCACTGACCCAATTACCTAATCGTGCTTTGCTAGATGACCGCTTAGCTCAGGCGCTATTATCACACCAGCGAGATCAAGCATACTTTGCTCTGTTATTTATTGACTTAGATGAATTTAAGCAAATTAATGATCGGTATGGTCACCCGATTGGAGATGCGTTACTCGTACAATTTGCGCAAATCTTGGTCAAAACGGTGCGTAATTCAGATACAGTTGCACGATTTGGTGGCGATGAGTTCGTGATCCTATTAAATCGTGTGCAAGATCTCGATGCTGCTACCCAAGTTGCTGATAACATTTTGCAGTCCCTCTCCACGCCACTTGCGATAGAAGATGAAAATGTGATGGTTGCCGTGAGCATGGGTGTAGTGCTTTACCCCCGAGATGGTGATACAGCGATAGGATTATTGAAAAAGGCCGATCAGTTAATGTATTTGGCAAAGAGCTATGGGGGACGCTGCTACCGTATCTCTTGACGTTTTTTTGAACGCTTATGCACAGATAATGTGTTCGCCTCTAGTCAAGGGCGTAAAACTGTTTGATACTTCACCGCCTAAGAGTGAAGTACTTTGGTAATCGGTATTATTTGACTATAATGCCGCTTTTATCTCGTTTTGATTATTTCCAAAGCACCGGTTTCCGGATAAAGGATAGAGTTAGATGCGCAGTCATTATTGTGGAGACGTCAATAAGTCTCACGTTGGACAAGAAGTTACCTTGGTAGGTTGGGTTAATCGTAGCCGTGATTTGGGTGGCGTTGTCTTTTTAGATTTAAGAGACAGAGAAGGTCTCGTCCAAGTGGTTTATGATCCAGACTTGCCAGAGGTGTTTGCTGTGGCCAGCACACTGCGCGCCGAGTTCTGTGTTCAGGTAAAAGGTGTCGTTCGCGCTCGTCCAGATAGCCAAGTTAATGGTCAAATGAAGACGGGTGAAATTGAAGTATTAGGTAAAGCCTTGACCATTATCAACGCTGCCGATCCTCTGCCATTAAGCATGGATAACTACCAGAACAACAGCGAAGAACAACGCCTTAAGTATCGTTACTTAGATTTACGTCGCCCAGAGATGGCGCAGCGTTTAATGTTCCGCGCTAAAGTGACCAGTTCTGTACGTCGTTTCCTCGACTCAAACGGTTTCTTAGACATAGAAACCCCGATCCTGACTAAGGCAACCCCAGAGGGTGCCCGCGATTATTTAGTACCAAGCCGTACTTATAAAGGTCAGTTCTTTGCTTTGCCACAATCGCCACAGCTGTTTAAACAGTTGCTGATGATGTCAGGCTTTGATCGTTACTATCAAATCGTAAAATGCTTCCGTGATGAAGATTTACGTGCCGACCGCCAACCTGAATTCACCCAAATCGATATCGAAACGTCTTTCATGAGCTCTGAGCAAGTGATGGCGAAGACCGAAGAAATGATGCGCGGTTTGTTCCTTGAAATGCTGAATGTCGATCTCGGCGAGTTTCCGCGCATGACCTACAACGAAGCCATGCGTCGTTTCGGTTCAGATAAGCCAGATTTACGTAACCCATTAGAGCTGGTGGACATTGCTGATTTGCTCAAAGAAGTCGAATTTGCGGTATTCTCTGGTCCTGCCAACGATGAAGAAGGCCGTGTTGCTGCACTGCGTATTCCAGGCGGCGCAGCACTGTCTCGTAAGCAAATCGATGATTATACTAAGTTTGTTGGCATCTATGGTGCTAAAGGCTTAGCGTGGATGAAGATTAATGACCTAAGCCTTGGCTTAGAGGGCATTCAATCACCTGTGCTGAAGTTCTTAAACGAAAGCATAGTCAATGAAATCGTGAGCCGCACGGCAGCGCAAACCGGCGACATCATTCTATTTGGTGCCGACCAAGCGACAGTGGTTGCTGAATCTATGGGCGCACTGCGTCTTAAAGCCGGCGAAGATTTCAGCTTATTGCAAGGCGAATGGCGTCCACTGTGGGTAGTTGACTTCCCAATGTTTGAGAAAATCAACGGCAACTTCCACGCGGTTCACCATCCGTTTACCGCGCCGCGCGGCGTAACGGCGGCAGAACTTGAAGCCAATCCAGCTAATCGCGTTTCCGATGCCTACGATATGGTCTTAAACGGCTGCGAATTAGGCGGTGGTTCAGTGCGTATTCACAACCAAGAAATGCAGTCTGCGGTATTCCGTATACTCGGCATTACTGACGATGAAGCTAAAGAGAAGTTCGGCTTCCTGTTAGAAGCGCTGCGTTACGGCACACCACCACATGCAGGTTTGGCGTTTGGTTTAGATCGCATCATCATGTTGATGACGGGCGCAAGCTCCATCCGTGATGTGATGGCGTTCCCTAAAACAACCACTGCCGCTTGTCCGCTGACCAATGCACCAGGATTTGCCAATCCGCAGCAGCTAGCCGAGCTTGGCATTGCTGTGGTTGAGAAAGCCACTAAAACGGAAGAGTAATTTTCCTAAGTAATATCGAAAACCGAGGCGCAAGCCTCGGTCTGTTTTTATCAACTCGTCATCTCATTTCTTATCAATGCCCGTGTCAATATCTGTGTAGTGAGTTTCATTCTTTTGCTAAAAGCCGTTAAATCTGACTTATTACACATTCGGCTATTGATAAGCTATGCGACGACACCTAGATGATACCTAACTAGAGGAGACTTCACATGGCAGGTCACAGTAAATGGGCCAACATTAAGCACCGCAAAGCGGCACAGGATGCTAAACGCGGTAAACTCTTTACTAAATTCATTCGCGAATTAACCGTTGCAGCCCGTGAGGGAGGCTCTGATCCCGACTCCAATCCACGATTACGTGTCGCCATTGATAAAGCCCTCGGTGGCAATATGACCCGCGATACGGTTGAGCGTGCGATTAAACGCGGCGCCGGTGAATTAGAAGGCCAGCAACTCGAAACCATTCTCTATGAAGGTTATGGTCCGGGTGGCACGGCAGTGATGGTTGAAACTATGACCGATAATCGTAATCGTACGGTTAGCGGTGTACGTAATGCCTTTAGTAAATCAGGTGGTAACTTAGGCACTGATGGTTCGGTTTCTTATCTGTTCACTAAGCGTGGGGTGTTATCCTACGCGCCTGGGATCGATGAAGATGCATTGATGGAAGCGGCGCTTGAAGCGGGCGCCGAGGATGTCGTGAGTTATGATGACGCAGCAATTGATGTGTTCACCGATCCCACTGATTTCTACGCGGTAAAAGATGCTCTCGATGCCGCAGGTTTTGTGGCTGATAATGCCGAAATTGCAATGATAGCTTCTACCAAAGCTGAGCTTGATCTAGAGACAGCCGAAAAATTTATGCGTCTTATCGATACCCTAGAAGAGCATGATGATGTGCAAGAGGTGTATCACAACGCTGAGATTTCCGATGAAGTGATGGAAAGCTTAAGTTAATTTCTCCAGTTGCATCGTTAACTGTGCAATTTTGCATGTTCTCTGGATCACATAAGGTACACAATGGCAATTATTCTCGGTGTTGACCCAGGTTCACGGATCACAGGCTACGGCGTTATCCAGTGTCAGGGGCGACACCAAATTTACCTCGGCAGTGGCTGCATTCGTACTTCGTCTGAAGAGCTTCCTGGCAGGCTTAAGCAAATTTTTGATGGGATCACTGAGATTATTCGTCAGTATCAACCAGATGAATTTGCAATTGAAAGGGTATTTATGGCCAAGAATGCTGACTCAGCCCTAAAACTTGGGCAAGCAAGAGGGGCGGCAATTGTAGCGGCGACAGTGGCAAATTTACCTGTAGCCGAGTACAGTGCAACACAGATTAAAAGTGCAGTAGTGGGCACTGGGCGAGCAAAAAAGGAACAAATACAGCATATGATCCAGCAACTGCTGAAATTGCCTGCTGCACCTCAGGCAGATGCCGCAGATGCACTCGGTGTTGCTGTGTGTCATTATCACACCAGCCAGAGTTTAATTGCATTGAGCGGCCGGGCAACGGCAAGAACATACGGACGGTACAGATGATAGGTCGTTTACGTGGTGTGCTCGTTGAAAAACAAGCACCCGAAATACTGATTGATGTCAATGGTGTAGGTTATGAGTTACAAATGCCACTCACCAGTTTTTATGAGTTGCCTGAGATCAATCATGAAACTATGGTCTACACCCACTTTGTGGTACGTGAAGATGCGCAGTTACTCTATGGTTTTATCACTAAGCAGGAAAGGGCGTTATTTCGCTTACTGATCAGGACCAATGGCGTTGGTCCTAAATTAGCGCTAACCATTTTATCTGGCATGACAGCTGGAGAATTTGTGGGTTGCGTAGAGCGTGATGATATTGTGACCTTAGTGAAATTACCCGGCGTCGGTAAGAAAACCGCCGAGCGTTTATTGGTCGAAATGCGCGATAAGTTGAAGAGTCTGATGGAAGCCTCGGCAGGCTCAGAACGCGAATTTGTACTGCAATCTAATTATTCACCCGCTCCTACGGTTAATAGCGCCGAGGAGGATGCCATTTCTGCTTTGATCTCTTTGGGTTACAAACCACCACAGGCGAGTAAATCGGTTTCCGCTGCCTATAAAGAGGGTATGGATTCAGAAACGCTGATCAAAGCCGCCCTAAAATCGATGCTTTGATTGAAGAGTGATGATAATTAAGATGAAAGCTGCGATAAGGAATAATAATGATTGAGGCAGACAGACTCATCCAGCCGCAACTTCAAGGACAAGATGATGTTGTTGATAGGGCAATGCGGCCTAAATTACTTGATGAATATACAGGGCAAGATGACACCCGTGCTCAGCTTAAGGTTTTTATTCAGGCGGCAAAAAATCGTAATGAGGCTTTAGATCATATGTTGATCTACGGCCCGCCAGGGCTAGGCAAAACGACATTAGCGATGATTGTTGCCAATGAGATGGGGGTGAATATTAAATCCACCTCAGGTCCTGTACTTGAAAAAGCCGGCGATTTGGCGGCATTACTCACTAATTTAGAATCCGGTGATGTGTTATTTATCGATGAAATTCATCGTTTAAGCCCCGTAGTGGAAGAGATCTTGTATCCAGCAATGGAAGACTACCAACTGGATATCATGATAGGTGAGGGGCCTGCAGCACGGTCTATCAAACTCGATTTACCCCCCTTTACCTTAGTCGGAGCGACCACACGTGCGGGGGCTTTAACATCTCCTTTGCGTGCACGCTTTGGTATTCCACTTCGACTCGAATTTTATAACATTAAAGATCTAAGCACGATTGTAACGCGCTCAGCACAAGTGATGGGATTGGAGATCGATGCAGAAGGTGCATTCGAGATTGCACGACGGTCTCGAGGAACGCCACGGATAGCTAACCGCTTACTTCGCCGTGTTCGTGATTATGCCGAGGTCAAACATGATGGCGCTGTCACTCAATTTGTTGCCGACCATGCACTGGATCTACTTGATGTCGATAATGAAGGGTTCGACTATATGGATCGTAAGTTGATGTTAGCGATTATCGATAAGTTTATGGGTGGACCCGTGGGTCTCGATAACTTAGCTGCAGCAATAGGTGAAGAACGAGAAACTATCGAAGATGTGTTGGAGCCCTTTTTGATCCAACAAGGGTTTATTCAAAGAACCCCACGGGGGCGCATTGCTACGGCACGCGCGTATCAGCATTTTCAGTTGATAAAACCTGAGTAACCTATCTTAAGGCGGCCTTCGGTCGCCTCTAATCACATCAATTCGTAGTATTCATGCTCTTTTTAGGACGAGTGTTGCAATAGTTTATTGTTTTTTCCGCTCATCGAGCACTCGAATAACCCTTTAAAGAGTGTTCCATTATCTATGGACAGTTTTTATTCTCGTCCGCTCAGCCATTCTACTTTATACATTCTTAACTCTGTTTACTAAATATAATGTTAGTACAGAAACTTCAAAATAGATTGTTTTTTAAGCTTTCAATAGTTATTTCAACCAAAGATATAAGGATGGTTGAAATTAAAATTTGTTAATTTATTCAATGCTTCAAATTGTTAACAGTTGTATCAATATTGGATGTGGAAGACAGTTTTTTTATTTACCGTTTAAATAATAAACAAAACTGATAAATAAACTGCAGTTTGAATACTAAAGTAAGTACAAAGAGCGTTAAACATTTGCCATTAGTCTAAGTTAAGAATAAAGAAAATTTAAATGTCCGCTAACTTTGTTTACATTGATAGTATATTGTTAAATATTTGTTTTAAGCTAAAGGGTTATCCATAAAAATTACACTTTATTCATTGTGTATCCTTTAAAATGGAAGTTTTGCTTTGTATTGCCTTGGATTCTTAGAGTTTGAAATTTTAGTTATGCACATTTAGGCAATAATTAATCGATATACAGTGTTGTGTATCCCATCTGTTATCATGCAAAAAGTGTGATTTACATCACACTTTTTGATAATTACAATGTGTGTTAAATGTTATTTTGTTAACAGTTACTATCGCTGCTATTCGCTATTTTAATAGCGTAAAAAACTTAAATAATTAGCCTTTGTGAATATAGGTTTTTGTAAAAACAAAAAGTTAACAACATTACTTATAAATAAGAACAATAATATTTTTTTAGTTAAAAAATTGCGCATTGACTGAATTAAAGTGAATCATCAGTATCAAGCGCAACAGTAGTACAGCAATAGTTGTACAAGCTGTAAGCATAAAAATAATAGTAAGATCTAGGGAGCATTCAAACATGATCAAAAGAACTAAAGTAGCGTCAGCTATTAACTTAGCAATCGTTACCTCTATCTCTGCGGGTACATTTGTTGCGTCAAACACATTCGCTGCCGAAGAAACTGCGAAAGTAGAACGGATTGAAGTAACGGGTTCACGTATTCAACGCCAAGATATGGAAACAGCTTCACCTGTGACCGTTATTGATGCTGCAGCCATTAAAGCTGAAGGTTTCACCTCTGTTGACCAAATGTTGCAAGTGCAAACTTCAATGGCAGGGGCTGCCATTGGTTCGACCACAAACAATGGTGCTGACGGTGTTGCCCAGGTTGATTTACGTGGTATGGGTTCACAACGTACATTAGTACTGTTAAATGGCCGCCGTATGGTGAATTCAGGTTCTGGTGCGGATAGCTCTGTGGATTTGAACTCCATTCCAGTTGCAATGATCGCGCGTGTTGAAATCCTGAAAGACGGTGCTTCTGCTGTTTACGGTTCAGATGCGATTGCCGGTGTAGTGAACATTATTACCAAGAAAGACTTTGAAGGTTTCCAGTTAGACTTTAACGCCAGCGGTACCGACAAAGGTGACGGTGAAAACGGTGATGTCAGTGCGCTATACGGTTTTAACACCGATGGCGGTAACTATACTTTTGGTGCAGCGTTTTCTGACCGTCGTGGTGTGATCCAAGCTGATCGTGATTGGACTGCTGCAGGCGAAAGTTGGAGCATACCGACTGGCGCACTAAATTATATGGTCCAAGATGCGAGCGGTAACTGGGTAGACCAAGAAGAAGTATACGATTATACACAAGACAGCTATTATCAAACACCGAGTGAACGTCGCAGTTTATTTGCGAATATGACGCAAGAGCTGGGTAATGATGTGGTATTAACTGCAGATGCAATCTATACAAACCGCCGTTCTCATCAGCAAATGGCTGCTCAGCCAGCAAATATTGAGCTGAATGTCTGTGGTAACGCTAATGTTCCAACTGGTGAGCCATGCCTGACATTAGACAGTGCTATGACTACAGCTGGTATCAAGGCAAACGATAAAGGCTTAGTAAACTATCGCCGTCGTACCAATGAAGTGGGTCCTCGTATTTATACTCAGGATACCGATACTTGGCGTTTATCGAGTGGTTTAGCGGGAACTTTAGATGTTCATACCGGTATGAACTGGGATGTCACTTACACTTTTGGTAAAAACAAAGCGGAAACAGCTGTAGAAAATTCTATCAATGCATCAAATATGGCTACTTCTATCTATGCTAATCCTGAGACTTGGTTAAGTGGTGCCCCACTGACAGAGACGATGAAAGATGCTATTGGTTACACAGAAGAAGCAAATGGCGGTAATGAGCAGCAAACGCTATCTGCTGGCTTAAATGGTGAGTTGTTTGATCTGAAAGCTGGGGCAGTAGGTTTTGCCATTGGTGCTGAATACCGCCGTGAAAGTGGTTTCTATAATCCCGATCCAATTGTAGTTGCAGGTGAAAGTACTGCAGCACAACAAGATCCAACTGATGGTAACTATAACGTTGTCTCTATTTTCCAAGAAGTAAGTGTACCATTCACTGAAAAATTGACTGGTGAATTTGCACTGCGTTTAGACGATTATTCAACTTTTGGTAAAGCTACGACGTGGAAAATTGGTTTAACATACGCTGCAACTGATGACTTAATGGTTCGTTCTGTGGCAGCAACTGGTTTCCGTGCACCAAGTGTTAGTGAGCTGTATGGTGGTAACTCTGGTTCATTCGATTATTTAAAGGATCCATGGGGCAACATTAAAGATGCACAAATCCTAGTAAACCGTACATCAGATTCAGATTTACAACCTGAAGAGTCAGAATCATTTACTGTAGGTTTAGTGTATTCACCAAGCTATGTTGATGGCATGTCTGTAACTCTTGACTACTGGCGTTTTAAACTGGATGACGCTATTGCGCGTATGGACACTCAAGCTGGTCTGGACGCATGTTTCGATGGCGATACAACAGCTTGTGAAACCTTTAATATTGTTGTCGTCAATGGTCAAGGTGACCTGTCCAACTTAACTAACGTGTTAACTAACGTAGGTAGTCAGGATACCAGCGGTATTGACTTTAACTTAGCGTATAGCTTTGAAGGTTTAGGTTTAGATTGGAAAGTCAGTAATGACACCACTTACTTAGTTAAGTTTGAGCAGGATGGTGAAGACTATACTGGTACTATCGATGGTAACTTTGGTGCTTATGCTCGTGTGCGTAACAACTTCAGCATCTCAGCAGGCCAAGACGATTGGAGTGTAATGTACTTTAACCGCTACATTGGAGATATGCGCGATCTTGCAGAAGGCAATAAGGTCGGTGATATCATTTATCACAACATCTCTGGTACTTATCACCTTACTGATATGACAACGGTTAGTTTAGGTGTTAAAAACTTCACCGATGAAGAACCTGTTACTGTCTCTAACGGTAGCGATGGTGGCACGGTACCAGAAGTGTACGATACTATCGGTCGTACCATTTATGGTGGTGTAACTGTTAAGTTCTAAGCTAAAACTCTTAGTTTTTAAAAGCGCCTTCGGGCGCTTTTTTATTGGATCAATGGGGAAAATTAGTTTTTTACGCATCTTCACGTTACAACTGGGATCACATTTTAATAGTAACCTATCTTTACAGGTGTTTTAGGACTAGAGACACCTGTATAGCTATGGTAATATAAATGATATCGATTCTCGTTTGGGTATTAAGGATGAGTAAAATATTATTGGTCGATGATGATCCCTTGTTTAGAACTTGGTTAGCCGATGCGCTCATTGCCCATGGACATGAAGTGGAATGTGCAGTTAATGGCTTTGATGGACTGGCTCGTATTCGTGCTGGTTCACCAGATGTGATCATGCTCGATTTAGTTATGCCACAAATGGATGGATTTGAGGTATTAAAGGCCCGTGAATGCTCAACACCTGTCATGATGTTTTCAGCCTGTGATAATGAGGATGATCGAATCATGGGTTATCAGTTAGGTGCCGATGATTTTTTAAGTAAGCCATTTAGTATTAAGGAATTGATTGTTAGGTTGCATGCTTTAGAGCGCCGTCTACATTCAAATTGCACCACGCAATCTAGGATAGAACAAACCCAAATCAAATCGGTTAATTTTGATGAAACGAGTTACCGTATCACTATTGGTAATCGTGGTGTTGATCTAACCCAGACGGAATTTAGATTATTTAAGTATTTATTCGATCGTAAGGGTGAAGTCATCACAAAACAAGAACTACAACGTTCTGTTTTACAAAAGGATCTTGGACGCTTTGACCGAAACTTAGATATGCATATCAGTAATACAAGACGTAAACTTGCAAAAACCAGTTTACCGCGTAATTTAATTAACACTGTGCGTGGGCAGGGCTACAGTTTTACTGTTTAAGTTCTTGTCCTACCTACGTCTGCTGCAAGTATAATCGGTCAATAAAAAGACGACTGATTTTACAATGGCTGAAATTGTTGGCTTTCGTTTTCACCTGATGCGGTTTTGGTTTATTCTATCGGGCATAAAATAAGATGCACCATGTGTCATTAATAGCCCTCACGTGAATAAACTAGTAGGAATCATTATGCGGATCAGTGCCAATTTTGATGGTGGAAATATCCAAGTCGTCAATCTTGATAACAAAGATGATATTCAACTTGCGATCCGCCCAGATGCGGGTGGCGAGTTTTATCAGTGGTTTAATTTTCGATTTGAAGGTGATATTGGCAATCAATACACCTTAAATATTATCAATGCTGGGACTGCTTCTTATCCAAAAGGTTGGGAAAATTATCAAGCTGTTGCGAGTTATGATCGCCAGCACTGGTTCCGTGTGCCTACAGAGTATCAAGATGGCACATTGAGTATTCAACTCGAGTTAGATTGCGATGCCATTCAACTTGCCTATTTTGCACCCTATAGTTACGAGCGCCACTTAGATTTACTGAGCAATGCTCAATTACACCCTGATGTGAATTTAGAACATTTAGGCTTAACCTTAGATGGCCGTGATATCACTCTTGTGAAAGTGGGTAATGGCCATCCTTCCAAGCGTAATATTTGGATTACAGCCAGGCAGCATCCCGGCGAAACCATGGCAGAATGGCTAGTTGAAGGCTTAATTAATCGTTTACTTGATAATGACTGCCCAACAGCAAAATCTCTACTTGATAAAGCAAACTTTTACATTGTGCCCAATATGAATCCCGATGGTAGTGTAAGAGGGCATCTTCGCACAAACGCAATAGGTGTTAATCTTAACCGTGAATGGCAAAGCCCAAGCTTAGATAAGAGCCCTGAGGTTTATCATGTTGTAAATAAGATGAAGCAAATCGGCGTCGACTTATTTTACGATGTACATGGTGATGAAGGTTTACCCTACGTGTTTCTTGCTGGTTGTGAAGGCGTACCTGCATATAACGACAGATTGGCACAATTGCAGGCGGATTTTAGTCAAGCATTGACCTTAGCCAGTGCTGATTTTCAAACTCAGTTTGGTTATGCCAAAGATGAACCGGATCAGGCTAACTTAACGGTCGCATCAAATTGGGTCGCGCAAACCTTTGAATGTTTATCCAATACACTTGAAATGCCATTTAAAGACAATAATAACTTACCAGATCCTTTTGTGGGTTGGTCGCCAGAGCGTAGCATTTATCTAGGTGATGCCTCGTTAATCGCCATGCTGGCTGTTGTTGATAAGTTGAGATAAATGAGGCGAATATGGCATTAATTGAATGTCCTGTATGTCGTAAACGTATGTCGAGTAAAGCGAGTGCTTGTCCCCATTGCCAAGCAAAAACCAATGGAGATAATGAGTCTTTATCGCGGATTAGCCATATTCAGAAATCCAGCAGTTTAATGAACCAGAGCTTTATTGCGATGACATTATTTATTGCTGGAGTTGTGATCTGGTTTTGGGGTGGTGAGCCTGCGGAAGGTTTGCGCGCAAACATCGCCGGTATCTGTTTTGTATTCGGTTTTGTAGGCTACCTCGTTACTCGAATAAGAATCGTGTTACATAAGCGGAAAAGTGTATGACTGACATTAATCAAGTGATTGAGCAAATGCCCGTAGAAGTCTACGAAAGATTGCGTAGCGCAGCTGAGTTAGGCAAGTGGGAAGATGGTACGGTATTGAGTGACGCTCAGCGGGAATCAACACTGCAAGTCGTTATGCTTTATCAAGCTCGTAAGCTTGATCAGACCGAGCATTTCACTATTGCAGCCAACGGCAAAATTAACGAATTGTCTAAAGCGGAACTGAAAAAACAGTTTCGCGGCGAGTCGATTGCCGAGTTTAAGGTCCAGGAACTATAGTCTTACGGCTAAAAGCCACTGTAAATTGTGGCTTTTAGCATCCATTCCATCGCTACAGTGGATCCCATGTATATAGTGTGATCTAACCGTGATAAATGTTATTACTCCAGTAATTTATCCGTAGTGATTAGAAATGGTTAATCCAATCGTACTTTTTTTCATAAATCACTATTTAGTACAAGAATAGTGCAAGAATTTCTAAAAGATGCTACCTAAGGAGCTATTACCCTCCTTAAGACAGTGATATAAATAAGCCAAAATTTCCCCTACACGCGAACATTTAGGACAATAGTCATGATTTTCTCTCAAGTAGTACTCGCACCTGCAGATCCTATCCTTGGTTTAACGGATACCTTTAAGGCTGATCCCCGTCAGAATAAAGTCAACCTTGGTGTTGGCATTTACAAGGATGAAGCTGGACAGACTCCTGTATTAGCGTCTGTTAAAAAGGCCGAGACATTACTGCTTGAACAGGAAAAGACAAAAAACTATTTAGGAATTGAAGGTGTTCTAGCCTATAACCGTGTTGTACAGGAATTGCTGTTTGGAGAAGCGAGTGAATTAGTCACCTCTGGCCGTGCCGTTACAGCACAGGCTCCAGGAGGTACTGGTGCATTGCGTATAGCCGCGGAGTTCTTACTGCGTAATACCCCATCACGCACTGTGTGGGTGAGTAACCCTACCTGGGCTAATCATCAAAACATTTTCGAAACGGCGGGTTTGACCGTTAAAGAATACGGTTACTACAACGCGAACGCTCACGATATTGATTTTGATGCCATGATGACGGATCTATCTACTGCAAACGCAGGCGATATCATTCTACTACACGGTTGCTGTCATAATCCGACGGGTATTGATTTAACCTTGGCTCAGTGGGACTTAGTTGCACAATTATGTGCCGATAAGAAACTGGTTCCCTTGTTCGACTTTGCATACCAAGGTTTTGGTGTAGGTATAGAAGAAGATGCGGCAGGCTTACGTTTAGTGGCATCTAAAGTGCCTGAATTGCTGATTGCTAATTCGTTTTCTAAAAACTTTGGTTTGTATAACGAACGTATTGGCGCTGTGACAGTGGTTGCCGAAGATGCCGATGCGGCTGTGCGCGCGTTCAGTCAAGTTAAACGTACTATTCGTGCAAATTACTCTAACCCTCCTGCACACGGTGCCTTGATTGTAAGCACAATTTTAGGCGATGCTTCCTTAAAAGCACAGTGGGTACAAGAAGTCACTGAAATGCGTGAACGTATTGCGAAAATGCGCACGCTGTTTGTTGATAGTTTAAAGGCCGAAGGTGTGACGCAAGACTTTAGCTTTATTTCCCGCCAAAGCGGTATGTTTAGTTTCTCCGGTTTAAATAAAGCACAAGTTGCACGACTCAAAGATGAATTTGGTGTGTATATTGTTGGATCTGGTCGTATCAGTGTTGCCGGGATGACAGAAACAAATATGCCTGTGATTTGCAAGGCAATTGCTCAAGTTATAAATTAGGCATAAACGTTTAAGTGATAGTGATAAAAACAAGGACAGCAACTGCTGTCCTTGTTACTTTGTGATTGATAAAGAGGTTAGGGGTTGTAAGTTCAGAGCAGATTTTATCCGCAGTAATGCACTAAGAGCATCCCTTAGGCCTGCATGATCGTGAAGATTTGGATTGTGTTTATTTTTCAATGGGAAGTGATTAATAAACGAACCTAAGCGTACTTGGTCACCGTGGCGTAGCACTTTATTTATAATTGGTCGACCAATAATCTGATGGCACCAAGAGATCCGTTGTTCAAGGCTAAATTGCCCTGCGGGAGATAACTCTTGATAAAGATTATCGATAAAGATCACCTGCGCTTTACTTGCGGCCAAACTTTTAGCGAAACGTGGTAGTAGGAGCGGTGGCATTATGCTGGTTAAAAAACTGCCTGGCCCTATGATAATCAAATCGGCATTAAGTACTGCCTGACAGGCTTCAAACGTTGCATCAACCTGGGGTTCAAGACACAACGCGATAGGTGCCTCCATCATACTATCTACATTAGTTTCGCCAAAAACCTTACTACCGCAGGCTTGGATAGCGACTAAGTGTGTCGGTTGTTCGGACATAGGGATGAGTTGAGTTTCAATGTTCAATAAGCTACGAATAAGATTGACGGCTTCAAGCGGTCGAACACAGAGTTGATCGAGTGCCAGCAGAATAAGATTGCCTAAGTTATGGCCGCTCAGCTCAGTTTCACCTTGAAAGCGATATTCAAATAATTGTGAACCAAGGGAAGGGCGATTGGCAAGATGGGAGAGGCAATTGCGAAGGTCACCCCATGCAATACAATTTTGTTCTGCTCTGAGTCGGCCTGTTGATCCCCCATTATCTGTGGTTGCGACAATACCCGTAAGGCGCTTACCTAGAAAATCGAGTGAGGAGAGTACTCTGCCCAAACCATGGCCTCCGCCGATGGCAACGACATGATTAAATTGATTTAAGATCTGATGTTGCATATGGGTTGTTCCTTCCTGAATACCCGAATAAATCCTGTTCTGTCATTGGGTTACTCCCATTTCACAGTAAGTTAATACTAAGGTGAGGGAGAGGCTATTACTCAAGTACGACCTTGAGGCCAATGGGGAACCTTAGTATAAAAGCTCAGTCAAAAGCATGCACTAAAAATATAGAAAAATGCTAAATGGTTACATCTGATGTCAACATTATGTTGCCATATAAGGTAGCTAAGAGAGCAAATTTTATTTAATTCCATATATGACATATAATCTGGCGTTTATTTTACCATTACAGGTAGCGATCTCGAAGGTGACTTATTGAAAACAGGTAGAGTTGGTTCATTTACATTGGCGTTGGCCATAGTGATATTAGCGATATTTTCGTTAAGGGTTATGCTCATTCCTGCGGTGAATAAACCAGAGTCGATTACCCGTCAATTGGAAAGCGCTGTTATTCCTGTTACTCAAGTGCCTGACTTTTCTGGGATAAATGATATAACGGAAAAGAAGAGAGCTTTTTTCGACTTCTTACGCCCCATTATTCAACAGCAAAATGCCATAATCGAAGAGGAGCGAGATTTTATCAGTGATGCATTAACTGAACTTGAGAATGGCAAGACTCTTCCACCACAACAGCTAGCCCAATTAAATACGCTGTTTGATAAGTATCAATATGCAGCACGCAATATTGATGTTAAGTCATTAAATAGTTTATTAAAACGTGTAGATATTGTTCCAGAATCCATGGTGCTTATCCAAGCCGCCAATGAATCAGGGTGGGGAAGTTCACGTTTTGCCCGGGAAGGATTTAACTTTTTTGGGGAATGGTGTTTTTCAACAGGCTGCGGCATAGTTCCATCTTCACGTGGTTCAGGAAAAATACATGAGGTAAAAGTATTTCCATCCGTTGATGCCTCTGTATCATCCTATATGCGTAATTTAAATTCAAATCCTGCTTATGCTTTATTTCGCTCAATCCGCGCAGATTTACGTTCACAGGAACTAGAGCCTACAGCAGATCAACTCATCTACGGATTAGTGAATTATTCTGAAAGGCAAGAAGCTTATATCGATGAGTTACTCGATATGTTACGTCATAATGAAAAATTTTTGGTAAATGCTGATGTTTAAAAAATGCTTGTTTATTGGGCTATGCTTTTGGGCGGGCACTGCAAGTGCTGAAACAATATCCCTTGAATATAAAGGGTTTTATGACAGATTAAAGCAAGTGGCTAAAGGTAACTTTCAGTTGGTTGAAATAGCATTTAGTGTACCTATGCAGCAAAATTGCCTCATTCAAAGTGGTACGATTTCCAGTGAAAAAAGCTCAACACCTTTAACTTACACTAAACAGCAGCGGCTATTTATTCCCTTAGATGATGATTTAAAAGATCAACGTGCTTTGGTTAACTTGGTCTTTGCTGGCTCAGCTCAAGAGTGTGGTATTACCATGCAGGTTAGGGCTAAACAGGCATTAACTGAATATGATAATGCGCGTTTACAGCAAATTACCACTGAAATGGACCGTTTGCTTGGGGCAATGCAAGGTTTTCCTATGCGTTATTTTAAGGAACCAATAGCAGGACTAAACTTTGAATTTGCATCAGAACAGGAAGTTTATGCAGTGCTTGATGGCCGAGAGCAAACGATAAAAGGTAGTTTTAAACTGACAACATCCGAGTTAGAAAAGCTCAGTCTATTAAGGTTTAGCCAGCAGCCAAACGTTGTCAGTCCTTGGGTAAAATAACGTTATTTTTACGAAAACCACTGCCAAAAAGCCCACGTCATGTGGGCTTTTTGATGTAAAGCGCTAGCCATTTTAGTGTTATATGGTGTTAAGCTTCGTAAAAACTAACGATATCAATACGTTGCGTTGCATCTAAATCGATATGACCACTGTTGGCGATATCCAGAAAATCGAAGGCGGGTAAATCAGCCTCGGCAACATCGCCCTTCATTGGAGCGTTTGGATTGCGCTCTAAGGAAATAAAATCAAACAGCTCTCGGTCAACTCCCTGTGATGGCGCGGTGTTTTGCATAGCGGTAAAAATGGTTTCAATACGGCCTGGATATTGTCGATCCCATTGGTTAAGCATGTCTTTAACTGCGGCACGCTTTAAGTTTTCCTGCGAACCACACAGATTGCAGGGGATGATTGGAAACTGTTTGAGCTGTGCATATTCCTCTATGTCTTTCTCGCGACAATAGGCTAGGGGGCGGATCACAATATTGGCGCCATCATCAGAAAGTAATTTGGGTGGCATAGCTTTCATTTTGCCGCCAAAGAACATATTTAGGAACAGGGTTTCAATAATGTCATCTCTGTGGTGACCAAGAGCGATTTTTGTCGCACCAATACGTTGTGCAAAGCCGTAAAGCGTACCACGGCGTAGGCGAGAGCACAGTGAGCAGGTGGTTTTACCTTCAGGGATCTTATCCTTCACGATAGAGTAAGTGTCTTTTTCGAGGATATGATAAGGCACATTGAGTTTATCGAGGTAAGCAGGCAGGATATCCTCTGGGAAGCCAGGTTGCTTTTGGTCTAAATTGACCGCAATAATTTCAAACTGAATAGGCGCGCGTTGCTGTAGATTCATCAGAATATCGAGCATAGCATAGCTATCTTTGCCGCCACTGAGGCAGCACATCACACGGTCGCCATCCTCAATCATATTGTAATCAGCGATGGCGCTGCCTACTTCACGACGCAGACGCTTTTGTAATTTATTAAGACGGGTGGTGTGTTTTTTCGATAATTCTTCAGACATAGCTTCCAACATAAAAAAGCGCCCAGTAACTGAGTTTCAGGGCGCGTATTATTCCAGCTATCTAATGCGGGGTAAAGAGCCGTGTTGCTTAGGCCTCTTCTAATGGTGATTTATAACCGTCTGGTTTAATAGCGAGTAAATCGCAATTGATGCTATCGATAACATGTTCGGCGGTATTACCAATTAGTGCCGCCGAAAAACCAGTGCGACCTACTGTCCCTAAGATAACTAACTCGGCATCTAACTGAGCCGCAAGATCAGGGATGACATCCTCCGGTAGCCCTTCCTTTACATGGCAGTGGTTGGTGTCGATACCATAGGCACTAGCGAGATAATTGACGCGATCTTCGTGTTGAATGCGGATGGTATTGTTATAGGTCTGTGCATCAAAGTCTGGTAACTCAATGGCTAAATTGACGGGCGTGCCTGGATAACCATTAACTAAATGCACCTCTGCAGCAAACTTAAGCGCAAGATCCTTTGCATGTTCAATAATTTTGCCATTGAGCATTTGATGATCGGTATCTTCAGTTGCCACATTCACAGCACAAAGAATTTTGCCTGCAGCGGGCCAGTCATGTTCTTTAACCATGAGCACAGGAACCGGTGCTTTACGCATTAAATGCCAATCTGTTGGTGTAAAAATAACGGCTTTGAGTTTGTCATGGGCATGGGTCCCCTTAACAATCAAATCGTACTGGCCAGCTATGGCATGGTTAATAATGCTTTCGAAGGGACGATTGTGCCAGATAACTTGGGTATCAATACTGAGCTGTAAATGACTGTATGCGGCAAGTAGATCTTGGATCCACGCCAAGCGTTGATCGATAACCCCTTGACGCATAGCCTCACGTTCTTGACTCGATAAAATCGATGTCATTTCGTAGGAGAAATCAAAAATAGATAGAAACACAGTCACATGGGCGTTACTTTTACTGGCTAAGGTCACCGCGCGGGCGAGAGCAACTTGATTTTCGGTAGTCGGGTCTACTACAACCAGTATTTTTTGATAATCCTTCATAACATGTTCCTTTAGTCATAGGCTCAAATTAATCATGAGCCTTTGGCAGTTAGCTGTATTGTTCTAGATCAAAACTCATTTAAAAAACAGCGTCTAAGCAATAAATACCACACTTAGATTGATACTATCGAGTAGCAGTATATGACAATCTTGCCATTCACAGGCTATCAACTTCTATTCTTGCGATTAATTAACTATCTCGCGATGCGGGAGTTTCCGGCTAATAGATTTAGTTCTTGATGATCAACAATAGTGATGTATTTTCCTTTAACTTCAATTAATCCCGATTTTTGAAAACGGCCTAATAAACGGCTAATCGTTTCGACGGTTAAACCAAGGTAGTTACCAATATCACCTCGTGTCATAGTGAGACGGAATTCTTTCGGTGAAAATCCGCGATTACCAAAGCGATTAGCTAAATTACTGATAAAAGCGGCGAGGCGCTCTTCGGCATTCTTTTTGCTGAGTAGGAGGATCATTTCTTGATCGCTCATGATCTCATTACTCATTAACCGCATAATTTGTTGACGTAATTTAGGCATAGTGCCGGAAAGTTCATCAAGGATATTAAATGGGATTTCACAAACCATTGATGTTTCTAAGGCTTGTGCAAAACTTTGGTGTAATTGAGCGTGGATCCCGTCAAAACCAATCACATCACCGGCTAAGTGAAAACCTGTGATTTGCTCATCCCCTTGTTCGGTAATGGTGTAGCTTTTTATGGTACCAGAGCGGATGGCAAAGAGAGATTTTAAGGGATCTCCCGATTTAAATATTTGCTCGCCTTTTTGAATGGGTTTTTTACGCTCAATAATATCATCAAGTTGATCAAGTTCATCTGCGTTGAGGGTAAAAGGAATACAAAGGGTTCCCATACTGCAATCGTGACAATGGATTGCGCACCCGCTGGCAGCAGGACGACGATTTTTATTTTGTTCTATTGTCATGTCAGTTCTCAAGTTTATCCACTAGAGCCATGTTAAACCAATTCACTCACTTGGGCTAGTTTAGCTGCGACAGTGCGATATATAAAGTTTGGCCACCAAAGGCAATTAAAAGTAAACCACTCAATAGTCTAACAGTTTTTTGCTGTACCCAATTAGCAAGGCGTTTTGCGGCTATCCCAGCGCTGAGCAAAGCAGGTAACGTACCTAAACCAAAGGCAAACATAATCAAGGCGCCTTGGCTAGGCGATCCTGAAGCGACTGACCAAGTTAGCGTACTGTAGACTAGTCCACAAGGAAGCCATCCCCAAATCAACCCAGCGATAGCAGCTTGAGTTGGTGTTCGGATAGGGATTAGACGCTGGGCAATCGGTTTTAAAAATTGCCAAAACCACTGCCCGAACCGCTCAATTTGTACTATCCCCACCCAAATTTTAGCGATATATAAGCCTGTTGCTATCATCATCAAGCCGGCAAGGATACGTAACACTAGTAAGTAGATATCTAACTCAAACAGATGCCCGAGTGCTGCGGATGACGCACCAACGAATGCCCCCGCAAGGGTATAACTAAAAATGCGTCCTAGGTTATAACTCAATAGATAGGTAAGTTGATGGGCGAGTTGATTACCCGCCTTATTGATGGGTAATTGGGAAGAAAAAGCGCCAACAAGCCCACCACACATACCAAAACAATGGGCAGCTCCCATCAGTCCGACAAGAAACGCTCCTGTCACATTGTACTCAATCACAAGGGGAGGCCTTTATCTTCTGACTCAACCTTCTGCGTTGATATCATGCCGCTTTGACTTGGCTTACGAGTATCTTCGTCAAATAGAATTGAGACACTTTGGCGGTCTAAATCGTCAAACTGTTCTGATTTTACCGCCCAAAAAAATACCATTACGGCGATGGCGACAAAGATCATGGCAATGGGGATAAGCACATAAATAATTTCCATAATGACCTCTTACTATTCTGGTTAAACTTTCTATTATGATCACACTTTTATGCGCAATAGTCTCAGGCTGTTACCGACTACAATCAAAGAACTCGCAGACATGCCAATAGCTGCAATATAAGGTGCTACATGACCTGTAACCGCTAACGGTAGGATTAGGGCATTATAACCCAGAGCCCAAGCGAGATTCTGTTTAATGATTTGAGTCGTCAGTTTAGCGACAGATACAGCTTGGGTGAAGCGAGAAAGATGATCCCCAAGCAAAATTAAATCTGCACTGTTTTTAGCGATTGCACTGCCACTGCCCATCGCAACGGATAAATCTGCCCCAGCTAGCACTGGGGCATCGTTAATTCCATCCCCAAACATAGCCACAGTCGATGTTTTTTGTAGTTCAGTTACTAAGGCAAGCTTATCTGCTGGGGTTAACCCGCTGTGAACGTCTTCAATACCTAATTCTTTTGCCAACTGATGCACATGGCCCGAATTATCACCGCTGGCAATACTAACGCGACAACCCTGTCGCATTAGCTGTTGAACGGTCGCTTTACTGTCCACGCGGATATTGTCTTTAATTTCAAAACTGGCAATTAACTCATACTTTCCATCGTTCAATCGTGCAAGCCAAATTTGTTGTATTGGAATAGTGCTATCGATATGAGTGCCAGTAAACATAGCGTTGCCGATACGATATTCAATACCATCAATCATACCTTGTATACCAAACCCCACCTTGTGGTGCACTTGTTCGGCAACAAGGTTTTGCTCTGCAAATACGGCAAACGCTGCCGCGATCGGGTGACGAGAGCCAGCCTCGAGTGCGGCGGCGATGGCAAGAACGCTGTTTTGATCACTATCTGCAAGACATTCAACTCGACCGATAGATAAAGTACCGCAGGTGAGGGTACCGGTTTTATCAAAGACAACATGTTCTATCAACGGGAGTTTTTCAAATACACCGGCTTTTCGGGTAATGATCCCAAGACGGGTAAAAATAGCGGTTGCACAGGTGACCGCCGTCGGTGTTGCCAGCGCCAAAGCACAAGGGCAAGTGGCGACTAGCACAGATAGCGTGATCCAGAAAGCATCATCTGGGGAGATCTGATGCCAAACTAAGTAGGTAATAGTGGCTATTGAGAGGATGGTGCCCGAGAAATAGCGGGATAATTTATCAGCAAGTAATGCAACCGCAGGTTTAGTATTAGAAGCCAGTTCCTGCAGGCGGATGATCTCAGCGACCAACTGATCTTGCCCAAGTGCAGTGACCTTTACTTTTATGGGCTGATCTATGTTAATGGTTCCCGCATAAACTTGATTATCAAGCTGTTTTTCAATAGGCATTTGCTCGCCAGTGAGCATAGCTTCATTGATACTTGTATGGCCGTCGATCACCACACCATCTGCGGCAACCATTTCACCGGGTTTAACGAGAATAACATCCCCTAAACGCAATTTTTTCGCGGGGATCTGCTCTTGATCATTTTCAGTCACTAAATGGGCCGTCAGCGGTACAAGCTTATGCAAATTACTCGAGCTAACCGAAGCCTTTTGTCTGGCTTGTTGCTCAAAATAGCGTCCCAATAACAAAAAGAAGGTAAACATAGATACGGATTCAAAATATACTTCTCCCGTCCCATTGATGGTTGCGAAACAGCTCGCTATGTAAGCTCCACCTATTGCTATGGAGACAGACACATCCATATTCAGTTTGCCACTAAGTAGGGTGCGAATGGCGCTAAAATAGAAAGGCTGAGCAGAATAGAGCACGACTGGTGTAGCAAAAATCATACTAACCCAGCGGAAATAATCGCGATATTGCACATCTAAATCAGTGAAATAACCTGTATACAGGGCGAGGGCAAACATCATTACCTGCATTGTAGCAAAGCCGGCTAACCCTAGGCGCAGTAAGAATTTACGGCTATTTTGTTTGCTGCTGCGTTCTTGCTCATCGACTTGATAGGGCGCGGCTTGATAACCAATATGGCTAATTTGTCCCAAAATATCGCTGAGTTTAGCGGAGCGTTTATCCCAACTGATCATTGCTCTTTGAGTCGTCGAATTGACTAACACTTGTGTTACACCAGAGAGTTGTTTGACTTTGTGTTCAATTAACCAAGCACAGGCAGCGCAGGTAATGCCATCAATTGAGAGCGATACAGATTCAATATCATCTTCAGAATGCACAAAATCTTGCTGTACTTCGGGTAAATCGTAGGCACTAAATTGGTTTAATAGATCAGGAACGAGGGCAGTTTGTTTATTTCCAGGTTCAGTTCGGAACTTGTAGTAGCTGAGTAATCCAGCATCAACAATCGCTTGTGAAACCGCCTGACAGCCGGGACAACACATTGGCTCATCACGATCATTTATGCGGGTAACAAACTGTTGGCCCGTGAGTACGGGCTCTTGGCAGTGAAAACAACTTAGATGTGTCATAGCAATTCTTATTCAACCACAACTAATTCAACCACAACTGAATATCATTTTTTAATTCAACACGTTGGTGAATACGCCACTTACCATCATAACTTTCTAGGCGCACTTCCCAAGGGCCTGTGAGTGTGGCGGGAATGCTAATGCGATACACATTACTGGCGTCGGCCGTTGCAGTGAGTTTCATATCTCTGTCGGCAATCGTTGGATGATAGAATTCGACTTTCAAGGCGGCTTGATAAGCCGGGCCACCTTGTTGTGCCAACAAAATCTCATTATTGGCTTGTTCGAGTGAGAAATTCATGCCTATTTGCTTGGCATATTTCACTTTACTCAAATCCATGTTAATAGCTTTGCCGTCTTTATAATAATCTTCGGCAACGAGTGAGTCTGAGTTGGAAAGGGCAATTTTTAGCGTGGTAAAACTTGCAACGACAGCACATAAAGGAAGAATAATTAAAAACCAAGGCCAGAATTGTTTATACCAAGCTTGTTGTTCATTCATGTTAATACCCATTCTAAAAATTTGTGCCATTTTACCGTTAAAAGGCAGGTTTAGCACTTTAAAAAAAAGGCCTCGATATACTCGAGGCCTTAGTATCACTTATATCTAATTACTTGTTTGATAAGCTATAAACATAAGCTGTGATCACGTGAACTTTCTCTTCTCCGAGAACGTCTTTCCACGCAGGCATGACGCCTGAACGACCATGCTTGATACTTTCTTCAATCACGCCACGGCTACCGCCATATAACCAAATATCATCGGTTAGATTAGGTGCGCCCATGAATTTATTGCCTTTTGCATCCATACCATGACACGCAAAGCAACCTTTCATGAATGAACCTTGCCCTTGAGCTGCAAGGGTAGCATCGTGTTCGCGACCAGATAGTTTAGCAACGTATTCGGCTAAGCCCGCAATCTCGCTATCGTCGATTGGCAAACCGCCTTTGGGTGGCATCATGCCATGACGGCCACTCATAATCGTTGTTTTGATCGTTGCTAAATCACCACCGTACAGCCAATCGCCATCAGTAAGGTTAGGGAATCCTTTGCTACCACGGGCATCACTACCATGGCATTGTGCACAGTTTTGTAAAAACAAACGACCGCCAACTTTCAATGCTTCTTGGTTTTTAACTAGTTCTTCTAGTGGTGTTGCCAAATAAGCAGCAAAAATAGGACCATATTTATCATCCGCTTGCTTTACTTCTTGATCATACTGTACCCAACGGCCCTCTTTGACAGCGAGTTCAACCGCAGCGGCAGAGTCGGCTTTTATGCCCTTTTCAGTACCAATACTCAGGTTTGCACTAGTCCAGCCTAAAAGGCCTTTGTAATTACCTAAGCCAGGATATAAGGCAAGGTAAATTAACCCAAATACGATAGTGATATAGAACATGTAACTCCACCATTTTGGTAGTGGATTGTTCAACTCTTCAATACCGTCGAAGCTATGACCCATAGATTCGCCTTCTTTTACGTCAGAGGTGTTCTTAGAACACACTTTAAGTAAAATAAAACAACCTGCGATCACCACTAACGAGAGTACGGTAATCCAAATACTCCAGAAGCTACTCATCACTTATGCTCTCCTGAGTCCTTCGATTCCTTGGTGATTTCTTCGTCAGAAAACACAAGGTTAGCTGCTTCATCAAAGGATTTTTGACGACGCGAGCTATATGCCCAAGCAAATATACCGACGAAGGTCAGCATCACAATGATCGTTAAAATGCCTTGCAATGTGCCGTAATCCATATTTGCCTCCTTATTTGAGTGCGTGACCCAAAGACTGAAGATATGCAATCAAGGCTTCCATTTCTGTCTTACCTTCAACAGCCTTTTGTGCCCCTGCAATTTCTTCATCGGTATAAAGATCATTACCTTTGTAACCGCCTTTATGCATGTTACGAAGAATAGTCATCTTGTCGCCTGTCAGTTTGCCGTCTAACTTATTTTCGGCTAACCAAGGAAAGGCGGGCATATTCGATTGAGGAACTACAGCACGTGGATCGATTAAGTGAACTTCATGCCATTTATCACTATAACGACCACCCACACGAGCAAGATCAGGACCTGTCCGCTTAGAACCCCATTGGAAAGGATGATCCCATACCGACTCACCTGCGACAGAGTAGTGGCCATAACGCTCAGTCTCTGCGCGTAAAGGACGGATCATTTGGCTGTGGCAGTTGTAGCAACCTTCACGAACATAAATGTCACGGCCTTCAATTTGCAGGGCAGTGTAGGGTTTTAATCCTTCAACAGGCTCAGTCGTGTCTTTTTGGAAAATCAGCGGAGTAATTTCAACAAGACTACCAAAGCTGATAGCGATAACGGTAAAAATCGCTAACAAACCGATGTTTTTTTCAACTATCTCATGATTAAATTTCATCAGTTTGCTCCTTAAGCCGCCGTCGGTTCAGCCAGTGCTGGCAACGAATCTTTTGAGGCTTTCACAGTACGAACAACGTTATATGCCATGATGAGCATACCGGTTAAGAAGAAACAACCACCGATGAAACGTACGAAGTAGAAAGGATATGAAGCTTCAAGACTTTCAACAAAGCTGTAAGTCAAAGTTCCATCAGCGTTAACTGCACGCCACATTAGACCTTGCATCACACCTGAAATCCACATAGACACGATGTAAAGCACAGTACCAATTGTCGCTAACCAGAAATGGACGTTAATAAGTTTGATGCTATACATACGGCCATGACCGAATAATACAGGGATCAAATGATACAACGAGCCAATAGAGACCATTGCAACCCAGCCTAGCGCGCCGGAGTGAACGTGTCCTACAGTCCAATCTGTGTAGTGAGATAAAGCGTTAACCGTTTTGATCGCCATCATCGGGCCTTCGAAGGTAGACATACCGTAGAAAGACAGAGAAACAACGAGGAAACGCAATATTGGGTCAGTACGCAGTTTATGCCAAGCACCTGATAGGGTCATGATACCGTTGATCATACCGCCCCAAGAAGGTGCGAATAGGATCAGTGACATCACCATACCTAAAGACTGAGTCCAGTCTGGCAAAGCAGTGTAATGTAAGTGGTGAGGGCCAGCCCAAATGTACAATGCAATCAAAGCCCAGAAGTGAACAATTGAAAGGCGATAGGAATATACTGGACGACCTGCTTGCTTAGGTACGAAATAGTACATCATCCCTAAGAAGCCTGCTGTTAATAGGAAGCCTACCGCGTTATGGCCATACCACCATTGCACCATAGCGTCGACTGCTCCGCTATACATAGAGTACGACTTGAATAGACTCACAGGTACTGCCATAGAGTTAACTATGTGGAGTACTGCTACGGTAATAATGAAGGCGCCAAAGAACCAGTTCGCAACATAGATATGCGAGGTAGTACGTTTGACGATAGTGCCAAAAAACACTATGGCATAGGAAACCCACACAATAGTGATAGCGATATCAATTGGCCATTCCAATTCAGCATATTCTTTGCCTTGGGTAAAGCCCATAGGTAAAGAAATGGCTGCTGACAGAATGATGGCTTGCCATCCCCAAAACGTAAATGCAGCTAATTTAGGTGCAAATAGTCGGGTTTGACAGGTGCGTTGTACGACATAATAGGATGTTGCAAAGAGGGCTGATGTACCGAACGCGAAGATCACCGCATTGGTATGTAATGGTCGCAAGCGACTGTACGTTAACCAAGGTGTGTCAAAGTTCAGCTGAGGCCAGATTAACTGAGCCGCAATTAATACACCGACTGTCATACCAACAATACCCCACAAAACTGTGGTTAAGGCAAATTGGCGAACAATGGTGTAATTGTAATCAGCGCCTGTTGGCTGGGAATGGTTCATCATAATGCTTCCACTGCTTATTACTTTTACTTTTAGTAAAGACGAGCTTTACCTGTTATAAATTGACACAAATTCGACTCCCTATTAGGGTAATCAAGTTATGTCAATGCGTTATCCTTCATATTTGTGCTCAAATACGAGGTTTCGCAATGATACTTGAGCAATGTCAAAAAAGATACCAAAGAAGGGCGGCTGAAAGTTGATCTAGATCAACCTACGCCATAGAATGTTAACACATTGCATCATAAGGTTAATTTTTGTGCTTATGCGTCACTTCCTACTATTTTTAGTCATGGCATTCTTGCTCAATCTCACTGCTTGTGAAGAAAATGTCGAGCAAGTCGAAGGAAAACAACGTCCCGATCCATCACTATGTGTATTTTCTCAAGGTGAATGTGTAAAAACTGTTGCTGAGATTGAACTGCGCTTCACCATGACTCCGAGTCATGCCCCGAGTGAAAAACCATTGATATTGAAGCTATTATCTTCATCGCCAATAAGTAATGTACAAATGCGCTTAGAGGGAAGAGATATGTTTATGGGGATTATTCCTGTTAATGTGCGTCAAGTGGATGAAATGAATTATATAGGTCAAATGGTCTACGGTTCTTGCAGTAGTGGCTATATGGTCTGGCGTGGATTTGTAAGCTTTACTCTCAATGGAAAACCTCAAACCGTGATCTTTGATTTTCTCGCAGATAACAACATTGAATAAATGAACTAATCATAGAAAAAGAATAATGTTTGCCCTTAATGCAAACTGTAGAAATGTTCGATCTTAAAGATCCTTCCAGTTTTCTTTCACTTGAATAAAAATCTCAATATTCTGGATAAAAAGTTCGAGTAGATTAGGGTCAAAATGCTTACCCGCACCTTTACGCATTTCAGTTAATACTTCTTCTAATGGCCATGCTGATTTATAGCAACGGGTATGGGATAGTGCATCAAACACATCAGCAATGGCAACGATGCGCGCAAAAATATGAATTTCATCTTGCTTAAGGTTAGATGGATAGCCTGAACCATCATATTTTTCATGGTGTTGAAGTGCGATAATGGAAGCTGCATTGAGTATGGGACGTTCAGAATTAGCAAGGATTTGATGGCCAATACTGGGGTGTTGACGCATGATTTGCCATTCATCGTCGTTTAACTTACCAGGTTTAAGTAATACGGCATCTGGAATAGCGATTTTACCTATATCATGCATCGGTGATGCCCTGCGTAATAAATCTGCATCGTATTCACTTAATCCCGCCAGTAAAGCCAGTTGAGAACAATATTCGGCCATACGTTTAACATGATTTGCCGCTTCTTTAGAACGACTTTCTACTACATCCCCTAAGCGGAGGATCAGCTCAGATTGAGTATCTTCAACCTCTTGATTAAGTAATAGATTTTCAAATGCGACCCCAACATTGATGGCAAAAATATCGATAAGCTTTTTATCAAGATCATCGATTTTGTCAATACCATCCATATAGAGGAGGTTGATAAGGCCATTTTTTGTGGGGAAATAACCCACAAAATAGTTATCTTCATAGAGACAGCGCTTCTGTGTCAGAGCGCTACGTAGGAGTTTATCTATATGTTCTGGGAGTACAGTCTTAGATGAACTATTGGCGAATTGTCCCGTACCCGCCAGAATTTCAATTTCAGCACTATCCACATGACCACTAATTGCATCCATCGAATTGCAGGTCAAAAGTAAGGTTTCATTATCTAAGTTGAGAAGTGTGGCGACTTGAGTCAGCAGGCCATCAGCAAACCTATGTAATGTTCTTAATTCAAATAACCCCGCAGTGGCTTCAAGTACACGCTCTAATCCCATACGATGATTTAACTGAGCACGCCTTGCTTGTTCAATCTCCATAATATCGCGATAAGAACGCAGGGCAGAGTATACACTGGTCATAAGCTTACGGGAGTCAAGTTCCGATTTCGCTTTATAATCATTGATATCATAATTGACTATCACATCTTCTTCCGGAGCTTGCCCTGGTTGTCCTGTTCGTAAGACTAAACGAATAGTTTTATTGCATAATTCCTCACGGATCCATTTTATGAGCTCTAATCCTGCATGATCACTTTCCATTACTACATCGATAAAAGCTATTGCAACATCTTGTTCTTGTTTGAGTAACTCCTTAGCTTGTTCTCCGCTGTACGCATTGATAAAAGCGAGTGCACGGCCATCGAGTCTAAAGCGAGATAGAGCGAGTTTAGTCACAGTATGAACATCTGGCTCATCATCGACGACAAGTACCTTCCACGGAGGACCACATTCTGCGGTTTCTACCGATTTTTTACCGGAAAAAAGAGGGTTTTTCTTTGCAAGATCAATCAGCATTTGACACCTCTATCATATGAAAATACAACACACAGTAAGAGTGTAGTAGAAGCCTTTAAAGTCGAGATAAAAATAATGCAGAAAGTGGGTTACATGACAAGATGAGAGTATGAAGTTGATAACTATTCTCATTTGTGTATTCTATTCAGTTAATGGAAACACAGAACGGAAAAGAGCAAATGGCTGAACGTATCAATTTATCAATCTCTGAGAGAAAACTTGCGCAACTGATCCGTGATGGCTACGTGTGTGCTGCAGACTTTTCATGCCTAGATAATCAATCTAAGCAGAAAGTATGGCAACTTTGCCTTATTTGTTGCAAAAAAAGAATTGTTTGCGATCAATGTGTAAATCTGGATTGTGCTCAAGTTGAGAATCGCATTAACACCAAATCAATCTGACATTTTTAAGTGTAATTGCCGAATAGGACACATAAAACGCTATTGATAGAAACCATAGCCAGTATTACTCGACCCTAAAATTCGATCATTTTGGCAGATAAAGTAAAGTTTTGAGATAGTAGGTTAGGTTAGCAAAACACCTTTTAAAACAAATTTTTAATAGACAGCCTAATCCTTATTTATTGGATTTAACATAATATACATTGTGCGCAGTTTTGTGTGGAAGGGCTTGGAGATGCCGATAACGTCACTTATCGGCATTAAGGCATGCTTAACGATGTCTATGGGCAATGTGAATTCTCGCTTCGTCGACATTTGCATTATTTAATTTGGTCTCTTTTTATAAAGACATTCAGCTACCTTTTGCTCCATTTGAAGGGCTTAGTTTATCAGTTGCACCAAAGCCAGTTTGTCGAGTGTCATGGGATATTAAAGAGTCACGCTTTACTTGCCACATTGAGGACCAAGAGTTTAGTTTTGACGATGTTTTTCTCGACCTTGAGTTTCTTGCTGCGCAAGCCAAAGAAAATGGCTGGAATGGTTCTGGGCGTATTCTGACAATTCCTGATTCGAATCAACCTGAATATCTAGAGCACAACGCGTGCTATTAAGTACAGCTAATTTATTAGCTACCGATATTGTGTGTTGGATTTAGTCACTGCCACTTCCCTGTTATTCGGTATGTTTATGCGATAGGAATTTGCTTTTGCTAGGTAATTGTTTCTTATACAACGTCAGTGGCAATCGATGCAAACGCTCATTTATCCTAGCACGCACTGCAATTTTGATATCAAATGGATAGCCAATTCACGTAATGATTTGGTCGAACAGATACGTGTGAAATACACGTTATTGGGGCTCGGTAAGGATACGTTGTCTGAGTCAATCTTAATGGAGAGCTTCTTAAACGCCAAAAACAAAAAAGCCGTTGATTATCAACGGCTTTTTTGTTTTTAATATGGCGGAGGAGCAGGGATTTGAACCCTGGGTGGGCTATAAACCCACGCCGGTTTTCAAGACCGGTGCATTAAACCACTCTGCCACCCCTCCGAACGAGGCGCATAATATAAGTTAGTTTATTGTCTGTAAAGTACTTACTGATAATGACGTGCTAAATGTTTGTATAACAATCAATCTGTTTTATTTTCCTCCATTTCTGTGGTTGATTCCAATACGTGCAGGGTCGGGAGTTGTAAAATCAACGGCAAAATCACCCCACTGCTGCTTGCTCTTAAGTACGTAACCCAAAACAACCACAACTGCGCAAGTAAGAATGCCCCAACCTATTGCAATTTCCCCTAAGTTTGCCCATATAGCCACTAAACTCGATGCCCCAAATGCAATAGTGATCTGCAAAAAATTTTGTAGCCCTGCGGCTTTTGCGACATTTTGTTTAAATTGCTGTAGCGCATTATTAACGACTATCGGATAGATTGCGCCGTTTGCGGCCGCTAAAATCGAAAATGATGCCAACAATGGAAAAATTGTCATAGCAGGGAAAACTAGGGTAAACATCGCAATCGAAACAACACAAGCAGCAAAAATAGATAATAGAACATTCAATGTATTATTGGAGCCTATGCATTTTATCAGTAACTTACTTGCGTAGCCCCCTACGATGAACATAATCGTTTGAGGAATAAAGCTTAAACCAATTTCAGTTGCTTGATAGCCATGTTGCTCCATTACTATCGGCCACACGGTTAAGTAAGCAAAAAATGCCGCTGAACAAGCGCCGAAGATCACAACATTGCCTAAATAGCGGGTATTTTTCAACATTTGCCAATAAGATACAGCAATATGCTCAGTGTGCTTATGCTGTGACTTTCCCGGAACAAAGTAGAATGTCATCAATATCAGTAGAAAAGCGATAATGCACAATGAGATAAATATTGCACGCCAGCCTAATTCATTCAGAAGATAAGCGCCAAGGATTGGAGCTAATGCAGGAGAAAGCGCAACCAGAGGCATAATATTGCTAAATATGCCTTGCGCCTTTTTAGCATCATATTTTTCAACAACAATGGCTTGCCAGATCACCCCTGCACTGCAAGCACCAATGGCTTGGAAGAATCGAGCAATATTGAGCATTAAGATTGAATCGCTATTGGCAATAAATAAACTCGCAATAGCAAAAATAACTAATCCAAATACCAGCGCATAACGTTTACCGATTTTGTTGACCAATGGGCCGTAGAGCAATTGACCAAGAGCAAGACCCGCAAGGAAACAGGTAAGTGACATTGCGACCTGTGATGGGGTGCTATTTAAGGAGCTTTCAATTGCTTTGAATGCAGGGAGGTACATGTCAGTTGCAATAAAACCAAGCATACTCAAGAGTGCTAAGTAGCTTAAGAATACAAATAACTTCAGATTTACAAGGGTGTTACTAGACGTTTTCATAAAATAATCATGTCAAATAGACTAAGGCGCGCAGTCTAAAGACTTGTTAAATTCATTGGAAACGTTTATTTTTGAAATATGTCATCAATTATTTTCATTGGAATGGATATCAACTATGCTCTCGGAACAAGCGTTAGAACTCATTGATATAGTTGCTCGTGTTGGGAGTTTCACCGCAGCGGCTCACCGGCTACACAAAGTTCCTTCAGCGGTGAGCTATGCGATCAAACAGATTGAAGAAGAGTTGGGTGTTATTTTATTTGAGCGTCATCATCGAAGTGTCACCTTAACCCCCGCGGGTGAACATTTTGTGAAGCAAGCTAGATATATACTCACACAAATGGATGAAATGAAACGTGGTACCCAACGGGTTGCTAATGGCTGGCAACCTACTCTATCTATCGCTTTAGATAATATCGTTCGTGCAGACAGGATCAGTGTGCTTATCGCTGATTTCTATCGTCATTTTCATGATATTGAATTGATTATTCGTATTGAAGTCTTTAATGGCGTATGGGAAGCGCTCGCCACTGGTCGCAGTGATATTGCTATTGGCGCCACAACAGCAATTCCCGTTGGCGGAGTGTACCAATATAAAGATATGGGTGATATTAAATGGGCATTTTTAGTGAGTAAAAACCATCCATTGGCGCATATTGAACGCCCATTAACGGATGATGAGTTACGCCCTTTTCCTTCGATTTGTCTGGAGGATACCTCGCGAGAAATACCCAAACGCATGACCTGGCTGCTTGATAATCAACGTAGGCTTGTTGTACCCGATTGGATTCGAGCAATCAATTGTTTCCGAGAAGGTTTAGGTGTGGGTTATATGCCAGTACATTTAGCCAGTGTGTTTATTAAAGCGGGGGCTTTAGTCGAGAAGCAGTTAGAAAACCCAAAACTTACAAGTCCTTGCTGTCTTGCATGGAATGCAGACAAAATGTCACCTGCCCTTACTTGGGTGCTTGATTATTTAGGGGATACAGACAAGCTCCATCGAGAGTGGTTGGCCTAGTTTTATAAAGCATTAACCTAGTTTTAACTTGGTTTACTCAGCGATGCGCTGTCATTCATTTCGAATCACTAGGCCTTGAATATTAGTTTTTAAAATAAAATGAATATTAACAATTTGTTATTCAGCCGAGTGTGCTTTTACCTGTACCTTAAGTAGGGTATTATTGTACAAGCTCCATTAGTGTAGGTGTTTTACGGGAACTAAAGCTTCCGTCAAAAATCAAAGTGATCAGTTTGGAAATGTGTCAACGGAGACCAATATGACTCAAGAAACTCTGTACTCAGCGAGTACGTCAACACTGGAAGTGAACAAACTTCTTAGAAACACTTATATGCTGTTATCGATGACACTCGCCTTTTCAGCACTATGTGCAGGATTGGCCATGGCGCTCAATATCAGCCCATTAATGTCCATTGGCTTATCAGTTGGTGGCCTAGTGCTGCTTTTTGTGACATTACGTAAAGCCGAATCTGCTGCGGGTATCTTCTGGGTGTTTGCTTTTACGGGCATGGAAGGCGCATCTCTTGGTTATATGCTTAACCACTATGCAGGTATGGCAAATGGTCCACAGTTGATCATGCAAGCACTAGGTTTAACCTCAGTCATTTTTGTTGCTTTATCAGCTTATGCGTTAACCACTAAGAAAGATTTTTCATTCCTACGAGGTTTTCTGTTTGCAGGTTTGATTGTTGTGATTGCTGCAGCGGTGATCAATATTTTCGTGGGTAACAGCGTTGCCTTTATGGCGATTAATGCGGGCCTCGCTTTGTTAATGACCGGATTCATCCTGTTTGATACTAGCCGTATCGTTAATGGTGGCGAAACCAACTATATTCGTGCAACTATCTCCTTATATTTGGATTTTTTAAACCTCTTTATTGCTATTTTGCACCTGATGGGCATAGGCAACGATGACTGATCCCCTTTTGGATTAACTTACGTTAGAATGGCCCTACTTTTAGGGCCATTTTTATTATTAATGAGCAAATTTATTATCCAAGTGAACGGGCCTGCCTATGGCACATCGGCAAGTGTGAATGCCCTACGCTTTACCCAAGCCGCATTAATGGGCGGCCATCAAGTAGTTTGTGTGTTTTTTTATCAAGATGGAGTTTATAACTCCACAGATTTTAGTTTGCCAGCATCCGATGAGTATGATGTCGTAGAACATTGGCAACAACTGGCGGTGCAACATCGAGTGCCTTTAGTTAATTGTGTGTCTGCTGCACTTCGTCGCGGTATTGTTAGTGAGCAAGATGCTAATGAGAATGCGCTTAACCATTGGAATGTCAGTCAATCCTTTATCATGGGGGGCTTAGGCGAGCTCATTACCAGTATTGAATCTGCTGACCGCTTGATTAGCTTTTAACCCTCGGAAATCCTATGAAAAAATTATGTATTCTATTCCGAAGCGCCCCTCAGGGAACGGTAAAAGGCCGCGAAGGATTAGATCTTGCGCTGCTCAGTGCCAGTTTTGAACAAGAGGTCAGTTTAGTCTTTGTCGATGAAGGCGTTTTGCATCTATTGAAGGATCAGCAACCAGAACTCATTGGTGGTAAAGATTATATTTCGACCTTTAAGGCATTACCGCTTTACGATATCGAATCGGTTTTTGTGTGTAAGCAATCCTTAGCTGAATATGGATTAAGTCATGGATTACTGTCGATCCCAGTCACTGTTGTTAACGATGAAGCTATTTCGGCCCACTTAAAATCGGTAGATGAGGTCTTAGTATTCTAATGATTTTACATCATATTCAAACATCCCCTAACCGAGATAATGCCCTCAAACTTTGCTTGCGTTATGCCTGTAAGGAAGACGCTATCTTACTGTCTAGTGATGGCGTTAACGCCCTGCTATTACGTCAATGGGCAATGGCATTATCACCCTTTAAGCTTATGGTGTTAAAAGACGATGTCATCGCACGTGGGCTAACGGAGCGTCTAAGCAATGTGTGTCTTATTGATTATAACGAGTTTGTTGCTCAAGCATTACTGCATGACAAGGTGATAACGTGGTAAATCCATTGCAATTTAATGGCGCAGAAATCGCCCGTGACCATCAAGGTTATTTAAATGATCTTAACGATTGGCAACCTGAGTTGGCTTTGCTGCTGGCTAAAGAAGAGCAACTCGAGTTGACTCCAGCACATTGGGAAGTGATTAACTTCGTTCGAGATTTTTATTTAGAGTATAAAACGAGCCCTGCAATTAGGGTGTTAGTTAAAGCCATAGGTCAAGCCTTGGGACCAGACAAAGGCAATTCAAAGTACTTGTATACCCTGTTTCCGATTGGGCCAGCTAAGCAAGCGACTAAGATCGCAGGTTTGCCTAAACCGGCTAAATGTATTTAGTGCCATTGGTATCAAGTATCTGAGACTCAACGTAGCAAAGGTGCAAACAAAAAGGCATGTTCCCTTGGAAACATGCCTTTCTTTTTACTTGAAAAAAGTTGGTAGGGTTATTTGACGTTTTCCAATATAACCCAGATGGCCTTACCTATAGTCGCCAACATCACTGCACAAAATACAGCGATAATTGCTGTATAGGAAAGCCAACGAAGATAACGTTGACTTTTATCCATAGCGTTGGGCGATATTCCTTAACCGATTTGAGTTAAACCACCCATATAAGGACGTAGTGCTTCCGGTATAGTGACGCTGCCATTTGCATTTTGATAGTTTTCTAAAATCGCCACTAAGGTACGGCCAACAGCCAAACCTGAACCGTTCAATGTGTGTAATAAAGCGGGTTTATTATCAGCTTTCACACGGTAACGCGCCTGCATACGGCGGGCTTGGAAATCCTTCATGTTCGAGCAAGAAGAAATCTCACGGTAAGTATTTTGTGCTGGTAACCAAACTTCAATGTCATAGGTCTTGCTCGAGCCAAACCCCATATCACCTGTGCATAACACCACAGTACGATATGGCAGGCCTAAACGTTGCAGTACGGTTTCTGCATGGTTTGTCAGCGTTTCGAGCGCTGCCATTGAGTCTTCCGGTTTGACCAATTGAACTAGCTCAACTTTATCGAATTGGTGCTGACGAATAAGACCTCGGGTATCTTTACCGTAGGATCCTGCTTCACTACGGAAACAGGCAGTGTGAGCCGTTAACTTAATCGGTAGCTCGTCTTCATCGACTATGCTATCACGCACTAAGTTAGTCAGCGGCACTTCTGCTGTTGGGATCAAACTTAACCCTTGGCCTTCTTCGGTTGCTGGTTTAGTGTGGAATAAATCTTCACCAAATTTCGGCAATTGGCCAGTGCCGAGTAAACTGGCCTCATTCACCAGTAACGGCACATAAGCTTCGGTATAACCATGCTCAGTGGTATGCAGATCCAACATAAACTGGCCTAGGGCACGGTTTAATCGGGCGATTTGACCTTTCATAACAATAAAACGAGAGCCTGTGATCTTAACCGCGCTTTTAAAATCTAAACCGTTTAAGCCTTCACCCAAGTCAATATGATCTTTGATAGGGAAATCAAAACTACGTGGGGTGCCCCAACGGCGAACTTCGACGTTTTCAGTCTCATCGGCACCAATGGGGGCAGATTGATCTGGCAAGTTTGGCATAGACATGGCTATTGTATTAACTTCTTCTAATACGGCTGCCAGTTCCAATTTTTTAGCATCTAATTGTGAGCCTAAATCACCCACCTGTGCCATGATTGCTTCCACATCTTCACCACGGGCTTTGGCTTGGCCGATAGATTTGGAGATGGCATTACGCGACGCTTGCAGCTCTTCAGTAGCCACTTGCAGCGACTTACGTTTTTCTTCTAATTGAGTAAGATGAGCGACATCTAAAATAAAACCACGAGTGGCCAATCGCTCCGCGGTAACTGCTAATTCGTTGCGCAAAAATTTAGGATCTAACATGTGATATATTCTTAATAGTTAAATGCGAGAAAAAACCAGTTGCTGACCTAAATAAACCATAAACAAACATAAACTTAGGTTCAACACCACATTCAAAATCGCCTTCAGCCAATCCCCTTCTTGCAACAGCAATAAGGTTTCATTAGAGAAAGTCGAAAACGTTGTTAACGCGCCTAATAGACCAACACCTATTAGCGCTTTCAGTTCTGGGCTGATATGACTCATTTGCCCCAGAGCGTATATCACGCCCATAAAAAATGAACCAATAACATTGACCAATAGTGTACCAAAAGGAAAACTGCTGCCAAATACTTGGATCATGAATATTGTAATAAGATAACGAAAAACAGCACCAATTGAACCGCCTAGGGCAACTAATAGGACGTTAGTCATAACGCTTGTTCTCACTGGCTTTGTCTAATTGGGTTAATTGTACCAACTTATCCTTAATTCGCTTCTCAAATCCCCGTTCAGTTGGAAAGTAAAACTGGGCAGTGTGCAGGGATTCAGGGAAATAACTTTCACCACTGGCATAGGCATTAGGTTCATCGTGGGCATAGCGATACCCTTCCCCCATACCAATATCTTTCATTAGCTGTGTTGGTGCATTACGTAAATGGTGTGGAACACTCTCTTGGCCGGTTTCGCGCGCCAGTGCTCGCGCCGCTTTAAATGCGGTATATACAGCATTACTTTTAGGTGCACTAGCCAGATAAACAATGGCCTGCGCAATCGCTCGCTCACCTTCGGCAGGCCCAACTCGGTGGAAACAATCCCAAGCATTGAGCGCAATTGTCATTGCCGCAGGATCTGCATTTCCCACATCTTCAGAAGCAATCGCAAGTAGTCGCCTTGCAACGTAGAGCGGATCGCCGCCGCCTTCCAGGATCCGGCAATACCAATAAAGTGCCGCATCGGGCGCAGAACCGCGAATAGATTTATGCACAGCCGAAATCAAATCGTAAAATTGATCGCCATTTTTATCGAATCCAGCAACTTGGTGCCCCGCCACTTGAACCAGCATATCAAGGGTAAATGTGCCGTTATCACTAACCATATCACCCATCAACTCGAGTAAATTTAGCGCCTTACGCGCATCGCCATCACAAAGTTGAGCAAGTTTTATGAGCACATTCTCAGGCATTTCGAGTTGCCGCAGACCAAGGCCACGCTCAGTATCGGCCAAGGCTTGGGTCACGATATGTGCAATCTCATCATTACTTAAGCGTTTGATAAGATAGACTCTTGCCCTAGAGAGCAAAGCGTTGTTGATTTCAAATGAGGGATTTTCGGTAGTCGCGCCGATAAAAATCACAGTGCCATCTTCAATGAATGGCAAAAATGCATCCTGCTGACTTTTATTAAAGCGATGAACTTCATCAACAAACAACAACGTACGCTGACCTCGAGAACCCGCAATAGCTTGAGCTTGCTCAATGGCCGCACGTATATCTTTTACACCTGATGTAACCGCTGAAATTCGCTCCACATGGGCATTGGAATAATGGGCTATCAACTCGGCAAGGGTCGTTTTACCCGTCCCCGGAGGTCCCCACAACATCATAGAGTGAGCCCGCCCCGCTTCCAATGCCTTACGCAGTGGTTGGCCTTCACCTAACAAATGGGCTTGGCCAATATATTCCATTATCGACCGTGGCCGCATACGAGCGGCCAGAGGACGAAAATCGGGGGCGAAATTAAAAGATAGACTGCTCACACTTCGACCTAGTTAAGCGCTTTAAGACGCTGATCATCAACATCGACATTGTCGGGTAAGACAAACTTAAATAACACTTTGTCTTCATTAGTGATCACTTTCTGATTACTCAAATCAAACTGGCTGAGATTTCCTTTGTCATCAAGTACATTGAACTTAGACAGTTGTGAATTTTTAAAACACACACTCACCGTCATGATGCCCGAATCGATAGCTTTAGGTTGAATTTCATAACAATCTTGCTTTTTATTCACTGAATATTGCGACCAAGTGGTGTCATCTCGGTGAACCAATAATGCTATAGGTGAGGCATTTATTGCCTCTGCAAAATCCATGATCACAACTTCTTCTGCAAATGGATTGTAGATCCACAAATCTTTACCATCCGCGACTATTTGTGATTCATCGGGTGAGGTTAAATGCCAATAAAATTGGTTAGGATGTGCCAATGCAAAGACACCTGAGCCAGTTTGGATGACCTTTTTGTTCACATCTGTCACTGTCTGCTTAAAATCCGCCTTGAGCGAAGCTGTGCTAACCAGAGTATCCCTAAGTTGCTGTGCATCATCCGCAAAGACAGCGGTACTATATAATAAAGGTGAAGTTAACATCACTGCGCACAAAAGGTTTTTCATCTTAATCCTTACTGCTTAAAAGTGTTTCAAATGGCGCATTTACGCTTGACACTATAGTTCGACATTCAGTCAAAAAATTAATAGTGTTTTGGTGGTGGCGGAGCAAGTACTTCACGGTTGCCATTATGCCCTTGAGCCGACACTATACCCTGCATTTCCATTTGTTCAATAATGCGTGCTGCGCGGTTATAACCAATCTTAAACTTGCGTTGCACGCTGGAAATTGAGCCTCGACGTGTTTCAGTCACAAAGGCAACGGCTTCATCATAGAGAGGATCATATTCCTCATCGGACTCCGCGGTTTCTCCAGGCAGTAATACCTGCTCGCCATCACTGACACCATTAAGAATTTCCTCAATATACTGTGGTTTGCCCCGAGCACACCAATCAGCAACTACGCGGTGAACCTCATGATCGTCAATAAAGGCACCATGCACCCGGTTTGGTACTGCGGTTCCCGGTGGCAAGAACAACATATCACCCATACCTAGCAAGGTTTCTGCGCCCTGTTGATCTAATATGGTGCGCGAATCAATGCGCGATGACACTTGGAACGCCATACGTGTCGGTATGTTGGCCTTAATCAAACCGGTGATCACATCCACTGAGGGTCTTTGTGTCGCTAAGATTAAGTGAATTCCCGCAGCTCGAGCTTTTTGAGCAATACGGGCAATCAATTCTTCTACTTTTTTACCAACAATCATCATCATGTCGGCAAACTCATCTACCACTACGACTATCGATGGCAATTTATCTAATGCTGGAGCTTCTGGTTCCATGCTGTCGGATGATTTCCACATTGGGTCTAAAATCACTTCACCGTTCGCTTTTGCTTCAGCAATCTTCGCGTTGTAACCTTTGATATTACGCACGCCCATCATGGACATCAGTTTGTAGCGGCGTTCCATCTCACCCACACACCAGCGTAGTGCATTAGCGGCTTCTTTCATATCGGTTACGACTTCACACAATAAATGCGGAATACCTTCATAGACAGAAAGCTCCAACATCTTGGGATCTATCATAATAAAGCGCACATCTTCAGGACCGGACTTGTAGAGTAAACTGGTGATCATCACGTTTACGCCCACAGACTTACCAGACCCCGTTGTTCCTGCGACAAGTAAATGCGGCATTCGGCCTAAATCAACCACAACGGGATCGCCTGCAATATCTTGGCCCAATACCATGGTTAAGTTAGACTTACTTTCTGTAAAAGCCGTACAATCAAGCACATCGCGCATAAATACCGTTTCACGGAATTTATTGGGTAGCTCTAATCCCACGTAGGCTTTACCGGGGATCACTTCAACCACGCGCACACTCTCTGCCAGCAACGAGCGTGCTAAATCTTTTGATAGATTAGATATTTTTGATGCTTTAACGCCGGGTGCCAATTCTAATTCGAAGCGGGTGATCACCGGACCTGGATAAACCCCAACGACATTGGCGATAATATTGAAATCTGCCAATTTCACTTCAACTAGGCGCGCAACTTGGTCGAGTTCTTCTGGGCTTATCGGATTCTTTTTACGATCAGGTACATCAAGCAAGCTGATGCTTGGCAATGGGTCCATCGGTTTCTTTGCTGCTGGTTTTGCCTCTTGCCCCGGTAACATGACAATACCATCAACTATTTTTGCTTTTTGATCTTGTTTCTTACGTTGGGCTTGTGTCACGGCGCCTGTTGATGCTTTGGTATCAAAATCAATAACATCATCATCGCTAAAGCCTAACTCATCATCTTCACCATCATCGATGAATGTTTCATGACTGAACATGGGTTCATTTTCATCAATATCAAATACATGAGTATTAAGATCTGTAACGTCATCATCATGGGCTGTGTTCGACCTAGCTACCCAAGGCGGGGTCTCAAAATGACCATGTTCAGCAATCGCCTGATGATCAATTTGAGGTTCAACTCTTTCGTTAGATTTATTTTTAGCTCCATTTAAACTCAGAATTTTTGCAAGTGAAGACAACTTAGCTTTTTTACTTGGTGCTTCATTTGTGATGATTTCATCATGACTTGGAGTCTTTATAACCATCGCAGGTTCGCGTACGCGTGGCTTTTCAAGTACATGTTGGGAATCACGACGTTGCTTGAATTTATCTACTACGGACATAAAGCCACGGGTGTCTTCAGTTTCATCTTCACGTTTAAAAGCTTGAGGTAGACTTTTAAGTCTCTTATAAAACCAAATGGACGCAAAACCGACCTTTTCTACCACAGTCAGCCAGCTTATTCCCGTCAATAATGTAAAGCCAGAACCTAAAAAACAGAGTAATAGTAAGGTAGTACCAAGCTTATTAAAATACGGCAACATAGCTTGCCCTATCACATCGCCAGCAACGCCACCTGCAGAAAACTCATAAATATTATTAGCATTCATGCTAGCTAAGGCTGAAACACCCAGAATAAGTAATAAAAAACCAATGATACGTAAGGCGACCGAAAAATAGTCAATTTCAAGCAAATCGTGGGCGCGCTTAAAGAGTAGCCATCCAGTCGAGGCCACAATGATCGGCATGATATAAGCCGTTACCCCGAAAAAGTACAATAGAATATCGGCTATCCACGCCCCTACTGCCCCAGTCCAGTTTTTAATTTCGCCCTGAAAATGCGATTGACTCCAACCAGGATCGGATGGGCTAAAGCTAGTCAAGGCAAGTAAAATATAAGTGGCAAGAACACAACAAATGATGAGTCCGCCTTCTAGCAGACGTTGCAGCCCGGTGAGCGTGCTTACACTATTTCCTTGAGACAAACGACATAATCCATAAAAATGAAACAGGTGGGCTAACGATACCAGAATCCCACTAAATGTGGAGCATATTAGCCTGATTTTCTCGCAAGATTTGACCATAATAAGCAAAAAGTAACCTAATGCGGGTCAATGGGTATTTTTTGGGCAAGAATAGTTTATGACACAAACACTTCCAGAATATAACTTGTACAAAATTGACACAAAAATAAGCCCCTAAGCAGGCAAACTTAAGGGCGGCACAAGGTTAACAATGATGTAAAATATATCTCAGTCATCAATAAATAAGGGGCCTTGGCCCCTTATGGTAAAACCATACAATCAGGGTAATTTAGATATCTGAGAGTAGATGATTTATTGCTACGCGACTGGTGTGTTTAACTTCTTCCATCACAACATAAGTACGAGTGTCAGAAACAGAAGGTAATTTAAGCAATGTTTCACCGAGTAGACGACGGTAAGCCGACATATCAGAAACACGCGTTTTTAATAAGTAGTCAAAATCGCCAGAAACTAAATGACATTCTTGAATATCATCAAGAAGTTGCACTGCACGATTGAACTTATCAAACACTTCAGGAGTATCACGGCTTAGTGTGATTTCCACAAATACCAGTAGGGATGCACCCAGGAAATGAGGATTGACCAGCGCAGTATAGCCGTTGATATATCCTTGCTTTTCGAGTCGTTTCACTCTTTCTAAACACGGAGTAGGACTTAACCCTACTCTTTTCGATAGCTCCACATTTGAAATGCGGCCATCAATCTGTAATTCATTCAGAATGTTGCGATCGATGCGATCCAAGTCTTTTACAGGACTCTTTTTATTATATGCCATTTATTTAACCTTGCTTTATCACTAAAACAACATTTTATTCTACGTATGTCCAAAGTTCAGCAGCATAAACTGCGTCGCCGCTACTATACTAGATATCCCTGAATTAATCACGTTCAGGTCACTATAAAATAACAATTATGCCCATTAAAAGTGGGTTTTCAGGCAATTGAGGCTCAAAGATGATTATTGGTGTTCCAAAGGAAATTAAAAACCACGAGTATCGTGTCGGTATGGTTCCTTCAAGTGTTCGTGAATTGACAATAAAAGGTCACGAAGTATTTGTCGAAACAAATGCCGGCACGGGAATTGGTTTTTCAGATCAGGATTATGTTGATGCTGGCGCCACAATTTTAGCGACTGCATCTGAAGTTTTTGCTAAATCGGAGATGATTGTAAAGGTAAAAGAGCCTCAAGCAGTTGAACGTGCAATGTTGCGTCACGATCAGATTTTATTCACTTATCTACATTTAGCGCCAGACTTACCCCAAACGGAAGATTTAATTAAAAGTGGTGCCGTGTGCATCGCTTACGAAACTGTCACTGATGATCGTGGTGGTCTGCCCCTACTGGCCCCAATGTCAGAAGTCGCTGGTCGTATGTCCATCCAAGCCGGGGCAATGGCACTAGAAAAATCTTCTGGTGGTCGCGGTATGTTATTGGGTGGTGTACCAGGTGTTGAACCAGCAAAAGTTGTCATTATTGGCGGCGGTATGGTGGGAACTAACGCTGCACAAATGGCAGTTGGCATGGGCGCCGACGTTGTTGTACTCGATCGCAGTATTGATGCTCTACGCCGCTTAAATGTTCAATTTGGTTCTGCCGTAAAAGCCATTTATTCAACTGCCGATGCGATTGAACGTCATGTTTTAGAAGCCGATCTTGTCATTGGCGGTGTGCTAATCCCAGGTGCTGCGGCGCCTAAATTAGTAACACGCAGCATGATTTCACGTATGAAACCTGGTAGTGCTATCGTTGACGTAGCAATCGATCAAGGTGGTTGTGTTGAAACATCACACGCGACAACGCACCAAGATCCAACGTATATCGTTGATGATGTTGTGCATTACTGTGTGGCAAACATGCCAGGTGCTGTTGCCCGCACTTCGACCTTCGCACTTAACAATGCAACCTTACCGTACATTCTTAAGTTAGCAAACTTAGGCTATAAAGAAGCGTTGCTCCAAGACAAGCACTTACTCAATGGCTTAAATGTAATGCACGGCAAAGTTGTATGTAAAGAAGTGGCCCATGCACTGAATCTTGAATACACGATGCCAACAACATTATTTGCCTAATTTATTTCCTGATAATATCTCTCATCTTGATGTAAAAAGGTTTTATCGGCCTCAACGCTGTTGAGGCTGTTTTTTTATAATGATTACGAAATAACAATCCAATAAAAACCTAATAAGTACATAAGATAAACTTATATGGTCAACACGCCTTAATTACTCGATTAGCATAATCTAAAAGGATCGCCAAACAGCGCTTTACCCCTACAGGTAAATTCCCTACAATTCTTGCAATTTGCTAAATGCACGGAGATAAAAATGAGCCAGGTCAGACATTGTAACTTATTGATTTTGGGTTCAGGCCCAGCAGGATATACCGCAGCCGTTTATGCTGCGCGTGCGAATTTAAAGCCAGTAATGATCACGGGGATGCAGCAAGGTGGTCAGTTAACCACAACGACTGAAGTTGAAAATTGGCCAGGTGATGCGGATGACTTAACAGGTCCCGCACTGATGGAACGCATGCAAAAACATGCGGAGAAATTTGATACCGAAATATTATTCGATCACATCAACGAAGTGACCTTAACCGAACGCCCTTTCCGCTTGAAAGGTGACAACGGAGAATACACCTGTGATGCGCTGATCATTGCAACAGGTGCTTCAGCCCGTTATCTAGGATTAGAATCTGAAGAAGCTTTTAAAGGTCGCGGCGTATCAGCCTGTGCGACCTGTGATGGTTTCTTCTACCGTAACCAAAAAGTTGCCGTCATTGGTGGTGGTAATACTGCGGTTGAAGAAGCGTTGTACTTAAGCAATATTGCCGCTGAAGTACACCTTATCCACCGCCGTGACACTTTCCGCTCAGAAAAAATCCTGATCGACCGTTTGATGGATAAAGTCGCCAATGGCAACATTATTCTTCACTTAGATCAGACCATGGATGAAGTGGTTGGTGATGCTATGGGCGTGACGGGCCTTAAGATGAAGAGCACTAAAGATGGCTCGATTACTGATTTAGCCGTTGCTGGTGTGTTTGTTGCTATTGGCCACAGCCCAAATACCGGTATTTTTGAAGGCCAATTAGAGATGAACCACGGCTACTTAAAAGTACAAAGTGGTCTTCAAGGTAATGCGACCCAAACCAGTATTGAAGGTGTATTTGCCTGTGGTGATGTGATGGACCAACATTATCGCCAAGCTATTACTTCTGCAGGCACTGGTTGTATGGCAGCACTCGATGCCGAGCGTTATTTAGACGCTAAAAAATAAAAAGACTCACTTTTTGAACAGATAGCAGGCTTTGCCTGCTATTTTTTAACCCAAAATCGTTAAGAGAGAACTGAACTTTTTTGCGGGCTTTGCCAACTACGCGCGCTTAATCGCATAAACACTTTGCCTTTATAAATCTATAATTTTTAGAAATACTTAGATATTTAAAATAATTATATCTTGTCAAAAATAGCGCACAAAAAAAGGGACCAAATGGTCCCTTCTCTACAGCAACAAACTAATTTCTTAGTTTAACGCTTCTTTTGCTTTTTCGACTAAAGTTGCAAATACAACTTTATCGAATACAGCGATGTCAGCCAAAATCTTACGATCGATTTCGATAGACGCCTTTTTCAGACCGTTGATGAAACGGCTGTAAGACAGACCATTTTGACGAGCCGCAGCATTGATACGTGCAATCCAAAGTTGACGGAATTGACGTTTTTTCTGACGGCGGTCACGGTAAGCATATTGACCAGCTTTAGTTACTGCTTGTACAGCAACGCGGTAAGTACGGCTACGAGCGCCATAATAACCTTTAGCTAGTTTTAAAACTTTCTTGTGACGAGCACGAGCGGTTACACCACGCTTAACTCTTGGCATTTTCTAATCTCCTAAATTAAGCGTAAGGTAATTGACGTGCGATTGCTGGAACGTCAGCTTTTGATACTAAACATTTGGCACGTAAGTGACGTTTACGTTTAGTGCTTTTTTTCGTCAAAATGTGACGTAAGTGTGCTTGCTTGCGCTTGAAACCATTAGCGGTTTTCTTAAAACGCTTCGCTACACCCTTGTCTGTTTTCATTTTAGGCATTTCTAAAACTCCGCATTGGGATGTTTAATAAAAAGCAAGGCGAGCAAAGGCCATAGACCTTTGCTACTTTAAGTTTTGCCCTACTTATTTCTTTTTAGGCGCTAGCACCATAATTGCTTGTCGGCCTTCCATTTTCGGGAAAGATTCAACAACCGCATACTCGTCCAAATCAGCCTTGATACGGTTCAATAGATCCATACCGAGGTTTTGGTGTGCCATTTCGCGACCTCGGAAACGCAGCGTAATCTTCGCTTTGTCCCCGTCTTCCAGAAAACGTATCAGGTTGCGTAGTTTTACCTGATAGTCGTTTTCGTCAGTTCCAGGACGGAATTTAATTTCCTTGACCTGAACCTGCTTTTGCTTCTTCTTTTGTTCCTTGGCTGACTTAGCCTTATCAAAAAGGAACTTACCGTAGTCCATAATGCGACATACTGGAGGTTCAGCATTTGGGCTGATTTCTACTAGGTCTACACCTGCTTCATCTGCCAAATTCTGAGCATCTCTGATGCTTACCACACCAATAGCTTCACCATCAATGCCGGTTAAACGTACTTCAGGTACGCCTGTGATTTCTTCATTGATTCTATTAGGGGCCGGCTGACGCCCTGCTGTTTTTTTGATCTTTATGACCTATTCCTCCAACAATTTGAGACTACGGAGCGAAATCTGTTGATGGATTTTAGTGGCGAAATCTTCAAGTCGCATCTTACCTAAATCGATACCATCACGGGTACGCACCGCTACTTCCTTATTTTCCATTTCTTGATCGCCAACGACCAACAAATAAGGGACACGCCTTAAGGTGTGCTCGCGTATTTTAAAGCCTATTTTCTCATTCCTCAAGTCAAAAGACGCTCGAATACCTTGTTCTTTGAAGAATTTGACGATTTCTTGAACATAATCAGCCTGTTTATCGGTGATATTCATCACGACAACTTGCATTGGGGCTAACCAAGTAGGGAAACGTCCTGCATATTCTTCAATCAAGATTCCTAAGAATCGTTCCAAAGAGCCTAAAATAGCACGATGGATCATGACTGGGGTTTGACGGCTGTTGTCTTCGGCAACGTAAGTCGCGCCTAAACGGCTTGGCAATGCATAATCGAGCTGCACAGTACCACATTGCCATGCACGGTCCAAACAATCGTGTAAAGTAAATTCGATTTTTGGTCCGTAGAACGCGCCTTCACCCGGCAAAAGGGTGAACTCAATGTTGTTTGCACGTAAAGCTTGTTTTAAGGCTTCTTCTGCCCTGTCCCACATGGCATCGTCACCGATACGCTTTTCTGGGCGAGTCGACAATTTTACGACAATGTTTTCAAAACCGAAAGTTGAATAAGTGTCGTATACCATTTGGATACACGCACTCACTTCCGCCTGAACTTGATCGTCAGTACAGAAAATATGGGCATCGTCTTGAGTGAAACCACGTACGCGCATTAATCCGTGCAGAGAACCCGATGGTTCATTACGGTGACAACATCCAAATTCTGCCATACGCAGTGGCAAGTCACGGTAAGACTTAAGCCCTTGGTTGAAGATCTGCACGTGGCCTGGGCAGTTCATTGGTTTAACCGCATATTCGCGGTTTTCGCTGCTGGTCGTGAACATGGCTTCTGCGTATTTATCCCAGTGACCAGAACGTTCCCACAGCACTCGGTCCATCATCAATGGACCTTTTACTTCTTGGTAAGTGTATTGGTTTAACTTACGGCGAATGAACCTTTCTAATTCTAAGAAAATACTCCAACCGTCGTTATGCCAGAACACCATACCAGGTGCTTCTTCTTGCATATGATACAAGTCGAGCTGCTTACCTATTTTACGGTGGTCACGCTTAGCCGCTTCTTCAAGACGGGTTAAGTGTGTGCTCAGGGCTTTTTTATCGGCCCAAGCTGTACCATAGATACGTTGAAGCATTTTGTTTTCTGAGTTGCCACGCCAGTATGCACCAGCAATGCTCATTAATTTGAAATGTTGGCAGAAACGCATGTTGGGCACGTGTGGCCCACGGCACATATCAATGTATTCTTCGTGATGATATAGCGCAGGCGTAGCGTCTTTGCTGATATTTTCATCCAAAATGGCAATCTTATAATCTTCACCGCGCGCCGCGAATGTATCACGGGCTTCTTGCCAGCTAACCACACGTTTAACAACATCGTAGTTAGTTTTCGCTAGTTGAAGCATGCGCTTTTCTAAGGCTTCGATGTCGTCTTGAGTCAACTTGTGCTCAAGGTCGATATCATAGTAAAAGCCGTTATCAATAACAGGACCAATCGCCATCTTGGTTTCTGGCCACATTTGCTTAATCGCGTGACCTAATAAATGCGCGCAAGAATGGCGAAGAATTTCAACACCTTCTTCTTCTTTGGCGGTAATGATTGATAGCTCAGCATCGGTTTCAATGAGATCGCAAGCATCTTTTAATTCGCCATTAACGCGGCCAGCGATACAAGCTTTCGCTAAACCAGGGCCAATATCAGCGGCAACATCGAGGGTCGATACAGCATGGGCAAACTCGCGTTTGCTACCATCGGGAAGTGTAATTACAGGCATGAAATGTCCTTTCCAGTGGTGACCCACACGTAGGGCCACTTGGTGATTAAGTAAGTTGGGTAACATGCTCGCTAGGTTAAGACAGTACAGGAGTCTTAGCCGCCTTGCGTAGCAGGGCATTTATTCTACGGGATAGCTGTCAAAGGGCGCAAGCGAATTACCCCCCAAATGCACAGCTTGGATCAATAAAAAAAACAAAATCATGATTTTGCAATCTGTTGGTACTCACCACTCATCAAACTCCCCAGCTCTGGCGGGTTAATTGCACAGCACTCATAAAACATCGAAATGCAGATAACTGATATCCAATATGTGCTTGAGCAACAAATACAAAAGTTAACCAACACCATTCGACAAGAAGCTCAGGATGGTATCTTATAACGCAATGAAATAGAGGACTTTTTTTAGAGTAAAAAATTAACGCCTCATTTGATGAGTGCCATAAACCGTTTACTCACACGTAAAATCTCTGCAGATTGTGGTGATATGTATAACATCTAATTATCCGAGTTTTGATATCGACTTTATCTAAGTCATGGCTCTTTACTCTTATATACTTAACTAAAACCTATGTGTATTCATTTACAGCATTGGTTTCCAAGATTTTATGTCTCTTTCGACCCATATGAGAGAAGGAATAATGCCATGAGGATCATGAATAAAGTGATTGCTTGTCCCCACTGCGGGCATCATCAACATATCAGTATCGATGCCAGCTGTGGTGATCAAGATTACTATGATGATTGTCGAATTTGCTGTAATCCAATCCATTTACGCTTACATGTAGATGAATTGCGACGTACTATTGAACTATACATAGACTCTGACGACGAACAAATTTATTAATCTTCTAACGTGATTGATCGCTAAAGCGTCTAGCCAGTACGCGCTCGACTGTGTCGACGATAACTTGCGTTTGACTGTCGATCTCAATATTCAATTCATCTCCCACTTTGCACTGACCTAAGTTTGTTAGCTTGAGCGTTTCTGGGATTAAGTGCAGCATAAAACTAGCATCTGTCACCTCACCAACCGTTAGACTACAGCCATTTACACCCACAAATCCTTTATAAAATATGTAGTCCATCCATTTAGGCTCAATGCCTAGCGTCAGATCGTAATGCTGCTTTGTGTGACTAATATTGACTACCTTGGCCTTAGTATGGATATGGCCTGAGAGAATGTGTCCACCAATTTCACGTCCAAAAGTTAACGAACGCTCAACATTAACACTTTGACCTACCGATAAATTAGCTAGGTTGGTGAGCTTTAACGTCTCTTCCACTACATCGAAAAATACCCTATCATCAACAACCTGAGTCACAGTCAGACATACCCCGTTATTTGCCACACTTGCACCAATTGCAAGTCCCTCATGCAAATCAGGTTTAAACGCTACCTCAAGGGTATTTAGGCCATCTTTCTTACGTATTGCAACCACCTCGCAGGTGGCTTGAACTATACCTGTAAACATTTTTTGCTCGCTCATTCGTTAAAGGCTGTATTTTATGAAACATTCAGGCTTTCAAGCCAAACGTTTAATCCAACTTGCACTGCCAGTATTTATTGCCCAAGTCACCCAGACCATGATGGGCTTTATCGATACAGTAATGGCAGGTCGAGTCAGTGCCGTTGATATGGCTGCAGTTGCCGTAGGAACGAGCCTCTGGTTGCCTGCCATTTTATTCGTTCAAGGTTTGCTTATGGCTTTTACACCCTTATTTGCCCATTTTAATGGCGCAAATAATCAAAAAGCGATTCAACCTTTGGCCTTCCAAGGAGCATATCTTGCCATTATTGGTGGTATTGGTGTGATGATATTCCTCGCATCAGCACCATTTGTGCTAACTAAAATGGACTTAGAGCCTGAATTGTACCGCTTAACCATAGGTTATATCGACGGTATTTTATGGGGTGCACCCGCGTTTGTGTTGTATCAAGTGCTGCGAGGCTGTAGCGAGGGGATCTCATATACCCTACCGACAATGGTTATTGGATTTGTCGGCTTAGCCGTAAATATCCCTGCCAATTACATCTTTATTTATGGCCACTTTGGCGTACCCGCCATGGGCGGTGCGGGTTGTGGTGTTGCTACCGCCTTAGTTTTTTGGGCAATGCTGATTGCCATGGCAATTTATATGCAATTTCATCGCAAATTTGCTGCATTGGCTCCGTTCAGTAAATTTCATCGCCCAGATTTTAAAACGATGAAAAAAATGACTAAACTCGGCCTACCAATTGCTATGGCGCTATTTTTTGAAGTGAGTTTATTTGCAATCATCGCACTACTCCTTGCGCCTTTAGGCGCAACTGTGGTGGCAAGTCACCAAATTGCCCTCAATTTCTCCGCGATTGTTTTTATGCTGCCTTTATCTATTGGTATCGCGGTTTCGATCCGTATTGGCTATTACCTAGGTCGTGATCGCGCCGATATCTCAGCCGTTGTTGCTAAAGTCGGTTTATGGTTGGCGCTGTCTCTTGCCCTTTCTACTGCCGTATTGACGGTGTTATTCAGATTCCAGATTGCTGAACTCTATAATAATGATCCTGCTGTAGTTGTTTTAGCAGGTAGTTTGATGTTAATGGCAGCCTTATATCAATTATCTGACTCGGTCCAAGTGGTCGCGTCTGGAGCCCTTCGTGGTTATAAAGACACGCGTAGTGCCTTTTACATTACACTGTTTTCCTACTGGGGTATTGGCATGACATTGGGTTATACCTTGGCCTATACCGACTATCTCGTTCCCGCTATGGGGGCTCACGGATTTTGGGCTGGACTTATTGCAGGACTGACCTCTGCAGCACTGTTGTTTTTTATACGCTTACGCTATATCCAAAAGCATGGTGTACATTTAAGCCTTATTGAAGGTAATAGCGTACATCATTAATCCAGTAAACATTCACCTCCATAGGCGGATTGGGATAACAATTAATGGTGAGTATCGATGCTCGCCATTTTGTTTATCGGTTTGATTTGGATGGGAACAATTAGATCAACATCATTAGAAATAAGGATTTTATCAGCATCGTTGCTGAAACACTGGACAAGTTGCACAGCAATTCACCATTTAACGATAAAATCGCTTTTTTTTCTTGCCAGCCTTTCGCTATCCCCCTAATATAGCGCTCGTTCCAAAGCGCAATGCTTTTGGACAGTGCGTGAAATTTGACAATGCATCCGTAGCTCAGCTGAGTAAAAAGAGTAGCACTACCTACTCATTTGACAACAGGCTGTAAGGGTCGGTGGTTCAGACCATCAAGAAATAAACGATGCACCCGTAGCTCAGTTGGTTAGAGCACTACCTTGACATGGTAGGGGTCGGTGGTTCGAGTCCACTCGGGTGTACCACTCTCTTCAAAGAGTCTAAAATTTGAAATTCAAACAGTGCACCCGTAGCTCAGTTGGTTAGAGCACTACCTTGACATGGTAGGGGTCGGTGGTTCGAGTCCACTCGGGTGTACCATTTTTTGCTTAAAATTCATATGCTTGAACAATCTTATCAATATATCCCTTAGCTTTACATCTTCTATGATGTGGTTTGGTAGCAAAAAATCCTATAGCACTGCATTTTCAAAAAGAGCCTTTTAAAACTTCTTAAGTGGTCATTCAGTACCATATCGGTATCTTCATTTTTTAAACCACTTACATCAATATCACTTAGGGTACACATCTCGGTCGAAGATGAATTAAACTTTAATAGGTACAACAAATTCATTGGGTGAAATTTTCCAATACTTTTAACCCTTTTTAAATTCTGTTTCGTTTGTAGGGGCTGAAGCTCGACAAAGAGCGGAACTTTTTGTTTATACGACGACTTATTTGAACCATTAGGGAGAACACAATGAAATTGACTCATCTACTTAATGCTGCGATGGTGCCTCTTACTTTTGCATTGTTATCTTTTAACGCTGCTGCGGTGAGTCCACCCAATCAAACAGGATTAAATGCACCTATGATCAGCGTGATGAGTTTTACATCAAAGAACTATACACAGCAAGAAGTCTCGAAAATGTTTCCCGCACCCAGTGCTGGCATGGTGCAACATATTCTTACGCTGCCTAAGTTAGAGAATGAAGAAAACTATATGCTTGAAGTCCAAATAGGCCAGACTCAGCTCATCGACTGTAACAAACACGGTTTAAACGGCGAGCTGAAAGAACATTCAGTACAGGGGTGGGGTTACAACTATTATCAAGTGGATGAAGTCTCACAAGGTCCAAGTACCATGATGGCTTGCTTTGAACTGGCAAAAAAAGAAGCTTTTGTTCGCATCCCAGGTGAATTAAAAATGCGCTACGATAGCCGCTTACCTAAAGTCTTTTACCTGCCAGAAGGTACTGAATTACGTTTTAGAACTTGGAAAGTAGATTCTGCCTACCAGTATGCTAAATAAGGTATTCTGAAACTGAGCTTAAGGTGAATGCCCTTCGGATCTTGACTTGAGTTACAAAGTCAAGATCCGATGGACATTACTAAAATCTTTTAATTCTAACTACTTGCATAATCTCAATTTCAAAACCTGCCACCATTTCAGTCTCTGGGTAATAGACAACACTCACTTTCTGCCCTTCTAAATTTTTGTATTTTTTTACGCGACGAAATTTAAACGGCACATCACAGTTTTCGAGCATTACGGTATGTTGTACCCACTCGCCCTTTTCTCTTTGAGTATGGGATAGCACAGTCACTTCGCCGGAATGAATTAATCTCTCATGGTTGGCGAGCATCTTTTTAACAGCCTTATTCATGTTCAATCCTTTTATCATCTAGTCCGCCAGTAGTGACGCAACTTTCTGTTTTATTTCTGCATATCTTAATTTTTCACAACGACCAAATCCCTTGAGTTTACGGATCTGTAGTCGACTAAAAATAGGAACCACCATACCTGCCAGAAATCGGCATTGGGTATCGAGTGATAACGCAAGCATTCCTTTCATTTTTACGTGGGTTTGTAGTTCGAGTAAATCTGCTCGGATTTGCGACTCATCAGGCCAAACAGGATCTGCAGAATAAGTTAACTTAGCCACATTTCCGCGGCAAACACTGCAATGGCCGCAGTGCTGTGGTGTGTTTTGGTCATCGAAGTAGCGAGATAAATTGTAGCTCAAACACGTCTCTAACTCGAAAAAACGCACTAATTGTCCGATGCGGAGAATTTCTTTATGCTCTTTTTCCGTAAAGTATTGATGAAGATCATCTGTTAGCGAGGGTTGCGCCAAAGTAACACTATCGACTTGATAAACATCTGTAATTCTTTTAGTTTCGAGTTCAATCCATTGTTTATCAGCTAGATATTCCAGCGCTGTTAATACTCTACTGCGCTCTACTCCCGTTGCACTGTAAAGTGCATCAAAATCTAAAACGCCCCAAACCCGTTTCATGTGTGTGTGATCAAAAATTTGAGATAAAAATACCTGCCGCTCTGGATTAAAAACACTTAAAATCTCTGATTTATCTTTGTTAAATCGATAACTTACATCGGCATAGTAGGCATAGATGGGTTTGATTACGCCATGTATTTCTAACTGAACTAAAAGCGTTTTTAATGGCAACTGACGAATATTACTAATGCTAGATAACGTATTTAACTGATGTTCCCAACGTCCGTTATGTTGTTCTTGCTTGATATTTTCAATAATGTTCTCAATACCGCTTCGCTCTGGCGTGTCACCATAAACAAAATTTTCGACTGTATTCATCCCATCAAGATTAGCCAAGGTCACGCAGTGGGAGCGTTGACCATCTCGACCCGCTCGACCAATTTCTTGGCTGTAATTCTCGATAGATTTAGGTAAGTCATAATGGATAACAAAGCGAATATTACTTTTATCAATCCCCATACCAAAGGCAATGGTCGCGACGACAACCTGCAATCTATCCAGCATAAAATCATTTTGAATTTGCTGGCGTTTCGCATCTTCAAATCCCGCATGGTAAGCACTAGCAATAATACCTTGTTGCGTGAGCAGTTCTGCAACTTGCTCTGCCGTATGTTGAAGGGTGACATAAACAATTCCCGCCCCTGCATATTGGCGGATTTGTTGATACAGCAACTTGTTTTTTTCTTGGCTTGATACAGGGATAACGCATAAATCTAAATTGGGGCGATAAAAACCCGTTTGAACTATGTGCTCAGGAGCGATATCAAACCGCGCCGCCATATCCAATTTTACCTTGCGGGTAGCGGTTGCCGTTAATAGCAGCACTAATGGGATCGCAAGCTCCCGTCCATAATCGGGTAACTTTAAGTAATCCGGTCGGAAATTATGTCCCCATTCAGAGATACAATGTGCCTCATCAACGACTAACATCGACAGTGGTACCGATTGAATAAATTGCCTAAAGCGTTCATTTTTAAAACGCTCAACCGATACCATCAAAATTTTGAGCTTACCCGAACGCGCGGCCATCATGACTTGCTTACTCTGCTCCGTATTGAGAGTCGAGTCTATGCTTGCCGCTGCAATCCCCTTTGCTTGCAAAAATTCAAGTTGATCCTTCATTAATGCCAGCAAGGGCGATATCACTAAGGTCAAATGGGGCAACTGTAAAGCGGTAAATTGATAACACAGGGATTTTCCCGATCCTGTCGGAAAAATGGCGAGGCTAGATTGTCCAGCTAATAGCTGCGAAATCGTTTCGTATTGACCATTCCTAAAGGCTGAAAAACCAAATTGCTGCTGCAATAAAGTGCTATAGCTGTCAGCATTATCTGCAAGAGGCTTTTCTGGGGTTGAGTGAAACATTGCCTAACCTTAGGGGTGAACAAGCTGAAATGTGAAACTGATATACAGTTTAACAAATTTTGCCTAACTTTATGGGGTTAATTACTGCAATAGGGAGATCTACTGAATTAGCTTGGTTTATTTAGCGATTAGCGCATAAATATGAGCAGTATAAATGACTCGAGAAAATCCTTTATTCATCAAATAGAATAGTACTTCATTATGTTCACTATTTTAGTGTTTTCTTGCCAGATAAAGACTGATTAGTGATGCTAATTTATTTTCAAACCTTTCTTCAAAAACCGCAATATCACGTCCAATCAGGTTAAAGTATTTACTCGCCTGCGTCCGTGAAAGCAGTTTATTTGCAACACTATATTGCATTTCATCGAGGGTTTTATCGTATCTTGGTGTGAGTAGCCAAGTTCCAACATCCACATCAAAATGTTGCATCGCCTTTTGTGCTAAAGAACAGAAAGCTTCAATATGATCTCTTCCATCAGGACCAAGACACCCAGGCTCTATACGGCACAATACGGCAATTTTTCTGTCCTCAGCCATTTTTCATATCCCTAATGATTACAACTTCTACGATAAGAACACATATCAGAGTGAGTGATTTTACGTGAGTGTAAGTATATGTCACGCGCTTTGCATCAATTGATTCTAGTGGGATTTATCACTCACGCGATCATGAATGTAAAAATACCTAGTGGCATTGCAGCATTTTTGTCATCTAAATGCATCTTTATTGTCACACCAACTCATTAGGCTGGGCCTCGAAATTTAATCCATATCACATATTTGGGGTGAAACATGAGCAAGGCCACCTTTGATCCTACACTTTATAATAAAAGTAAAAACGAGCCGTTTAACCAAGTGTTGGATAAGCATTTATCTCGCCGTAATTTTGTCAAAAGCGGATTAGGCCTCGGCGCCATGACTGCTTTTGCTGGAATAGGATTAACAGGCTGTGGCTCGGATAGCTCATCAGCACCGACGCCAGTTGATCCTGTACCAACATTGCCACCTACCAAAAGCAGTGCCAAATTAAACTTTACCTCAGTGGCTGGCACTCGATTAGATGCGGTAGTCATACCTGAAGGCTACACCGCGCAAGTACTTGCCCCATGGGGAACACCGTTAAACTCAAAAGCTTCTCCATGGAAAAGCGATGGTAGCAACACAGCAGATGATCAAGCCAACTCAGTGGGTATGCATCACGATGGTATGCATTTTTTCCCATTAAATGATGCTGGCACTGATGGCTTACTCTGCATTAACCATGAATATATTGATGAAGTTGCATTACATCCGGCTGGACCTACAGTTGATGCAACCTCAGGTTTGCGTACCATTGTCGATGAAGTTCGCAAAGAAATTAACGCCCATGGTGTCACCGTAGTACGGATTAAACTGGTTAATAATCAGTGGGAAGTGGTGGCAAATGATAGCCATAACCGTCGATTTACGGGGGCGAGTGTCATGGATCTCGCGGGCCCAGTAGCCTATTCTTCCCAACTCGAAACCCGTTATTCTCCCGATGGAAGCCAAGCTCGCGGTACGCTCAATAACTGTGGCAATGGGTATACGCCTTGGGGCACTTACCTGACCTGTGAAGAAAACTGGCCGGGATATTTCGTCAATCGAGCCACGTTAACCGCCGAGCAAAGTCGTACTGGGATCAGTAAAACCAGCACTCGTTATGGCTGGGATGATCTCGCGGGCCACGATGAGGAGCGTCTCGATGAATTTGCGCGTTTCGATGTGACCCCTAAGGGAGCAAGTGCTCAGGATGACTATCGCAACGAAGCGAACGGCCACGGTTATATCGTTGAGATTGATCCTTTCAATCCAACATCGCGGGCAATAAAACGTACCGCACTCGGTCGTTTCCGCCATGAAGGCTGTACTTTTGGTAAATTGACCGAAGGCAAGCCGGTGGTGTTTTATTCTGGCCATGATTCACAATTTGAATACCTCTATAAATTTGTCTCGGCCGCCGCTTGGGATGCAAAAGACGCCAACAGCAGTAACCGTCTGCAAATCGGCGATAAGTATATGAATGAAGGCACCTTGTACGCCGCTAAATTCAATGAAAATGGCAGCGGTGTTTGGTTACCTTTGACCTTAGATAGCCAAACGACAGACGGTAAAACCTTAGGTAATACTTTCGCCAGCTTAGCCGAAATTATTCTTAACACCGCAGGCGCTGCGGATCTCGTTGGTGCAACGCCTATGGATCGCCCCGAATGGTGTGCGGTCGATCCATTTACAGGCTCAATCTATTTGACACTGACCAACAACTCGAAACGTACCGAAGCGAATCCTGCCAACCCAAGATTAAAAAATAGTTTTGGCCATATCATTCGTTGGGATGAAAGCGATAAAGACACTGATTTTACTTGGGATATTTTCGTATTTGGTTCGCCAAGTGATGGCAATACCGAGACGAACTTATCAGGTTTAACGGACCTAAATCAGTTTGCCAGCCCCGATGGTTTAGCCTTCGATCAACGCGGTATTTTGTGGGTTCAAACCGACAATGGTGCTAAGGAAGTCGCTGAAGAGACGAATGATCAAATGTTGGCAATTGTGCCCTCCACTCTCGTGGATAGCCAAGAACAACAGTTGACCGTCACGGCGAGTAATCAGATGGAGTTGAAGCGATTCTTCGTTGGCCCTAATGATTGTGAAGTGACAGGCTTTGCAATTAGCCCGGATTACACCTCAATGTTTGTCAATATTCAACATCCTGGTAATTGGCCTTATTCGGCTAATGCCGCAGAACAAACACCCGCGGGCACCACCCTGCGCCCACGAGCTGCAACTGTGGTCATCCGTAAGCTAGATGGTAAAGAGGTTGGAGTTTAGCCTCAGAGGCTAAAAGTTAAATCAATTTAGACAAAAATCCCCTACTTGCTAGGGGATTTTTATTTTAACGGACTAAATACTTGCTAGAGACGACCTAACGAGGTCTTACCTAGGAATATTATGTGCCTGTTCGTAGGCCTGCTCAAAAGCATCGGTGAAGTTTGTTATCGGCAGTAGATCTTCACGGCAGCGGCGATTACGACCGAGTAAGGAGGATTCGACAAATAAATCGAACCAAGTACTTAAGGCTTTCGCGTTGGCCGCCTCGCCTATAGCTGCTAACGCTAACGACGCGACTTCGGCAGTACCAAGCTGAAAATCATGGCTCCCTTTACGCAATGCATACGTCGCCAACGTGTCAGGATCGAACGACAATAACGGCAACGAGTGTAAATAAGGGCTCTTACGGAACATTTTAATCGCCTCACGCCAACTGCCATCGAGCATGATCAGCAGCGGCCTTTTACCTTCGGCCAATGTCGACATAGAGACTTGATTCAGTACCCTTTGCCCTTGCTCAGCATATTGGGCAGGAAAGACCAAAAAAAGTTGATATTGCGATGAAGTGAGCAAGGCGAGTAAGTCTGCTTCAGGTTCTGTACGTGACCAAATATAGGCATGAGTATCTGGGATAAGATCGGCAATTAACCGTCCGCTATTGGTCGGTTTCAACACTTCATCGTTATACATGATCAGCAAAAAACTGGCTTGAGTGCGTAACTGACGGCGCAGCGCGCAGGTGCAGAATTGCTCTCCCAATAGGCATAATGGACAGCGGATCAGTTTTTTACCGCGTGCGCCAAAGGGCTTGGTCGAAATAGACTTACGGTACTGATATAAACGGTGCACTGCATGGGGGGCTAGATCCATAAAAACCAATTCTCTTTCAAACTCACTATGGGTTGTAACAGGGTTTCGGTGGCGCAGTTTATCCCTTGGACTTAACAGGTGCAATCAGCACGGCGCATTATTGCTATAAATGCCTATTAACTCATCCGAACTTTAAATGGCACGAACCTTTGATAGGCTTTAATGGTAGGAATGTATAGGTTCAGTTAGCACAATAGGTGTAAATCCTTAACGAACAATATTACCTCGAGTTAACACCCCGCCAGCACCATTAACCTGTCACTGACCTTTTTACGGAAAATTTAAGCCAGTATGCAGTCAGGGCTTAACTTAGTCAGAAATTGCCGTAGTATCAGGGCGAGATCTCAGCCTATACATAAAATTTTGTTAAAAGGTAAATTATGCAACAAAATGCCCTCCTAGGTTCAATCCCGCTATTCAGTGGCGTACTTCTTTGCGCGACGCTATTATCCAACACTACGCTCGCCCAACCACTCACGGCCAAAGAGATACAGTCACTGGTGGATTCAGCAGTGAAACCACTGATGGCAGAGTACGATATTCCCGGCATGGTGATAGGGCTAACCATTGATGGTCAGCAGTATTTTTACCCATATGGGCTGAGCTCCAAAGCCACGGGGCAAAGTGTTAACAAAAATACCCTGTTCGAGATTGGCTCTATCAGTAAAACCTTTACCGTGACTCTCGCTAATTATGCAAAGGCCCTAGGTAAACTCAAGCTCACGGATAGGGTCAGTGAGTATGTCCCGGCATTAAAAGGCAGCCATTTTGATCACATTAATCTGATCAACTTAGCCACCCACACTGCTGGGGATCTACCGATGCAAGTCCCCGAGAACGTGACTAATAATGCAGAATTAATGGCTTATCTCCAGCAGTGGCAACCGTCATTTGCCGCGGGCACCCATAGGAATTACGCCAATCCGAGTATTGGGCTGCTCGGCATGATTGCCGCACAAAGTCTGGATCAATCGTTTCAGCAAGCACTTGAGCAAAGCCTATTTCCCCAATTGGGCATGACCGGCAGCTATATCAACGTCCCCAGTGACAAAATGACCGAATACGCCCAAGGCTACAATAAGCAAAATCAACCTGTACGTGTGAATCCCGGCGTGTTAGCCGATGAAGCCTATGGCGTTAAAACTTCTGCCACGGATTTACTGCGATTTGTTGAGGCGAATATGCAGATGCACTCACTACCAAAGCCACTGCAAACGGCTATCGATGAGACCCATACCGGCTACTTTGATGTGGGCGTGATGATTCAGGATATGATTTGGGAACACTATTCATATCCCATTGTTCTCAATAGATTGCTCGCGGGACACACACAGCAAATTGTGTTTGACAGTACGCCAGTGAACCCGATAGTGCCGCCCCTCGCCCCGCAGTCTAATGTGTGGATCAATAAAACCGGTTCAACGGGTGGTTTTGCCGCCTATACGGCTTTTATTCCCTCACAGAAGTTGGGAATAGTGCTACTGAGTAATAAAAACTATCCTGTTCCGCCACGGGTGACAGTAGGGTATCAGATTTTAACTGGGATAGAAAAATTGCAAAAATAGCGATACTTGAGTATTGGCACAGGAGATAGGCATGCTATTCCCTGCCATCGGCAGCGTTAGAGCCTTTACTACGCTAGCTTGTCGCTCTCACTATGTCTTTAAGTGCCTATGCAAGATTTGATACTGCAATTAGCTCAGCTTAGCCAGCCAAAACAATAAAAAGCCCACATCGATGTGGGCATATATTTCAACGAGTGAGGTGGTTCGATTACTCAAAAGCCTTTATGGATCCGAGACGGTTAAAATACGAGAATTACAGAATACGTCGCAGTAAAAAATCGGCTTTGAGGCGACGGATCCTTGTCATGATCTTCTTCACTGGCGCTGGATAGCTTTGTAGCGTATCGACTTGACTGTAATGATATAACCGCTGAGTATGTTCAAGAATATGGGCTTGCTCTGCTTCAAATTGGTTTTTCCAACAAGCCGTTTCATCGTGGATCAAAAGACCATTTTCAAGATCTAATGCCCAAGCTCTTGGATTGAGATTAGAACCCGTGATCAAATGTTTATTACCATCAGCACTAATTCCTTTAAGATGATAACTGTTGATGCCGTGTTTCCATAAATGGATATTCAACTGACCATTATCAATCGCCCATTGCTGACGCTTGGCAAACTTACGCAAAGATTGCTCATACATATAAGGCAATGCGCCGATGGTTGAAAAATCCTGCTCTGGCGGAATATAAAAATCATTAGCTGTCTTGTCGCCTACCACGATATCAATACGTTTGCCCTTTCGTAAATGCTTCGCTAAGGCTCGCACTAAAATGTAGGGTGGGTTGAAGTAAGGCGTGCAGATAAACAGAGCATCCTTAGACTCTTCAACTAAAGCAACCACAACTTTATTGAGTAGATTTTTTTTACGACCTAACCCCAATAAGGGCGTAATTCGGTTACCACTATTGGTACTGTTAAATTGGTATTCGGCTTCGGACAATCGCAGTTTAAAACTACGAATATCATTTTTATGTGGTAAAACTTCTTGATATGCATCCTGAGTGAGCGATGACACCGCAGGATCGGCGATAATATAGCGCTGGATCATCGACCGCATACTGCGCGCCAATTCTACAGACTCAATCATATGGTAACGATCAAAGCGATACTTATCATTCTGTTGTAGATAGATATTATTAAGACTAGCCCCACTGTAAATTACCGCATCATCGATAATAAAGCCCTTAAGATGCAGTACGCCCATAAACTCACGGGATTTAACTGGAACACCCAAAATATCGATAGGATATTCAGCTTCAGCTATAACTCTGCGGTACATTAAATAATTGCCGCTATCACCCTTATGCCCAATTAAACCACGTCTTGCACGGTGGAAGTCGACGAGGATCTTGATATCTAATGCAGGGTTATGGGCTTTTGCAGCCATCAAGGCTTGTAAGATCTCACGGCCGGCTTCGTCATCTTCTAAATACAGCGCAGCAATATAAATACTGTGTTTAGCGCCTTCGATACGATTGAGTAATTCTGCCTTAAATCGGCATGGCGTGAGCAACCACGTTAAAGCCTCGGGTTGAACGGCTATACCACCAAGCTTATCTAGCAAGGTATCCTCCTTTAAACATGCTGACCACCCTGATAGGAAGCGCTAGGGTTCAGTGACAAAAACATCACAGCAATATGTGTTAATTCTGGATAGGCTTCAGTCACTGTCAGCCTGATCATTTGTTCTACTTTAAGATGAATATCAGGATCTTTAGGAAACCAAAGTAACTCAACTTGGACAAAGCGTTGATCAATCTTACCGTTACGATAACTAATGCTTGGGATCCAATCTAATGTAAAACTTTCTGCATTACCTTTACATATAGCCGCCAAAGACTGCAGTAATGCTTGGCTAAACTCTGCAACGGCTGTCTGTGGTAAGCCGCGCATACTAATATGAGGCATGGTTTAGTTATTACCTTAGAACCTAAAATCACAAAGGGTAGAAATTACCGACTTCACTGCGTCTCGGCAAGGCTTTTCTCCCAAAAGCACGCTGAAAACCAATTGTTTTGCTGGTAATTTGACCTGAAACGATTTAACACTGATGAATCAACCCCGTTTAGAGCAGATATTGCCTAAAACAATATCAGAATAGGAAATGGCATCCAAATCACAAAAAACTCGCCAACTGTATTTCCACATCCCCGAAAGTGAGGTTTTAGCGTAAACTAAAGCCTCTTTACACCGAGCAAATGAAAACTATGAACAAAAAAATTCTGCTAACCCTTGCGCTGACACTGATCTTAGCTTGGGGGATTTTCCATTTTAAGACCCAGCTTGGATTATTGATCCTGCCACTATTCATTGGGTTAGTACTTTTTGTAACCCTAAGACTTTATCGTCTTATGGAAAAAGATGATGGCAGTAATGAACGCTAACCCAACAATATGACTGAGCATTAACATGGATCTGTTATTTAAAACAATGCTCTACACTGGGTTAATATTGAGTTCACTCTCAATAGGCTCTAGGGCAGAACAAGCAAACATACTCGGGATTGAGCCAAACGCAATGGCACTCAGTCAAAGTATCGCCAATATTAACCCCCGCCATTCACAAACCGCATTATTGGCGCTGGATTTAGCGAGCAATAACATCATTTATAGCCAGCAGGCAGATACCCTGTTGATCCCTGCCAGCACGCAAAAAATACTCACTGCAGTCACTGCTATGGCAGAACTTGGCTCCGAGTTTCGCTATGTAACTGAGCTATGGACCGATGCCCCCATCCGTAACGGGCACATTGCAGGGAGCGTTTATTTACGCTTTAGTGGCGATCCCACCCTTACGCAACTGGACTTAACAGCCCTTTTTGCCAGTTTAGTGAAACAAGGCATCAATGGCATTGATGGCCACATGTATCTTATTGGGGATAAACAAGAGCAATTACAAGCACCGGGTTGGGTTTGGGATGATTTAGGCATTTGCTATGCCGCGCCAGTTTCGAGTTACATCATCAACCAAAATTGTGTTTTCGGTCAGTTTACCCCAAGCAATGAAAAGCAACCTTCTAAGGTTGTGTTACGTGCTAGCAGTTATGGTGTACAGGTGAGTAGTGACGCCGTATTTGATCAACAAGCCAATCGAGATTTCTGCCAGCTTGATCTCGTCCGCTTAGGACAAAACAACTACCATTTGAGGGGATGTTATCCAGGAGCTGTAGCCATACCTCTCGCAATTGCGGTAACCGATCCAGCTCAGTTTGCACGAGATACTCTAACAGCCATACTTAAAGTCGAAATGCCACTTTCTGGTAAAGTGCGAATGGGTAATAGTATCCCTAAAAAAGCCAAGCTTATTGCGAGCCATAGCTCACAACCATTACCTGAATTACTCAAAGTGATGTTACTTAAATCGGATAACTTAATCGCCGATAGCTTGTTCAAGCAAATAGGAAAAAACTATTATCGTACACAAGGAAGTTTTACCCATGGTGCGGCCGCCATGCGACGCATTCTTACCGATCTAGGCGTTGATTTGACTAATGCCAATATTGTTGATGGTTCTGGACTGTCCAGATATAACCTACTGAATGTTAACCAGTTAGCATCAGTTCTCAAATTAATTTACCGAGATAATCGCTTTAGCTCATTAATCGATAATCTGCCACAATCGGGTGTCAGTGGTACATTAAAATACCGAACGGGTTTCACCAAACCACCGCTAAAAAACCTCATTTTTGCCAAAACAGGCTCGATGCAAGGTATTGCAAATTTAGCGGGGTTTATTCGATTACCACAGCAAAACGATATATTGTTTGTTGTGCTCGAAAATGGCATAAGTCCAGAGGTTAAAAAGCAGCATAAGCCCCCTTTTAGTGCAGACTTTTTAACCCAATTGATTGCTAAGCTACAAATCAAAACAACCTCAATTGACACAAATACCATTCAAGCCAATTCCAAGGCTAAACCACAGTAATTATTCCTCTAAATGAAAAAGCACTGAAAATTCAGTGCTTTTTATTCAAAAATTTAGTGCTAGAAGAAGTCCGCAGGCATTGCCATTGTACTGATAGATCCAGCACGAACCTGTGCTAAATGATAATCCACTTTCGGTAATAACTTATCGAAATAGAATTTAGCCAGATAGGTTTTCTGCTGTGCAAAAGCTTTATCTTCATGATCTGCAGCTTTATCGACCATAGCTAACCAATAGAAGCCATAGAGGGTATAACCAAAGGCATCTAAAAAGTCGACCGCACTAGCATTAATCAATGTAGGCTGAGCCACTTTTTGGCTGTTAATGGTTTCAGCAACAATAACAAGGGCATCTAAACGAGCACACACTGCCGCAATTTTCACTGCATCTGTATGGGTAAATGCGCGCATTTGCGCTTTGAGATCGGCGACAAACTCATTTAACGCAGCTAAATTGTCCCCTGTCACTTTACGGCCGAGGAAGTCAATGGCTTGAATCCCATTGGTGCCCTCATAAATCTGTGCGATACGTGTATCTCGAACTAATTGTTCAATACCCGTTTCGCGAATATAACCGTGACCACCAAAGACTTGCTGCGCCATAATTGTCGCATCTAAACCGCGATCGGTTAAAAATGCCTTCGCAACCGGTGTTAATAAACCCACATAACGTGCTGCTTTGGCTCTCACTTCATCTTGGCCATATTTAGCTAAATCCAGTTGTTGGCCCGTAAAAACAGATAAAGCTCGACCGGCCTCTGTCATCGCGCGAATGGTCAACAACATACGGCGCACATCGCCGTGAACAATAATAGGATCAGACTCGCTGCCCGTTGGCGAGCCGCCAGCCGCTACGCCTTGATTACGTTCTTTTGCATAATTGGCCGCCATTTGATAAGCCGCTTGGGCGCTGCCTAAACCTTGAATACCGATGGCTAAACGTTCATAGTTCATCATAGTGAACATACAAACGAGGCCGCGATTAGGCTCACCAATCAAGAAACCTTGGGCGTTATCATAATTCATCACACAGGTTGCTGAACCTTTTAGTCCCATTTTATGCTCGATAGAACCGACACTCACCCCGTTCGCATTACCTAAACTACCGTCAGTATTCACTGAAATTTTTGGTACAAGAAAAAGTGAAATCCCTTTGCTATCAGGTAACTTAGCTAACACTAAGTGGATGACGTTTTCGGTTAGATCATGGTCGCCACCTGTTATAAAAATCTTACTGCCAGTAATGGCATAACTGCCATCATCCAGTGGTACTGCCCGAGTGCGAATATTGCGTAAATCTGAACCCGCCTGTGGCTCAGTCATATCCATGGCACCAGCCCATTCACCGGAATATAACTTAGGTAAGTAGGCTTGCTTGAGTACTTCGGTACCATGGGCATTGATACATAAAGCCGTGCCAGCGGTTAATGAGCCATAAAGCGTAAAGGCATTACACGCACTGTAAGCCATTTCATCGACTAAGATCCCCAACATTTTTGGCATACCCATGCCGCCAAATTCCGGATCGCCACATAAACCAATCCAGCCGCCCTGCGAGAACTGTTCATAAACAGTTTTATAGCCATCTGGGGTAATCACTTGATTGTTTTGATGCAACACGCCCTGCTCATCACCCGTCCGATTTAGCGGGTGGATCAACTCACTGCTAATCTTGGCTGCTTCTTCAAGGATGGCATTGGCAGTGTCCATATCGACCATTTCAGCAATCTCAGGCAATTGTGCCCAAGTGTTTGGCGCATCAAATACCTGTTCCAGCAAGAAACGCATGTCCGTTAACGGGGCTTGATAAGGATTCATTGGTAGACTCTTAAACGTAGGATTAAAACAGTTGTTTTAATTTATACCAGTTCAATACAGAAAACAATCGTGATACCACGACTAAAATTTGCTGTTCTATTCTGCGATAGGAATAAATTTAACCCATAAAAAAACCCTTAAGTTTCCTTAAGGGTCATTATTCTAACGGGTTACCAACCAGAGTGTCGTCGCGTCAGCTCACGATTAGACAATGAGTTACCACATTAAATCATCTGGGATAGCATAATCAGCATAGGGATCATCTTCAACGACAACCTCCTTAGATTGATCCTGTTGCCACAGATAGCCGCACCACTGAGGTACGAGCAAGTTAACTCGTTCAGCCAACTTATGTGGCACGAGATAACTCTTTTCTTCATACCTAATAATACCTAATTGCCCTTTCAGTAACTCCGCTTGAATTTTTTCATCTATGTATAAAGAATGGATTTTATTTTCAAGAGTATAGTTAAATTTAATCTCAGCGTGACTTGGTATTTTAATCGCGAACTGAGTAAATTCGCTGATTAAGCCTCGCACTTGCCCACGTGCAGTCGCTTCGGCAAAACGCTGCTCGTTGAGTGCTTTATCTCTCTCTGCTTGCAAACGTTTTTGCTCAGCCACTTCTTGCTTTAATGCGTTTGAGCCATCATCCACTCGCGATTTTTTGTCACGGCGTTTTTGGGTTTTGACGTCTCTAACTTTTTGTTTACTGGCAAGTCCAGCCTTAAGCAGCTGCTCTTGTAATGCATTAGCCATGGATTACTACCCGATTTATCAATTAAATATATTGAGAATTATAATTACATTTTTGCAGCCAATTCGCCAAGCTCTGTCATCGCAATACTGGCACCTCCGAGTGACCAACCTCCATCAACGGGTAAAACCACGCCAGTGATATAGGACGCTAAGTCCGAACCTAAAAATAACGCCGCCTTGGCGATATCCTGACCAGTTCCATTACGCTTTAAGGGAACAGACTGGGCCACTTTCTGCTGTAATGCCGCACTCGGTGCGAGGCGCTTAAAGCCTTCGGTCTCGGCAATCGGACCTGGTACGATAGAGTTTATTCGTAAACCTTCACAACCCCACTCAATGGCTAAGGTTCGCGTTAACATATCTACGCCAGCTTTTGCTGCACAAACATGTACTTGCATCGGCATAGCGATAGAAGCCTGCGGCGCTGAAATCTGGATAATATTGCCATTGGGTCGACGCAATAAAGGATAAGCCTGCTTTAGCACTTGAAAACTGCCCAACAAATCGATGTCCATCACCGACTTAAAGCCATTGGCTGAAAGCTTAGCCGCTGTTGCAGGAAAATTACCCGCCGCGCCGCTGACAAGCACATCGATAAAACCAAACTCGGAGGCAATTATATCAAAACCGACTTCCAACGCACTCAGATCGCGCACATCGAAACTCACTCCTAAGTGAATACCGTCCGGATTGGCCTGCTGTAACTGCAACACGGCGGCATCGATTTTATCTTGGCTACGACTCGCCACCGCCACATTCGCGCCAGCCTGTGCAAAGGCAATCGCAATGGCGAGATTGATACCACTGGTTCCACCGACAACGACAACATTCTTACCTTGATAATTAAACATCGTAGCGCTAAACATGGCCGTTCTCCGTTAACCGTGAGTACAAATACTAAAGTATGTTCAATACCCTAAACTACCGCATTCAAATGGGGGCACATATTGGTCCTAAATCAAGGACTGATGAATCGCTTGTAACGCGGCTAAAGGGTCAGCCGCTTTGGTAATAGGACGACCTATCACTAAATAATCCGAGCCTGCGGCAATCGCTTCAGGCGGCGTCATCACACGATGCTGATCGCCAGCATCGCTGCCAACTGGACGAATCCCCGGCGTAACAAGTTTAAACTCTTTACCTAATAATGCCTTAAGTGCAGTGGCCTCTTGGGCCGAACACACCACGCCATCGAGACCCGCTTGTTGCGTGAGTTTCGCTAAACGCTGAACATGCTCAAAAGCAGGCACATTGATGCCCAGCAATTTAAGATCCTCATCACTCATTGAGGTTAATACCGTTACTGCGATCAGCATAGGCGCTTGCTCCCCATAGGGCAGCAAGGCCTTTTTTGCCGCTTGCATCATGGCTAAACCACCACTGGCATGCACGTTTGTCATCCACACACCAAGCTCAGCGGCGGCAGTTACAGCTTTAGCGACCGTGTTTGGAATATCGTGAAATTTCAAATCGAGAAATAAATCGAAGCCACGATCATGGATATCCTTAACGAGCTGAGGCCCAAATAAGGTAAACATTTCTTTGCCTACTTTCAGGCGGCACATGTTGGGATCGAGTTGATCTATGAGTTGCAACGCGTGGCTTTTATTATCGTAATCAAGCGCTACTAGGATAGGTTTAGTGGTCATCATCTCTCCAACGGGGTTACACAAACTGTATATTTTTCTAATAGATTATTCGCCGTCAAGCCCTCGGATCCGTTTTATACTGCCCCAATTTTTACAAGATGGGCAATGCCAGTAAAGCGCATGTGATGGAAAACCACACTCCTTACAACGGTAGCTAGGACGGAATTTAATTTGTTGTTCAACGAGTTGCTCTAACATAGCTAAACTTTGCTTAGCTTGCCCGTCTTCGGCTTGACGCAAATGCATTTGCATCAAGTGTTGAAAGCCTTTCATGGTTGGATGACGATATAGCGCATCGAGTACAATATTTTCTGCCGCTTTGACTTCATCAAGACTGATCATGTGCTGAGCCAAGGCAACGACAACTGAAGCACCGGCACCTTCAGCCATAGCCCCAGCAAGTAATTCCTGATAGCCCTCTTTATCTTGGGTATCACGGTAAACTTGTTTTGCGGTCGGCAATGCATCGGCAAAGAGCTCAATATCCGCTTTTTTGAGTGCCATTAACATTGCCTTGCATTGAGGATAATCTTGAATATCGAGAAATTTTTTTGCGAGAGTCAGTAAGGCGCGGCCACATTGGGGATCCTGTTTAAGCGCCTGTTGCAACAGCTTAATTTTTTGTTCATCATCATTGGTTTCATCGGCCAACTGACAATAGAAGTGTGCAATTATAGGTTTAAGCACTTGCTGGCGCTTGCGGCTTAAACGTTTTGTGATATCAATGGCTTTTTGCCACTCTTTAATTACTTGATAGATATCAATTAATTGTGTTTCAGACTCTTCACTGTGGTCATCTTGACTCACTAGATTAATAAAGATTTCTTCAGCCCTATCATAAAATCCCGCGGCTAAATAATCTTTACCCAGCTCCATCATAGCGATATCACGCTGTTCATTGGTTAATGTGGGACGAGCGATTAAATTCTGATGAATACGTATAGAGCGGTCAACTTCGCCGCGTTTACGGAAAAGTGAACCAAGCGACAAATGGGTATCAATAGTCTCATCGTCCACATCCAACATGCTGATAAACAAATCGACCGCTTTATCCGACTCGTTAGACAATAAGAAATTTAAGCCAGTAAAGTAGTCACGACTCAGCTGCTTACGCTGATTACTTTGATTCTGCCTTATGCTCCGTCGACCCATATACCAACCGTAACCGGCAGCAATGGGAAGCAGCAGAAAGAGGATCTCAAGCATACTAGGCGTCTACATCCTGAGGGGCTTTGGCAAGTTGCACATTCAATTTCTTTCGGGTCATGGCTAAAGCAAGTTTAAGTTTGACAATATAATAGCAAGCAAATAGCCAACTGAGCATAAAGCCTGCAAAGAAAACGATTGCTAATACAACAGGTAAACGATACTCACCTTGAGCAATAAAATAACTAATCGTTACCACTTGTTCATTACGCGCGCCGAAGATCAACGCCAGAATAAATAACAGTGCCACTAGGACAGTCACTAGAAATGATTTCACGCTGCACTCCATAAACGCGTTTCAATTTTATGATTATCCAAGAAATTCACTGAGCTGACCAGCATTGCCTTACATTAGATACAAAAAAGCCTCCATAAGGAGGCCTTTTACTATGCGGTCAATCACACATTAACGGCGTCAACACGCTCGCGCAGTTCTTTGCCTGGCTTAAAGTGCGGGACGTATTTGCCTTCCAAATCAACTGATGAACCAGTTTTTGGATTGCGGCCAGTACGCGGCGCACGATAATGAAGCGAGAAACTACCAAAGCCACGGATCTCAATACGATCACCGCTTTCTAATGTTGTCGCCATTTGCTCCAACATTTCTTTGATTGCACTTTCAACTTCCTTCGCCGACAGCTGCGACTGCCTGGTGGCGAGTTTTTCGATCAGTTCGGATTTTGTCATCCTAGCTATCCCCTATTATCAAGCCAAACACAGTCACCTATAAAGGGTGGCGAACCACCCTTTAACAACAGGCGATTATTTGCGAGCTGCTTTAAACGCTTCAGCCATAGCATTACTAATAACAGCGTCTTCTTGTTTATTCAAGGTCGCCATTACTTCTTTTTCTTCAGCTTCGTCTTTCGCTTTGATTGACAAGCTGATAGAACGGTTCTTACGGTCAACACCCATGAACTTAGCTTCGATCGCATCACCTACATTGTAGACAGTAGATGCATCTTCGATACGCTCACGTGAAATGTCAGCTACACGGATGTAACCTTCAACTGTGTCAGCCAATTCAACAGTTACACCTTTAGCATCAACTGCAGAAACAGTACCGTTTACGATAGTACCTTTCTTCTTGTCAGCTAAATATGCGTTGAATGGATCGTCTTCAGTTTGTTTAACACCTAAGCTGATGCGCTCACGCTCTGGGTCAACAGACAGAACCACTGCGTGGATTTCGTCGCCTTTCTTGTATTCAGAAACTGCGTCTTCGCCAGTACCGTTCCAAGAAATGTCAGACAGGTGAACTAGGCCATCGATACCGCCGTCAAGACCGATGAAGATACCGAAGTCAGTGATTGACTTGATCTTACCAGAAACCTTGTCGCCTTTGTTGTAACGAGTTGCGAAGTCATCCCATGGATTGGTCTTACATTGTTTCAGACCAAGAGAGATACGACGACGCTCTTCATCGATGTCCAGAACCAGAACTTCAACTTCATCACCTAAGTTAACCACTTTAGATGGGTGAATGTTCTTGTTAGTCCAATCCATTTCAGAAACGTGAACCAGACCTTCAACGCCTTCTTCGATTTCTACGAAGCAACCGTAATCAGTTAGGTTAGTAACGCGACCAGTTAAACGTGTGTTTTCTGGGTAGCGTTTGCTGATTTCTAACCATGGATCTTCGCCAAGTTGTTTCAGACCTAGAGACACACGAGTGCGCTCACGATCGTACTTCAGTACTTTAACGTTGATTTCATCGCCAACATTGACGATTTCAGATGGGTGTTTAACACGTTTCCATGCCATATCAGTGATATGCAGTAAACCGTCAACGCCACCTAAATCTACGAATGCACCGTAGTCAGTCAGGTTCTTAACGATACCTTTAACTGCTTGACCTTCTTGCAGGTTTTCTAACAGTGCATCACGCTCAGCGCTGCTTTCTGATTCGATAACTGCACGACGAGAAACAACAACGTTGTTACGCTTCTGGTCTAGTTTGATAACTTTGAATTCTAATTCTTTGTACTCTAAGTGAGCGGTGTCGCGAACTGGGCGCACGTCAACTAGAGAACCTGGTAGGAAGGCACGGATACCGTTTAATTCAACAGTGAAACCGCCTTTAACCTTACCATTGATGATACCGATTACAGTTTCAGCATCTTCATAAGCTTTTTCCAGAACGATCCAAGCTTCATGACGTTTCGCTTTTTCGCGAGACAGTTGAGTCTCACCGAAGCCGTCTTCAACAGAGTCAAGAGCTACGTCAACTTCATCACCAACTTGAATTTCTAAAACGCCTTGCGCGTTTTTGAATTGTTCAGCTGGGATTGGGCTTTCAGACTTCAGACCCGCGTCAACCAGTACCATACCGTTTTCGATAGCAACAACAGTACCACGAACGATAGAACCTGGACGGAATTCCAGAGTTTGAAGGGATTGTTCAAATAGATCAGCAAAAGATTCAGTCATGTTTTAGGTTACTTTATTTAATAAACCACTGTCAGTCCTAGACGTGGAGTCAGTCAAATTATCCGTATCATCCTTAATACGAATACCTATCCAGTGGGCTAACTTAGTTAACGTTGGATAACTTTTCGTTGATGTGTTTAAGCGCAAGCTCAAGCACTTCATCTATACCTTTACCGCTAGTATCGATAACAAGCGCGTCCTCGGCGGGGACTAAAGGAGCCACCGGACGATTCATATCGCGTTCATCACGTTCGATAATTTCACTTAAAAGGCGCTCGATATTAACATCGAAGCCCTTGTCCTGCAACTGATTATAGCGTCTTTGGGCACGCTCCTGCGCAGATGCAGTTAAATATAATTTTGCCGATGCAGTAGGGAAAACCACAGTTCCCATATCACGACCATCGGCAATTAATCCTGGGGCAGTTCTAAAGGCTCGTTGGCGGCGTAATAAGGCTTCCCTTACCCGTGGGAATGCCGCTACTTTAGATGCTGCATTTGAGCACTCTTGGGTACGAATATCCGTGGTGACATCTTCACCTTCCAATATCACTTGAACGGGATCTTTATCATTGCCAGTTAAAAACTTCACATCAAGATGTGCCGCCAACAACGTGATAGATTCTTCATTTTCCAGTTCGACGTCGTGATGGATTGCAGCAAGCGCAAGAACTCGATAAATAGCACCACTATCAAGCAGTTGCCATCCTAAATGCTGAGCCAATAACTGACTAATTGTACCTTTACCAGCACCACTTGGGCCGTCGATGGTGACTACAGGAGCCCGTTCAGACATACATTCCTCCGCAAAAAAATAATCATCATCCGTGAGTTCATCATGTGAGCCCCCGAAAATGAGCGCGCCGCATTGTACAATAAAAGACAAACAAAATCCGTGGATTTTTTGTGAAGATTAGAAGCCGAGCAAATACGGCTTCCTAATTTTTGAGATAGATGGATATTCGTTTGTAAGTCTTGACACCTTAACGTTTAAGACTGGCAAATTGTACGAAATAGTCAGGAAAAGTCTTCGAGGTGCAGTCAGGATCATTGATGGTGATGCCACAATCGGCGAATGCCAGCATCGAAAAGCACATGGCCATACGGTGATCGTTGTAGGTATCGATTTCAGCGGTGTTAATCACAGTTGGAGGGGTAATTTTAATGTAATCCTTGCCCTCTTCAACTTCGGCGCCCACTTTGCGTAATTCGGTCGCCATTGCCGCTAACCGGTCGGTTTCTTTAATTCGCCAGTTGTAGATATTGCGAATAACCGTCGTGCCTTTAGCAAACAGTGCAGCAGTAGCGATGGTCATGGCTGCATCTGGGATATGGTTCATGTCTAAATCGACGGCGGTTAATTGTGAGCCGCGGGCAATAATATAATCATCGCCCCACTCGATATCTGCGCCCATTTTTTCGAGCACATCGGCAAATTTCACGTCGCCTTGAATACTTAAACGACCCACTCCTGTGACTTTGACTTCACCGCCTTTAATCGCCCCTGCGGCGAGGAAATAAGATGCCGATGACGCATCGCCTTCTACCAACACTCTACCCGGTGACACATAACATTGCCCTGCAACGATTTCAAAACGGGCATAGTCATGGTTGATCACTGTCACGCCAAATTGCGCCATCAGGGCAATCGTGATGTCGATATAAGGCTTAGAAACTAACTCGCCTTTCACATGGATATTCACGCTACCCTTAGCAAGCGGCGCCACCATCAGTAAGGCCGTTAAAAACTGGCTCGATAAATCGCCTGCAATTTCAACGTCACCGCCATTAAGGCCAGTGGCATTAATGGTCAGCGGTGGGAAACCGTCATTTTTGAGATAAACGACATTAGCACCCAGTTGCCTTAAGGCATCGACTAAATCACCAATCGGACGTTCTTCCATCCGAGGCTCGCCCGTTAGGGTAAATTCGCCTTGGCCTAAGGTTAAGGCAGCGCACAATGGGCGCATTGCGGTACCGGCATTGCCTAAAAATAACTCCTGCGCTGATTCGGATGAAATCACGCCGCCTATGCCATCGAGTTCACACACGGTATTGTTTTGCGATAAACGGAAGTTCACCCCTAACTGCTTTAGGGATGCCAACATATGGCGGATATCATCTGAGTCGAGCAGATTGGTGAGCGTGGTCGTGCCTTGGGCTAAGGTTGCCAATAATAGGGCACGATTTGAAATACTTTTTGAGCCCGGAATATTGATCTCACCGCGGACTTGCACAACAGGTTCAAGACGTAATTGCTTCATGAATAAATCTTCTTTCTCTCTAGGGCGTCATCATTACGATCACGCGGACTGAATAGGCAAATGGCAACTTTACGCTACACAGCGTCAAGTTAAGATTACAAACAAAAGGAGATTGGGACCTTGTTGGTGCTTCATCGTTATAAAATTACCGATTGTCGCTAAGGATTCAACCGTTTTTTCGAGAAAAATGGCTTTTTAGTCGGATTATTTGTTGAGTTCAGTGTAAAAATAACAAAAATGCAAAGTTTAGGCGGTTAATTTATGATTTAACGGTATTTTTGACAGGCTTTTTTTGCCAAGATAAGCCTTACTAAATCACAGTTTTCACTTTAAATACGTTACCTTTCCGCGCTATTCTAAGCCTCAAACGATAAATAACGCATATCTGATACGAACAATCACGTTTGCACTATAACCAGAAAGGTAGATGGAGCTATGTTTAACTCACTCATCGCAATGCCAGCAGATCCCATCCTTGGCTTGTTGACTCAATACCGCGAAGACACTCACCCACAAAAAGTCGATTTAGGGGTGGGCGTTTATAAAGATCCTACAGGCGTTACCCCTATTCTCAGCTGCGTGAAAAAGGCGGAAAAATTCCGTCTCGATACCGAAGCCACCAAAGTGTATATCGGTCCAACGGGCTCACCACAATTCAACACCTTAATAACGGAGTTAGCCTTTGATGCAGGCCACAGTGCCATTATCGCTAATCGCATCCGCACCGTTTCTACACCCGGTGGTACAGGTGCGCTACGCGTTGCAGGTGACTTTATCAAACGCTGCAACCCGAATGCGGTATTGTGGGTGAGCGACCCGACTTGGGCTAACCATATCGGTTTGTTCGAAGCCGCTGGCATTACCGTTAAAACGTATCCGTATTATGACTACGATAGCAAATCATTGAAATTTGACGAGATGCTCGCTGCATTATCGCAAGTCAGTCCTGATGATGTGGTGTTACTCCACGCCTGTTGCCATAACCCGAGCGGTATGGATTTAACCACAGAGCAATGGGATAAAGTGGTTGCCCTGACAAAAGAGCAAGGCTTTACCCCACTGATTGACATGGCCTACCAAGGCTTTGGTGATGGCGTGGATATCGATGCCTACGGCGTACGTCAAATGGCAGCCGCGGTCGACAATATGATCCTGTGCAGCTCATGCTCGAAAAACTTCGGTTTGTACCGTGAGCGTATTGGTTCCTGCTCTGTGATTGCAAAAGATGCCAATACCGCCAATATCGCCCAATCTGTGCTGCTTTATGTGGTTCGCTGCCTCTACTCTATGCCACCAGCTCACGGCGCAGCGATTGTTGAGACGATTTTAGGATCGGCAGAATTAACCCAAGAATGGCTAGATGAGCTTAAAGTGATGCGCGATCGCATCAACGGCAACCGCGCCATTTTAGTGGATAAACTCAAAGCCAATGGCGTAGACCGTGACTTTAGTTTTATCGCCCGTCAAAAAGGTATGTTCTCCTTCCTCGGCGTTAATCCAGAGCAAGTGGCGCGCCTGCAAAAAGAATTCAGCATTTATATGGTAGGTTCAAGCCGTATCAGTATTGCAGGGATCAGTGAGGACAATGTCGATTATCTAGCGCAGTCGATCGCAAAGGTTATTTAAATCAAAATCTAAAGCTGCATTCCCGTGAGTAAATGGAATGCAGCAAATGCATATCACGTAGCGGCGCAGTACAGAGATTGAACCTTTACTCCACTAATACCTTGTAATTGGTAGATGAAAACATCACCTGCGTGGGGTTCTTTTGCCAATTGCTCACTACTGAGTGAATGTTTTGCGCTGGTAATAATGAGCCAATCTAGTTTTGGTCCACCAAAAGCAATACTGGTTGGATTAGTAACGGGCAGTGGCAGGATTAAATCTATATATCCCTCAGGATGATAGCGAACGACTTGGCCTCCACCCCATTGTGCATTCCAAATAAATCCTGCGGCATCAACTTCAGAACCGTCAGGAAAAATATGGTGATTGGTTTTGGTAAATGACCGTTTGTTAGTCACAGCCGCAGTGCTAGGCTCAAAATCGTACTGGAATATCTCATGTTTTGGTGAATCGGCATGATACATGGTCAAACCATCTGGGCTCCAACATAGCCCATTTGAAATGCAGATTTTATCTAATACTTTTAAACATTGACCTTGTTTATCGATGCAATATAGCGCGGCATTCTGACTAACTGAATGGGGAGCCTCTACCATAGTGCCTGCCCAAAATCGCCCTTGCCTATCAACTCGTCCATCGTTAAATCGGTTGCCAATAATATTCAACTCAGGTGTTGCAAGCCATTGAACCTCTGATGTTTGAAGATGAAATAAAGCAATGCCCCGATCAAAGGCCACGATAAGTTGTTCTTGGTTATCCGTTAAGCTGAACGAACCGACACGATACGGTGTAGGTATTTTGCGAAGTGATTGAGACTCAATGTTGTAGTTGTAAATCAAAGCAGATTCGATGTCGGTCCACCAAATTGACTGGGTTTTATCGTCCCATACCACTCCTTCCCCTAGGGTATTCGCCACTGGGATTGTCATCAATAATTTACCGATACCAATCTGAATCATAATGAACTTAGGTAATTTGAAGTGCCGTCATCTTTCAACATATTGTGATATTAATCAATGCTGCACCACATAATGAAATTGAGCCTTTACGCTTTACCTGTAAATAAAAAAGCACTCTTTCGAGTGCTTTTCAACTTAACATCAATCTGTTAGCAGTAATTATGGGTTAGATTCAGCAAATAACTCCTGGATATCCAGCTCTGTAATAGCTTCATCGTAGAATTTAATTTCATCGATAGCCCCACTAAATGGAACATTCCAGAAGTTTACACCAACAGCAAATTTCGTGGTTGGCACCGAGAACACATCCGGGAAATTAGCCCCAGTAAACATCAAGTTACCGTTAATGTATACCTTAACATCACCCCCATTGACGGTGTAAACCATATGCGACCACTGATCTTTAGGCATCACATAACCCGTTCTGCCATCATACCAAGCTTCACCTGACCAGAGTACCAAACGCTCATAATCGTTTTGGCCGCCGGGTAATACACTGGTCCAGCTCGATGTACTGGCATAAGCAAACAGTGCTGTTGTGTAGTTATTGAGTACTGTGGGATTGAGCCAGAGTGATACGGAATAGGTATTGTCTTTAATCAGGTTATTCGGTAATTCAATACCTGAAGCCCCATCAAACACCGCGGCCTTACCCACAGCACCTGCGGCATAACTAATCTCACCACCCGTTGTGCCAATCAAATTACCCACCACATTACCTGCACCAAAGTTTGCAGTGCTGTCGATAAGGTTATCTTCAAAACTATAAATTGCTATCGGCGCTGGCGGTGCTTTTGATTTTACGGTGGCGGTAAAGACTTTAGTTTGGGTTGCCTGGCCGAGTTTAAGTGTTGCCGTAAGTGTTACCACTTTATCGGTTTCATCTCGACTTGGCTGATTGACACCACCTTTAGTGTCAATAATAGTTGGATCGGAAGATACCCAAGATATGGCTGCTGCATAAGGGCCACTTGTAGGTAAAATTAAGTCTTTACGTACTGCGGTTAAATCGCCTAGGTCAAGAATATCAGTTGCAGAAGCCAACAGTTCGCTATCCGGCAACTTATCGATATCCAGTGCTTTGACTTCTTCAGCCGTTAATGCCCCTTCATATACCTTAAGTTCATCAAGTAAACCGTTATAGGGAATATCCCAGTAGTTGACCCCAAGGCCAAATACCCCTTGATTACCCGTGAAGAAATCAGCGAGATTACCTTGGCTAAATTTTTCAATGCCATTGATATAGACATTCACTAAGCCATTTTTCACCGAAAAAGCTAAGTGAGACCAAGTGCTTTCAGGAATACGCTCACCCGTTACCCCATTAAACCATGCAGAGCTATGACTCCAAAACATGGTATTGCCGTCCCAACCTTGGGGTAACATACTGATCCAAGTGTTGGAAAACTTACTGCCATCTTCAGCTGCTTGTTCATTTACAGCACCAAAAAATGCGGTAGTAGATTGCGTTATTACGCTAGGATTTGCCCAAAACGATACAGTGTACTCATAGCTTGAGATAATACCGCTCGGGAGCAGTACACCGTGTGCACCATCAAGGGAAAGTGCCTGCCCTTCGAGGCCAATGCTATAACCAACTGATTCTGCCGGTTTAAATATCCTATCACCCGTAGGTTGACCTGCTGCAAATAATCCCAAAGTATCGTTTAGATTATTTTCAAAGCTATAGTGCGCAATGCGGTTATAGGCTTTTCTAGCAAACACTGTGACTTGGAAAGTCTTAGTCACTTTTTTACCGTTTACCATCACAGTCGCGGTTAAGGTGATGACCTTATCGCCTTCCCCTGCATTGGGCCTAATGACGGTTCCATCGGTACGGATCACGCCCTCATCACTTGAAACCCAATTAATGGTTGCACCACGAGTACCTTGCGTTGGTAAAAGAATCGTATCCGTTGTTGCTTCGGAAACAACACTAATCCCATTAACGGTATCCGTTAATATTTGATCTGTAGTTTTATCGACTAACTTAGAGCCCCAAATACTCACACCATCGTTGGACAACGCACTGAATGTCGGCATTAACTTCGCTTGGTTTGGATCCCACTGCCATGTCAACACCCCTTCAAATGTACCTAAGTTATCAAGGGTTAAGGTGATTTGGCTATCATCAGTTTGTACATAAGTCCCTGTTACATCGCCAGTTATAGCACCTTTATTTGTCCAAGTTCTTTTTAGCTGAATATGCACAGATTTATGTGCTTTAGTATTAATGTCTTTTGCATGATTAATGAATTTATAAGCGCCTTCAATATCCAATTCATCAACAATATTTTCGCCCGTTATGGCTGCGTAACGTTGTGGAGATGCGACTAACCAGCCATCGCTATTCATAAACATTTCATGCACTCGAACACTATGTCCTTCACCCGTATCAGGGAAGCGAGTGTGAAATACTAAGAAATATTTTCCAGAATCTGCATCATAAAAAGCGGAATTATGCCCAGGTGACATATAGCCATTATCTGTTCCTACATCTCCAGGATGGGCGTCAACTAGGAAACTGCCCATCAGTTTCACGCCATAGGGGGTAATCATCTCTGCGTTACCCGTCGCATTAATCATATCCTTGCCAGAAGCATCGACATAAGGGCCATTTGGATTTTTAGAGCGCGCAATACGAATGTTATAACCATCATTTTGCTCATAGCCACCAAATGAGGTAAACATATAATAATATTCAGATTTAGGGCTATAGATAACATAAGAGCCTTCAATCGGACTGTAATCGCCGCCCATGATCTTAGTGCCATACCCTTGGCCATCGAGTGGCTTACCCGTTGTTGGATCGAGCTGTAAAACCCAAATACCACCCGAATATGAGCCATAGGTCATCCAAAGGCCGCCATCTTTATCGTAAAAAATGGCAGGATCGATAGCATTAGGATCAGTATATCCACTGTAGTCTTTGCCGTTAACGCCAGGGTTTTCGGCACCCTCATGCCCAGACTTTAGGAATAAACCTTGGTTAACATAAGGCCCCATTATCTTGTCAGACGTCGCCACTCCGAGGTAGGAGCGGGAAACACAATCCGATTTAACAGGCCCAGCGCAGAAGTTATAGTAAAAATGATACTTACCATCGGCTAACTTTTTGATATCGGGAGCCCATGAACCAATAAACCCCCCAGTCCATGCTGTACCTTCTGCGATTTCAGTCGCATAAGTATTAAACAAGCTGCTGGACTCAACACCGTCAAGAGCGACTTGAGTCCAACTCATTAAATCCTTTGAACTCGCCACAGCAAGATGGGAGCCAAAAACATAATAGGTTCCGTCAGTATCTTTAATGATGGAGGGATCATGAACTACCGCATTGGTATAGTTCACTTCACCGGAAACGGTTGGGTCCGCAGACGTAACCGGAGGAGGAGGTGTAAAGGTGTTTGTGTCGTTAGCACTATAGCTACTGTCGTCCCCACCACAGGAAGCAAGTGCCAGAATCAATCCTACAGACACGAATGAGCGTTGAAGCACCATGAGCGTCGATCCTTTTATTGTTGTGTTTAAATATTAAGGTTGGTTGTTAATAAATGTCATTATTTAAATAAGTAATACAATACTACTGTAACACTAAAGTTAACAGTAGCATTCTTAAAATAGAAGTAAATATGTTGTGACAGGAATTTTCTGAATTTTATATGTGAACTGGCGTGAGCTTGGCTGCTACTGCGGGTTTACGACTTTAGTCTAATACCGCCATCGCCGTAAGTTGACAAAATAATAATAATGTTTAAATACAAATAGATAAGTAAATTTCAGGTAAAATGGATAACCAGTGATAAATGTGACATGAGTTGGCTATTGCAGGGATCTACAAGTTGACACAGCAATAGTCATACAATATGATTTTAACAGTTGTCATACATTGTTAACTTTGCACTCAAAGGCAGTTCAATACCCTATTCAGTGCAACGTGCGTTATCAAATTCTTAACTTTTCAGGGGCACAGTTGGGGAAGTAGGTGACTTTGAAGTGGGATAAAAAGACCGGGATGTCAGTGGGTGTCTTAGGCTTACCGGGTCAAATAATAAACTACCGGAGATTAACTAGATGTTTAAACAGACTTATTTGGCAAGTGCGATCATTCTCGCTCTCACCAGTCAAGCTACGTTTGCGGCAGACAAAGATGTTGCACAAGAGAGCCAGGTAGATATTGAGCCTGTCACTCAGCAAGAAGCCCAAGTCACCGAACCTCGACCGAATGAAGAACCTATGGAAATTATTCAGGTTCAGGGCATTCGTGGAAGTTTAAATAAAGCCGTAGAACTTAAGCGCCAAAATATTCAAGTCGTTGATGCTATTGTTGCTGAGGATATTGGTAAATTTCCTGACAATAACGTCGTTGAAGCCCTACAACGTGTGACGGGTGTGCAGGTAACAGACAGAGCCGGTGGCGAAGCCAATGTCGTCAGTATTCGGGGTTTAACCGATGTCACGACAACCGTTAATGGACGTCAGATTTTCACTGCTACTGGCCGCTCCGTTGCAATTGCAGATATTCCAGCCGCATTACTGGGCAGTGTAGAAGTATTTAAAACTCGTTCTTCTGCCCAAGTGGCTAGTGGTATTGCGGGTCAAATTGATATTCGCACCCATCGCCCATTCGATTTTGAGGACAGTAAAGTCTCTGTTGCGGCTAAGGGCATTTATTCCGACCAACCCGATAAAATCGATCCTAACTTCAGTGCATTAGCTAGTGATCGCTGGGATACCAGTATTGGTGACATTGGTGCTCTGGTTAACGTCTCATATATTCGTACTAACTATAAAGATGAAACGGTTTCTCCTGGTGCATCTTTCCCTTACTTTGTCGAAGATGGTACACGGATAACCAGTGGTTGGACTCAAGGTTTAGCTCATGGTATTGACACCAGTGCTGGCGCTACTATTGATGGTAAAGAATATTTGCTCGCCCGCGATGCAATGTTTGGCAATACTGTCGAAGGTGAGCGTGAGCGCCCTGCCTTTAATATTTCACTACAATGGGCACCAAACGATACTTCTGAGTATACTTTTGAGGCCTTTTATAACGGTTTCCGAAATGAAAGCTTTAACTCCATGCTGTTCAGCACCGTTGACTCTTCAGCTAATTGGCAGCAAGTGATCGCTGATGGAGTCGAAGTTTACGATGGCACCAATGTGGTCAAATCTCGTACAGCTTACAATGCCTATAACTTTACCAGTGGCGATCACTCAAAAGCCAGCACGGACAGTTATGTGTATGCTTTAGGTGGAAAATGGGACATCACTGATGAATTCCAATTAAAGTCTGAGGTGGTATTTCAGCAGAGCCAATATGAAAATGAATTCACGGCGATGCGCGGTCAAGCGACTGTGTATGGTGTTGCGATTGATGCTAATGCTGACGATGGTATTCCAAGTTGGGCCTATTTAGATAATCCAGATACCACCGTCGATGAGTCAGACATGACGAATCCAGACCTGTGGGAAACGGCAGACTTCTATGACAATGCCAGTAAAGACGAAGGTGATTCATTGTCTTGGACAATGGACGGTAGTCTATATGTCGACTTCAGCATTTTTACTAAAATGCAGTTTGGTACACGTTATGAGCAGCGTGGTGCCACTAACTCAAACCGTACTGCCAGTGGCGCTAAGAATATTGCGTTTAATGACTTAGATCCATCAATGATTACCACTACATCGGGTTTCTTCGACGGCCGAGCAAATGTGCCAGATTCATGGGCAGTGATCAATGGCTATAATCTTTATAACAACCGTAGTCAATACGAAGCACTTTGGGGATTTACTGCTGATCAGTTACTGATGCAAAAAACCTTTGATATCGATGAAGACTCTTGGGCGGCCTATGTTATGGCCGATTTTGATACTGAACTCTTTGGTAAGCGTTTAGATGGTCAAATCGGTGTGCGTTACGAAGCTTCAAATTCGGATATGACTTTCTTCAATAAAGATGCGGAAGATGAAGAAGGAAACAAGTACACAGCCATTACCACTGATAGCACGGATACGTCAAAACTACTGCCAAGTTTAGTGATGCGTTACTGGTTAACAGATGATTTACTCGCTCGTTTTGCCTACACAGAGACGATTCGACAGCCAGATTTTACGGACCTAAATTCTTTTACCTACTACACCCCAGATTTAACGAAAGTAGGTAATGGCACTGCAAATAGCGGTACCCCTAATCTAGATCCAGTGACATCTGAAAACTATGACTTAACGCTGGAATACTATTTCGGCAACGGTAACTCAATTTACGGTACTTACTTTCGTCGAGATATTGAAGGCTTAGTCTACAACTCATTAAGCAAGATTTTCTATGACTATGATGGTGATGGGGTTGATGAACCTTTTATTCTGAGCCGCCCAGGCAACACCTCTAACGGTAAATTGACTGGTTTTGAGTTAGGTGCAGTGTATTTCCCCGACGATTTACCTAGTTTTCTGGACGGGTTAGGCACTCAAGTGAGTGCAACACTATTAGACTCATCACAGGACATTCCCGAGTTCGACATTTCAAGCGGTGAGCAAATAGGTGTCACAACCCGTGATATGTTCGGAGTTTCCGATGAATCCTACAGCGCAGTACTGATTTACGATAAAGAATATTTTAGTGCACGTATGTCCTACACGTGGCGCAGTGAATTCTTAAACAGTTACGATTCAGCATCTTTTGCAATGCCACGGGGTATCTATCGTAAACCAGAGCAATCACTAGACTTCCAACTAAGCTATAACATCACCGATGATTTAGTGCTTAGCTTTGATGCCACTAACCTGCTGGATGATGTGTATCAGGAATACTACGAGGATTCGACCTTGTTTAACCGTACAAATAGTATCTACACTCGTACATTTGCCTTAGGCGTTCGCTACTCGTTCTAAGCTAAAGATTTAGTATCTCGTTCGTTTTAAAAAGCTAATCATCTGATTAGCTTTTTCTTTTTGCGATGAGTGTCCGTGCAAACATTAGCATTTACCTTGCTCTACATCACTTTAACGGCTACAGGTCGTTTAGTGGCACAGGCTTTCAATCAAGATCGCTGATAGCGTTGTATTCCTTTAGTGAAAAACATCCTCTGCTTTGAAAGCCATAGGTGATTTGTTACTGTTAACACCCACACAGTGACCGAATAGACATTTATGCTCTCATCGTGGTTTTTCGTTGACACTATCCCTACGGATATTTTTGTACTCTTAATATTGAGTGCAGGTTTTACTTCTTTTTTTACCGCCTGTTTTGGTATTGGCGGTGGGGTTATGTTACTGGGTGTGATGGCTCAAGTGCTCCCCCCACAACTGATTATTCCACTCCATGGCGTGGTGCAATTGGGTGCAAATGCTGGACGAGCCGTAGTCGGCTGGCAGGATATTCAATGGCGATTTATTTACACCTTTTTACCCGGTGCAGTACTTGGTGCTTTACTCGGTAGCCTTGTATTGGTTGCCCTACCGCCTTCTATCATGTATCTCACCATTGCGGCATTTATTCTGTATTCCTGCTGGGGCCCCAAACTGCCGAAGATAGTTTTAGGGACGTTGGGGACACTAGTTGCTGGGGCTATCACCACCTTTATTTCTCTTTTTGCGGGGGCAACAGGACCGCTAGTGGCGGCATTTATTAAACAGCTTGAAGTGGACCGTTTTCGTACCGTCGCAACCTTTGCTATGGCCATGTCACTTCAACATGGGGTTAAAGTTGCTGTATTTGAAGGCATGGGGATATCGATTGCTGACTGGTGGCCACTGTTATTCTGGATGATATTGAGCGGCGCATTAGGCACTTGGATTGGCTTTAAAATGCTGAAACGGGTTGCCGATAGATATTTTCAAACGATATTTAGTGTTGTGCTTTCACTACTCGCCTTGCGGTTAATTTGGCAAGCAATTAACCAGTGGTAAATTTAAGATAAAAAAAAGCAGTAACAGACAAACAGTTACTGCCAACACGCCGAGCAATTAAAGCTCAACAAATATGCCGTTAAGCGACCTCAACTTAGAACGGCATGTCTAGGGTACGTTGATGTTTCAGGGTTATTTTTGTCGCTACCTGCCCCAGATTTTGGCAAATATGGGCCAGAACAAACAAAAATGAATCTCGAAACATCACCCTCCCTAAAATAGCTTGGGCTATTTGGTTTTCATCTCCCTGAAATAGAACTGCTGCGAAATGGTATTCTTCCACACATCCTCAACAATATTGTCGCCATTGGCATAGGACTCGCCCGCGACTTTCATCGACGAACCGCCCTTGCGCGATACCACTCGGAGTGAACCATTTGGCATAAACTCAGTACGCCATTCGCTGTCATCTTTATCACAGGCGCCAAGTTGTAAATTGCCCTCAACACTGACTAAGCACTGAGCTTGTTTATTCGCCGTTAATTGATTTGACTGCAGGCGGTAATAGCCTTCACTGGTGGATGTCGCGTGCCATTGCTGGCAGGCGTTACCTGTGTATTCATATTGGGCGACATTGGCATTCGCCTTTGCGTCACATTGCTGCGCCGAGACCACGCGGCCACTGTGGGCATTTACAATCGCGAAATGGGATACGGGTTCGATACGCCAGTCGGTACACTCGCTGACACGATTTTCACCGGCAACCACAACCGCGCCCTTTTTGCTGCTGCAATTGGCCGCTTGCAGGTTTTTGATTGAACTGTCGTTGGCAAAGCGGAACCAGCCATCACGACTCGCATCAACCGACCAACGCTGGCAACGGGACGCAACCCAAGGCGCGGCATTCACGCCCGAGGCCTTTTCATCTTGGCAATCAGCTTGCGTTAAAAAGGTACCTTCGGCCACATTAGCAAACCGATATAAACCATCGTTAGCAGGATCGATAACCCAAGAACTGGCCTTATCATCACAATGACCAACGCTTACCTCTCCCTTCGCATTCGTGACTACACATTGATTGATATCACGGTTGATGATGCGGTATTTCACCCCTTCGACTTGGGCTTTTAATGGCCCAAACTCGCCGCTTGGAACGGGCAACTGTTGCTTGTCGGCTAATGGCTCACCAAACTGTGGTAAGCCGTTATCATCCCACTTAAAAGGTTGTGCTCTGGCGGCGCGGGTGCCACTGCAACCATCTGTTGGCGATGAATTGCCATGGTAGACTAACCAATCTTCGCTGCCATCGGGGGAGGTAAAAAATCCATGATGACCTGGGCCATATACGCCATTGGCTTTACTGAAGAAGGGTTTGTCGAATTTTGTCCAAGCCGCAGGATCCATAGGATCATCCCCTGTTAGCTCAACAACACCGAGAGAATAATCCTCTGTATTACAAAAACTGGCCGAATGGACGAGGAAAGTGCGTCCATCACGCTGAATGATCTCAGGCCCTTCATTGACATTTAAGCCTGACTTTTCCCAGTCATAAATGGGCTGAGTGATCACTTTATGATCGCCCGTTACCGTCCAAGGATTGGTCATTTTAGCGATGAGGTTAACTTGATCTTTACCGTGCCATTCGGACCACAAAAAGTACAACTGCCCCTTGTGCTCTAAGTAACTGCCATCGATATTCCAATGATCCGGCATGGGAGTGCCCTTGAACTTATAGGGCCCCATAGGATCGCTGCCCTCACTCTCGAGGATATGGTTGCGTTGACCATCAAAATTTTCTGTGACACCCGAGGTATAAATCACATACCAACGCAAGCCTTCTGCGGTTTGCATGGGGTGGAATTCAAATGCCCAAAAATTGCAGCAACGGGATTTATCATCACCGGTCCAAATATTATGCGCAGGTGCATCGGCAAGCCCAGCTATGGTGGGCGATTTACGCATCACTAGCTCGGAGGTCCAAGTGGTTGTCGTTAGGTAATAGTTACCGTTGAAATACTCTAGCCATGGATCGGCGCCATTACGAAACAATGGGTTGGCGAAGGTTTCGCTGGTAATACGATTATCAGCAAGCATTGGCGATGCTTGAACCAGACCAGCGCCAAAGCCGAATGTGAGCGCCATCGCGGCCATCAATTTTGTCAGAGAATGAGTCATAGTTATTTATTACCTATTGGGTCAACTAATACACTTTTATATTGAGTCAGCGCATTTGGGTCGACGGTCGGCCAACCTTGGTTATTCCATGTTAATTCAGCCATTTTGAGCTTCTGTAGACCCTTATCTGCAGATTCATAGGCGTGGAAAACCAAATAGTCTTTGCCATCAAACTGATAAACGCTATTGTGCCCAAGACCCGGCCAAGCCTTAGTGCCATGAAGCAACACTGAACCGCCGCCCTGTGCCATATCTTTGCCCTCTTTATCTAAATAAGGGCCAGTGACAGAGGTGGAACGCCCCATGGCTAAATGATAGGTACTGTCGTCAGCACGACAGCAAAGGCCGTAGGAAACAAATAGATAGTAATAATCATCTTTTTTATAGATAAACGGCGCTTCGATCTGTGCGGGGCCGGGTTCGGTGTCATTTAGCAAGGCCGGACGCTCAAGTTTTGCCAAGGTGTGCCACTCTTCTGGTTTAGCAAGAGAGACAAAATCTTGATTGAGTTTAACCAGCTTTAGCCCTTGCCAGAATGAACCAAAACTCATCCAAGGCGTGCCCTTTTCATCAACGATGATATTAGGGTCAATCGCATTCCATGCATCTCGGTGGGGAATAGACTCAAGTACCATTCCCTTATCGACCCACTGATAATCTTTTGAGTTTTTATCTAAGGTCTTGTTGACGGTTACGCCGATCGCGGAAGTGTTTTTGCCAAAAGCGGAAATAGAGTAATAAAGATAAAAATAACCATCGTGCTCAATAATATCTGGTGCCCATAGATGGCCATCAAAACTAGGAGCCACACTGCGCGCCCATGTGGGCTCAGTATCAAATACCCGTCCGGCCAGCGTCCAATGCACTTTGTCCGTTGAAGCATAATAGGTGATGCCAGGTCCAGTGCTGAAAAGATAATAATTGCCAGCTTCTTTAGCCATAACAGGATCATGAATACTGACCTGTTTTGCGCTTACGCTGCCAATCGTACCCATAAGCCCGATTAACAAGGCACAATGGAGCTTACTCATATGTCGCTTAAGGTGCTTTTTAGCGGTAATAGAAATACGTGGCATCATTTCTCCTTAATGAAACGAGATCCCATTCTAATAAAATAGTTATTATGCTATTGTATGATGATTAAGGTTATCATACTATCAAGACAAATAAGTAACAATCAACTGCGGAAAATTAACAGCAAGAAAATGTGTTAACATCGGGGATGCAATAGTATGCATTGCTGACACATTAACTCACTGTTTATAAAAAATATAATAAGGATTTCTGATGAGTTCTCATAAAATGTCGGTCATTGAAAAGATCGGTTACGGCTCAGGGGATATGGCCGTTAACGTAGTGATATCTTCAATGATGTTAATTATTACCTTCTTTTATACGGATATTTTTGGCTTAAAGCCCGCCGATGTGGGGATTTTATTCCTACTAGTGCGATTAATTGATGCCATCACTGACCCCTTAATGGGCATCATTAATGATAAAGTCACCACACGCTGGGGCCGCTACCGTCCCTACTTCTTATTTATGGCGATCCCCTTCGGGCTCTCGGTGTTTTTAACCTTCAGTACACCGGATTGGGATTATAACGCCAAACTCATTTGGGCTTATTCGACTTATATTCTAGTAACCATCATTTTTACCACAGTCACTATTCCCTATATTTCCATTATTAGCGTACTGACGGATAACCCAAAGGAGCGCTTATCCGCTAACGGTTATCGGTTATTCTTCGCCAAAATTGCCGCCTTTTTAGTCACTATTATCGTGCCTATGTTAGCTTCCTCTTGGGGCGGCGATGACATTGCCGCAGGCTATCAAAAGGCCATGGGGGTGATGGCGTTAATGGCAACCCTACTGTTTTTGTTCTGTTTTTTTACCACAAAAGAGCGCGTAGCCTACAAGGTTGAAACTAAACCTATCGCCATGCAAGTACGTCTATTGTTGAAAAATGATCAGTGGCTAATTCTGACCGCTATTTGTGTGATTGGCACAATTGGCTATGTGATCCGCGGTTCGGTTGCCGCCTATTACGCCACCTACTACCTTGGCGGGGACGCCAAGATGCTTTCAGCCTTTTTATCGACAGGGGTGGGCGCGGCAATCCTTGCGATGGTTGCGTCAACTTGGATCACTAAGCGCTTTTGTAAACTCAAATTATTCCGTTACAGCCAAATTGCTGTAGGGGTTTTGAGCGTGGTGATGTTTTTTGCGGTGCAACCTGGAGACATAGTCTTAGCCTTTGTGCTCTATTTCGCGATTTCCTTTGTGGTGGATTTGCATGCACCCATTTTCTGGTCGGTGATTTCAGAATCGGTCGATTACGGCACAGTCAAAACGGGCCATAGGGTATCTGGGCTTGCGTTTGGCGGGATCTCATTTGCGCAAAAAGCGGGTATGGGCGCAGCAGGGTTTGTGGTCGGTATGCTATTGACTTACTTTAACTATCTGCCTGGACAAGAACAGAGTCCCACGACGTTGATGGGCATTTCACTGATGTTAACCGTCATCCCCGGTGCCTTCCATGCCTTGATGGGCTTATTGATGTTCAAATACAAGATATCTGACCGTGTCTATGAGGAAATCAAGCAGTCACTGCCAGATATGGAAATTATTGATGGGGAAGACGCGCCAGATACACAGCGTACTGCCCACAAGGATAGCGCTCAAACCCAAGTATCCATTTAGTTTTTTGATTACGTTTTTGGAGTCACAAATGTTAAAGCTTACCCCTTTAATCGAACAACGTGCTGATCCGTTTATTTATAAGCATACGGATGGTTTTTATTATTTCACCGCATCTGTACCTCAGTACGACCGTATTGAGTTACGCAGAGCCTCCACCATTGCAGGTCTTGCCGATGCTGTCCCTGTGGATGTGTGGCATAAACCCGATACGGGCCCCTATTCCGATCTAGTGTGGGCGCCAGAACTCCACTTTAACCAAGGGGCTTGGTATCTGTACGTCGCCATAGCCCCAAGTCGCGAAATTAAAGATGCGCTATTTCAACACCGTATGTATGTATTGCGCTGCTATGATGCAAACCCACTAACGGGCGAATGGCAGTTCCTTGGCCAGCTCGATACTGGCATAGACACCTTCTGTCTCGATGCGACAACATTCGAGCACAACGGGCAGCTGTATTATGTTTGGGCGCAAAAAGCCCCTGATATTCAAGGGAACAGTAATCTTTATATCGCGAAGATGGATACACCTGACAAGATAAGCTCAGCCCCCGTGATGCTGACAAAACCTGAGTACCCATGGGAAATTAAAGGGTTTTGGGTGAATGAAGGCCCATCGGTACTAAAACGCAACGGTAAAATCTTTATCACTTATTCAGCCAGCGCGACCGATGAAAATTATTGCATGGGTTTACTACATATTGATGAAAATGCTGATTTACTCGATGCAAGTCAATGGCATAAATCATCAAACCCTGTGATGGAAAGTTGCTATGAGCATGGTGTTTATGGTGCAGGACACAATAGTTTTACCCTTGCAGAAGATGGTGAAACGGTTTTGTTGGTGTATCACGCACGTACTTATACCGAAATTGAAGGCGACCCATTATGGGATCCAAACCGTCACACCTATGTCAAGGCGCTTCGCTGGGATGCATCAGGTATGCCGGTATTTGGTAAGCCATCTGTCCAAGAGTAAGTTAACTGTGATTTTTAGCCCCTGCATTAGGGGCTTTTTTATTTGCCACATCGGTTTTTATGCATCAAGTGTTCAAGAAGAAAACCTTAAGCATTTATCTCGAAGGGATCTGAAATGAAATCTGCATTATTGGTGAGTTGTTTGCTGTTTACGCCCATTGCAATTGCATCACCCTCGGCAATTCCCCTAAACGATGTGCGGATAACTGCAGGGCCTTTTCTACAGGCACAACAAACGGATCTAGATTACATCATGTCGATGGATCCAGAGCGCCTATTAGCGCCCTATCGTAAAGATGCTGGTATTACCACCACGGCTGAAAACTATCCAAATTGGGAAGATACAGGTTTAGATGGGCATATCGGTGGGCATTATCTTTCTGCACTTGCGCTTATGTATGCGGCAACCGGCGATAAAGCCGTGTTGGAGCGACTCAATTATATGGTGGCTGAACTTGAAAAATGCCAGCAAGCCCATGGTAATGGTTATCTTGGCGGTGTACCCAATAGCGCTAAATTATGGCAGCAAATCGAGCAAGGCCAAATAGAGGCAGATTTATTTACCCTCAACCAAGCTTGGGTGCCTTGGTATAACGTCCATAAAGTATTTGCGGGATTAAGGGATACTTATCTCTACACCAATAACCCCACCGCCAAGAAAATGTTAATACAATTTGCCGATTGGATGCTGAACTTAAGTCATCAGCTCAACGATGAACAACTGCAACTGATGCTGCGCACCGAATATGGAGGGTTAAACGAAACCTTAGCCGATGTTTACGCCATTACAAGGGAAAATAAATACTTAGCCCTGGCTAAACGCTATACGGATCAATCGTTACTCCAACCACTCCTCAATCAAGAAGATAAACTCACTGGCTTACATGCTAATACTCAAATCCCTAAGATTGTCGGTATTGGTCGTATTGCAGAGCTAAGCCATAACAAAGTTTGGTTAGCGAGTGCCGATTATTTTTGGCAGCAAGTCGTACATCAACGCACAGTGTCTATTGGTGGGAACAGCGTACGGGAACATTTTCATCCCAGTACTGATTTCAGCAGCATGCTTGAGTCGGCCGAAGGGCCTGAAACCTGCAACACTTACAATATGCTTAAGTTATCTAAACTTCTCTATGAAAATAAAGCCGATTTAAGTTATATCGATTATTACGAACGTGCGCTCTATAACCATATTTTGTCATCACAACATCCAGAACACGGCGGCTTAGTCTACTTTACCCCTATGCGACCCGATCACTACCGCATGTATTCCTCAGCCCAGCAAAGCATGTGGTGCTGCGTTGGTTCTGGCATTGAGAATCATGCCAAATACGGCGAGCTTATCTACGCCAGTGATGACCATGATTTTTATGTGAACCTATTTATCGATTCGACGGTAAATTGGCAGGCTAAGGGCATCACCCTCTCCCAAAAAACCTTATTCCCAGATACAAACACCTCGGAAATCACCTTAAATAAAGACGCAAATTTTAGCCTTAATCTGCGATATCCAAGTTGGGTTAAAGATGAGGGCTTAACGGTGAGTATCAATGGGGAAATTCAGAAAATTAAGGCGAAGGCCGGACAATATATCAAGCTTAAGCGACAATGGCATAGGGGAGATAAAGTCATTATTACCATACCAATGGTAGTAACACTGGAACAAATCCCCGATAAAACAGCCTATTACTCAGTGCTCTACGGCCCGATTGTGCTTGCAGCTAAAACCCATCCGATTGCGCAAGAAACCTTAAACTTTATTGGTGATAGTAGCCGAATGGGCCACATTGCCAAGGGGCCCATGTGCGAGCCGGACCAAGCGCCTATTTTTATCAGCGATGGCACGGCATTTTTACAGAATATCACTCGCTTGCCTTTCAGTGAGCTTAAGTTCTCCACTGGCAAAGCGCGGATAAATCAGGCTAAACCCTTGGAGCTTATTCCCTTCTTTCGTATCCACGACAGCCGCTATACGGTTTATTTCGGTCAAAGTGCGCCCAATGAGTGGCAACAGAAACAGCAGCAGCTAAGCCTTAAATCTCAGCAAGAAGCTAGGATTGCCGCGCAGACACTCGATTTAGTGTTACCGGGAGAGCAGCAACCCGAAGCGGATCATTTCTTTAAGGCATCGAAGAGTGAAGCTGGACTCAATGGCACCCGCCATTGGCGCCATGCCCATGACTGGTTTAGTTACCAATTGAATGCGAAGGGGGAAACAGCGCCAATTTTAAGGCTCACCTACTTTGGTTTGGATGCGGGCAGAGAGTTTGAGATCCAAATCGATGGCAAACTATTAGCAAGGGTCAAACTAAGCGGTGAAAAAGGCGCAGACTTTTACACTCAGGACTACCCTATTCCAACTGAAATGCTAAGCGATCACAATACCGCTTTTAACCTTAAGTTTGTCGCCAAACCCGGCTCAATTGCAGGGGGATTGTATGAAGTGCGGTTGCTAAAACCTATCAATAAGCCACTGTAATAACAATAAAAAGCCGCCTTCACCAAAGGAGATAGCGGCTTTTTAGCAGTTCACAACCCAAACCTAGACCTAGACCTAGACTTTAAATTTAACCACTAGGCTATTTAAGTCTACCGCTAAACGGGTTAGCTCCGCAGAACTAGAACTTGTTTGGTGGGCACCCGCAGCGGTTTGAGCCGCTAAATCTCTAATGGTCATAATATTATTATCAATTTCCCTTGCAACTGTTGATTGTTCTTCTGCTGCACTTGCGATCACATGATTACTGTCACTGATGGCAACAATACGAGTCGTAATTTGATCTAGCGCTTTACTCGCCTCAGCGGCAACGATACGGGCTTGGTTGGTTTTTTCACTTGTAGTCGCCATCGATGATACTGCGGCATCGGCTGAAAGCTGTACTTGCCGTACCATAGTCTCAATTTCTCCTGCTGATAATTGTGTTCTATGGGCAAGACTTCTCACTTCATCTGCAACAACCGCAAAGCCACGCCCAGCCTCACCCGCTCGCGCCGCTTCAATTGCGGCATTGAGTGCTAACAAGTTAGTTTGCTCAGATACAGCGCGGATCACATCCAACAGCTTGCTAATAGAAACAACTTGATCGGCCAGCTGATTAATCACATTCGTGCTTGTGGTCATCTCGTCGTTAATTTCTATAATCACTGCCGTTGTATCGGCGACTCGGTTTTTACCTTCTGTGGCTAATTTAGCGGATTCCGTTGATGCATCCGAGGTTTGTTGGGCAGTACGTGCAACCTCATCGACGGCGGCACTCATTTGTGTTATCGCAGTGGCAGCCTGTTGGATCTCATCGTTTTGTAGCTGCAAACCACGGGATGAGTCTTCAGTGACTGAATTGAGTTCTTCGGCGGCAGAGGCAAGCTGACTAGAAGAACTGCCTATATGGACAATCGCTTCCCTTAAATTACGCTGCATCATTTGTAATGCATTAACCAGACGAGTCAACTCATCGTTTCCGCTCACACTTATCGGCTGAGTTAAATCCCCCTGCGCAATCAGGGCGGGATTAAGCTTTGTTAAATCTCTTAACCAAAGAAAATCTCGCTCCTAAAATCACCATTCCATGCTGCCTTTCTTATTTTGGTTGGTTTACTGGCTTTTAGCGGA
>NZ_JAKILG010000004.1 GCF_023283765.1 Shewanella profunda | reverse complement strand
AAAGCGCTGAACAAGCTTACAGGGCTTGGTATGCCTGAAACTCAGTATATCGTTTAAGAATTAAGCACGATGGGGTAGGCATGGCTTCTCTCTGAATTAAGCAACAAAGCCGCGGCCATTCGCAACTATGAAGGGAATATTCGTGTTATCGCGGATATTGTATTGGCCCATGAGGCGAGAGAGACAGAAATTGAAAAAGGGATGTTTTGTCGAATAGTTAGATAGCGTTGATGGGCTATCAGGTGGTGATTATGAAAAAGAGAATACTTCATCTGCCAGTAAAAAAGATTTACTTCGACCAGATTAAGTCTGGAGAAAAGCCAGATGAATATCGCCTCGTTACAGGCTACTGGATAAAAAGGCTTGAAGGGCGTGATTATGATGAAGTCCATGTTAAATGTGGCTACCCAAAGGCTGGAGATATGTCCAGGATAGAAATTCGCCCCTGGCGTGGCTTCTCAAGAACTTTCATAACGCACCCGCACTTTGGGCCTGACCAAGTAGAGGTTTTTGCTATACACCTCAGCTTGCGATGAGATGCCAAGGATAAACAATTTGACCGAAAAGGGCAGTTTGGCGTACCGGAATACGGTGCCTCTTAATGGTTATATTATTGCGTCATAACCAAAAGGAGAGGCACTGATGAAGCTCATAAAAATATCTTTCTTATCAATAGTTCTCGCTGGCTGCGCCAGTAAGGCCCCTACAGTTCTCACGAACCCAGATCCAAGTCTTTCACCAAGGGAAGTTGCTTACCATGTTCTTGGTAAGGAGGTAGTTGAAACTCCGCTTAAAATGCCAGATTCTGGCGTTGACACTGGGGGTATTTATAGATACAGCGTACCCTTCGAGCAGGAACGAAAAATCTCAATACAAAAGTCATTTGCCGAACACTGCTTTAGTGCTGGCGGCCAAATTGTTGATGGGGCAATAGGGTTTGCCTGTGAAACGCCAGATCATGGCGTTCTCTACTCGTACCAAACAAAATGGAACAGCGAACTAAACAAGTTGGATTTGTTTATTTATTTTGTTCGTGGGTGGAACTTTAGTGATCCTAGTTATATTAAATATGCAAAGGAGAAGATGGCTAATTTCAGATCAGGCGTTGCGATGGTGAAGGCAGGTAATATTAGGTATGAACAACAAAAAACAAATGAAGCAGCAATGTCTATGTTGAGCAACTATAACAAAGAGCGTCCACTGATCGAATCCAGAGGTGCAAGGATATGTATGAATGTGAACGGGGTCCCTGTTTATGGCATTTCTCAAGGAACGGTTGGGCGAGACGGTAATATTCAAATACAAATTGCTCGCGTAAACAGTTTTGTTCCGGTGGCGTACAAAAATCAGAGGTTGATACCTGGGGTTGTCATCATAGACTCGGGGATTAACTGGAAGATGTGCGATTAGAGAACCGGGGCCGATGGCCCCGTTATTATTACTTGCTGAAACTTGAACAATCGAGGTGGGATAGTGTTTGCTCGTAGTTGACTTTGTTGTTCGTCTTACGCAGCTCCACCAGCTCAACAATCAATTGACTTAAAGCCAGAGATTGAGGCTCCCAGACGCGCTTGCATTTGTCAGCCATGTTGGCATTTACGTCTGTAATGACGTACAGGAAATCAGGGACGTCTTTCAAGGTCCCCAGGCCTTTTGCCATATCAACAGCCTCAGGGTTTTGATAGCTTCGAGTGGCGCTCAGCTCGTCGTGGGGAATATAGCTGGCAGTCGCCGCAGCCAAACCTGATACCATGCCTTTACCTGCGCTTTTTGCAATGGCCGAGCTGGTAGCTAAAGTTGGCATGACGGCCTGCCCCATTTGGCTGGCGGATGCCGCCGCCAAGCCAGAGGCGATGTTCTTCCCTGCATCTTCGGCAATGGCTGAGCTGGTGGTGAGCATCGCAGTTAAAATGATTGTTCCAAACATACTTAATTCCTCTATCAATCCATAAAGTCCGATTTTTTGAAGGGCATAGTGCCTTTGCAATCGGGATAGGCGGTGCAGCCCCAGAACTTAGACGCTCGCTTCTTGCCTGGTGCTTTTCCTTTCCTGAGACGCATCGGGCTACCGCAATCTGGGCAGTCTGGACAATCCTCAGCCGCGATACGCTTCTCGGGTTTCCCTCGGTTGTCTGGGAACGTCTTCTTGCAAGCCTCGTTCTGGCAGCCCCAGAAAAAACCGTTCTTCCCTTTGATCCGGTGCATCTCTCCACCGCAGTTGAAGCATTCGTGTGAAGGAGGCTTCGCGCCCTCGAAGGCTTTAGCCATCGCGCCACCTTCTTTGGTCAGAACCGGTGCGGCCACTTTGAGCTGCTCAACCATTTGGCAGATCCAGGAGGAAATCTGCTTCATGAAGACAGACATGTTCCCGGAGCCGGATGCAACTTTCTCAAGCTCCTGTTCCCAAGCCGCAGTCATGCCGGGTGATTTGATGGCTGGTGGAAGCACTGCGATAAGCGCATGAGCCTTATCAGTTGCAAGCAGTACCTTTTTCTGACGTTTGAAGTAGCCTTTATCAACAGCGCCCTGGATGATGCTTGCGCGTGTTGCTGGAGTGCCTAAACCGGCTGTGTCTTTGAGAATTTGCTTGAACTTCTCCTCAGTCACGAACCGGGCAATGTTCTCCATCGCGGCAAGCAATGTGGCTTCGGTGAAGTGCGGTGCTGGCCGCGTCATTTTGTTTGCCAGCTCGGCACCATTAAGCAAAGCGGGTTCGCCCTGGCTAACCCTGGGGAGCTTCTCTTGTTCAACCGGCGCGTCGGTGTCTTCCCCCTCGTCCTTGGGACTGCTTTCACTATCAGAAGCAAACAATACCTTCCAGCCTTGTTTGGCAGGTGTCTTACCAGAGGCCGCAAAGAGGTGACGCCCACACTGCACCTCGATGGAGGTTTTGGTGAACTCGAACTCGCTGTAGAACTGCGCGATGTAGAAACGACGGATGGCGTCGTAAAGATTGAACTCGATCTCAGACATGGCACTGATGTCTGTTCTGGCCGGTGTTGGAATGATCGCGTGGTGCGCGGTCACTTTGGCGTCATTGAATACCCTGGCCTTGCGATGAGGATCTGCGCCAGCCACCAGCCCAGAGACGTTCTGATCGGACAAAATGAGCGCCTGGAGAATGTCCGGAATGTCTTCCTTTTGGCTCTCGGGTAGATAACGACTATCAGTACGAGGGTAGGTGGTCGCTTTGTGCGTCTCGTACAGAGCTTGAGCTGCATCCAGTACCTGCTGAGCGGTGTATCCCCATCGTTTGCTTGCGTATTGTTGTAGCGACGTTAGATCGAAGGGGAGGGGGGCTGACTCTTTACCTGGTTTGGTTTCTGCTTTGCTGATAACAGCATTGGCACCATTGACCTGGGAGGCTACCTGCTCGGCATAGGCCTTATTGACGCACCGGCCTTGCTCGTCACTGCACTCTTCTGGTGGTATCCATTGGGCGGCAAACTGTCCATTCTGTACGGACACGTTCACACCCAGAGTCCAGTATGGTGAGGGGGTGAAACCGGCGATCTCTCGGTCCCGTTGACAAACAAGAGCGACGGTTGGGGTGATAACCCTGCCAACGTGAAGAGTGTGGTTGAAGCCGACATCTCGGGCCAGCACTGTGTAGAGGCGGCTCACGTTCATGCCTACCAACCAGTCAGCGCGTTGCCGTGCCAATGCGGCGTAGTAGAGTGAGACCGTATCCTTGCCATCCTTTACGTTGTTCAGCGCTTTCTTGATGCTTGACTCATCGAGAGCCGTCAAACAAACCCGGCGAATAGGGCCAGAGTAGCGGAATCGATCCAGAAGCGAACGGGCGATAGCCTCACCTTCTCGGTCGTAGTCCGTTGAGATGTAGATGGTGCTCGCCTTTTTGACCAGTCCCTCAACAATTTTGTACTGTTTGAACGCACTCTTGCGAACGTTGTACCGCCATGACTCTGGTGCAATAGGGAGGGTCTCCAGTGACCATGACTTGTAGCGTTCGTCATAATCGTCTGGCATATACAATTCCAGCAGGTGGCCGAACGCCCACGTAATAACGCGGTTTCCTCCATCATGGAGAAATCCATCACCTCGTTGGGAGGCCTTCATTACGCCAGCCAAATCTTTGGCCTGAGAAGGCTTCTCGCAGATATAAAGGTCCATTAAGCAGCTCCTCTCATCTTTGATTCCAGATTCGCCAGCTCAGCCCAGCTTTGGGCCAGACCTTTGACTTCGGGGTAGTCTCTGGAGAGGTTTTCGAGGACTCCAGAAATGACATAGGCCGCTTCGCGGGAATTACCCCTCGAACCGGCCTCCTGGAGCATGATTGATAAAGCGTCGAAGAGCTCAGCCTTACGGCTTGGCTCTGTCTGGTTTCTTATTTCAGAGCTTTGCATGGGTTCACCACTGAATAGGGACGCACGGACTCGCGCACAATGCGGCGATCTGCGTCAGTTACAGCCTGGCTGGTGCAAAAGTGCGTCCAGGCATTCAGATAATCTTGATAGGTGTGGGTAGGTGGTATGCAGCCGGTTACAACATCCTTGGGGATGTTTGTAGTCCCCTCGGCTTCCACAAAGCGCCAATCGTGCTCGTCCATACCTTTGCCGCCATCGCAATAGCGTTCCCAGCGTGACAACTCGTACAGCGAGTAGCCTTTGCCTTTATTCATGGACTTGAAGGTATTGATGGCTTCGTTCACATCCCCGTGCTGCTTGATCCCTGCTGGAGTTTTATCTGAACCAGCGGAGTCATCTTTGAGCTTGTTCATCGTTGCGCTGACATTACCGTCGCCCAGCACATGGATATAACCAGGTTGACGTAATGCAGCACCACCGCGCCCCATGTTGTCCCATGCCATCGACAGTTCCCGGCTAACTCGGGCAGGTTTGTCATTTTCGGCAGGGGCAGTCTGGGGCTGAGGCTTTTGCTCGGGGGCGTTAGAGGCACACCCGGCCAGAATTGCCACTCCCAGAATTGCTATCAGTTGTCTCATCGTGTCGTTCCTCATCAAAAATTGTCGATGAGCCCATTCTAAAAGGGGGGGGATGGAAAGCTGGTTTCTCAAACTGCCCAAATTGGACAGATAGGCGTGTGTGCGATCTAAAGGTGTTTTGAGAGCATGTAGCGACGAGAAATACGATAGGAATATGGTCAACCTACATGCTGAAAGCCCTTAACAAGTTATTTGGTGGGCGAAGTGGAGTGATCGAGACCGCGCCGAGCGCCAGAGTGTTGCCGCTTAAAGACGTGGAAGATGAAGAAATCCCTCGATACCCACCTTTTGCCAAGGGCCTGCCAGTGGCCCCACTAGACAAGATACTGGCAACCCAAGCTGAACTGATTGAGAAAGTGCGGAACTCTCTCGGTTTCACTGTGGACGACTTCAACCGGCTTGTTTTGCCGGTGATCCAGCGGTATGCCGCGTTTGTTCACCTGTTGCCAGCTTCCGAATCACACCACCACCGTGGCGCTGGTGGTCTGTTCCGACATGGGCTTGAAGTGGCCTTCTGGGCAGCTCAGGCATCTGAGTCAGTTATCTTTTCCATCGAGGGGACGCCTCGGGAACGCCGTGACAATGAGCCGCGTTGGAGACTGGCGAGCTGTTTCTCTGGGCTGCTGCATGATGTGGGTAAACCGCTCTCGGATGTGTCCATTACGGACAAAGACGGGTCAATCACATGGAACCCGTATTCGGAGTCACTTCATGACTGGGCACACCGTCACGAAATCGACCGTTACTTTATCCGGTGGCGCGACAAGCGACACAAAAGACATGAGCAATTCTCGCTGCTGGCGGTGGATCGAATTATTCCGGCTGAGACTCGGGAGTTTCTGTCCAAGTCTGGCCCGTCCATCATGGAAGCGATGCTGGAAGCTATCTCAGGAACCAGCGTCAATCAGCCTGTGACCAAGCTGATGCTTCGCGCTGACCAAGAGAGCGTCTCACGGGACCTTCGCCAGAGTCGTCTCGATGTGGACGAGTTCTCCTATGGTGTGCCCGTCGAGCGTTACGTGTTCGATGCCATCCGCCGCCTAGTTAAAACCGGAAAATGGAAGGTCAATGAGCCAGGCGCGAAAGTCTGGCACCTCAACCAAGGTGTATTCATTGCCTGGAAACAGCTTGGGGACCTTTATGACTTGATCAGCCACGACAAGATCCCCGGTATCCCACGAGACCCTGACACACTGGCCGACATTCTCATCGAACGTGGTTTTGCTGTACCAAACACGGTGCAGGAGAAGGGTGAACGTGCGTACTACCGCTACTGGGAAGTTTTGCCTGAGATGCTCCAGGAGGCGGGTTCGGTGAAGATCTTGATGCTCCGACTCGAATCAAACGACCTGGTGTTTACGACTGAGCCTCCTGCGGCTGTTGCTGCGGAAGTTGTTGGTGATGTTGAGGACGCTGAGATTGAGTTCGTTGATCCTGAGGAAGCCGATGACGGTGACGACCAAGAGGAAGGTGAAGCAGCTCTGAACGATGACATGTTGGCCGCAGAGCAGGAAGCAGAGAAAGCTCTAGCTGGCCTTGGCTTTGGTGATGCGATGGAGATGCTGAAAAGCACCTCCGATGCTGTCGAGGAGGAGCCAGAGCAAAAAGATGCGGGACCAACGGAATCATCTAAGCCTGACGCTGGCAAGAAGGGTAAGCCGCAGAGCAAACCGGGCAAAGCAAAACCGAAGAGTGATACGGAGAAACAACCCCATAAACCAGAGGCAAAAGAGGATCTGTCCCCTCAGGACATTGCCAAAAACGCACCACCTTTGGCAAACGACAATCCGTTACAAGCACTCAAGGATGTTGGGGGTGGACTGGGGGACATCGACTTCCCGTTTGACGCATTCAACGCATCGGCAGAGACAACCAGCACTGACGCAACAAACTCAGAAATCCCAGATGTGGCAATGCCCGGAAAGCAAGAGGAGCAGCCAAAACAGGACTTCGTTCCACAAGAACAAAACTCCCTGCAGGGCGATGACTTTCCAATGTTCGGTGGTTCTGATGAACCGCCATCATGGGCGATTGAGCCGCTCCCTATGCTGACTGACGCACCAGAACAACCAACGCACACGCCAGAAATGCCGCATACGGACAACGTTAATCAGCATGAGAAGGACGCAAAGACCTTGCTCGTTGAGATGTTGTCTGGATACGGGGAAGCATCGGCGTTGCTTGAACAAGCGATCATGCCTGTTTTGGAAGGTAAAACGACGCTGGGCGAAGTCCTATGCCTGATGAAGGGGCAAGCCGTCATTTTGTACCCGGATGGCGCTCGGTCGCTGGGTGCGCCGTCAGAGGTTCTCTCGAAGCTGTCCCACGCCAACGCGATTGTTCCGGACCCGATTATGCCAGGTCGCAAAGTTCGTGATTTCAGCGGAGTGAAGGCAATTGTACTGGCGGAGCAGCTTTCAGATGCAGTCGTGGCGGCCATTAAGGATGCCGAGGCGTCAATGGGTGGATACCAGGATGCCTTTGAGCTCGTCTCTCCCCCTGGCTTGGATGCAAGCAAAAATAAGTCTGCACCGAAACAACAAAGCCGAAAAAAGGCGCAGCAGCAGAAGCCTGAGGTTAATGCCGGTAAAGCCTCGCCTGAACAAAAGGCGAAAGGTAAGGACTCCCAGCCACAGCCGAAGGAGAAGAAGGTCGATGTTACTTCTCCGGTTGAAGAGCAGCAGCGCAAGCCGGTCCAAGAAAAACAGAACGTGGCTCGCCTTCCTAAGCGGGAGGCTCAACCAGTGGCTCCTGAGCCCAAAGTTGAGCGTGAGAAGGAGTTGGGACACGTCGAGGTGCGAGAAAGGGAAGAGCCAGAGGTTAGGGAGTTTGAGCCGCCTAAGGCGAAAACAAACCCGAAAGACATCAATGCGGAAGATTTCTTGCCGTCTGGTGTCACCCCTCAGAAAGCGCTCCAGATGCTCAAGGACATGATCCAAAAACGCTCGGGCCGATGGCTCGTGACACCTGTCCTGGAAGAGGATGGCTGCTTAGTAACCAGTGACAAAGCCTTCGACATGATTGCCGGTGAAAACATCGGCATCAGCAAACACATCCTCTGCGGGATGCTGAGCCGGGCACAGAGACGGCCTTTGCTCAAGAAACGTCAGGGAAAATTGTATTTAGAGGTAAATGAAACATGACAATGAGTTATAACCCGCTCGCCTACGAGATGCCGTGGCGGCCCAACTATGAAAAAAATGCTGTAGCAGGCTGGCTTGCCGCCTCCGGCGCGGCTTTGGCCGTAGAGCAAGTCAGCACGATGCCTCCGGAGCCCTTCTATTGGATGACGGGGATCTGTGGCGTGATGGCGATGGCTCGTTTGCCCAAGGCTATCAAACTTCACCTGCTCCAAAAGCATTTGAAGGGGCGTGATCTGGAGTTTATTTCCATTGCGGAGCTCCAAAAGTACATCAAGGACACGCCGGACGATATGTGGCTTGGTAGTGGGTTCCTGTGGGAAAACCGCCATGCCCAGCGCGTGTTTGAGATCCTGAAACGCGACTGGACTTCCATCGTAGGGAGAGAGTCCACGGTCAAAAAGGTTGTCCGGAAGATACAGGGTAAGAAAAAGGAGCTTCCAATCGGCCAGCCCTGGATTCACGGGGTAGAGCCCAAAGAAGAGAAGCTGATGCAGCCACTCAAACACACCGAGGGGCATTCGCTGATCGTTGGGACCACCGGCTCGGGTAAGGCGCAGCCACTTGATTCGCTTGTCCATACGCCTATTGGCTGGAGACGGATGGGAGATATTGTTGTGGGCGATGTAGTGTCCACACCTGACGGTAAGGTTGCCAAAGTTCTAGGAGTTTATCCACAACCCAAGAAAGCGATTTTTAAGATTAGCTTTTCCGATGGGAGAAGCGTTGAGGCGTGTGGCGAACATCTCTGGGAGGTGCATCACAAACATTGGCGGGGGAAATACAAAAAAGGTCAATCGAGAGCAGGACAAGCGAAACCCCGCGTTATATCCACGATGGAAATTCAAGGTCTTCTTGAATCAAACCAAGGTGATTTCAAATTGCCTCTACCAGCGCCGGTAGAAAAACCAGAAGCGGTATTGCCGCTTGAGCCATATCTTCTTGGCTGTTTACTGGGTGATGGACTTATCGGAAAAGGAAACCGGATAACCTTTTCCAGCCAAGATGAGGAGATCATTGAAGCCCTGAGGAAACAAGTTCCTCATGAGGTTGAACTGGTCTCTGTTCCTGGATCTGATTACGACTACGCCATCACAATGAAGGAAGGCCGAGCTGGCGGCGGTCGCAGAGAGGGCGGCGTTTATTCGCGTAATCCAGTTAGACAGGCCGTGATAGAGCTTGGCCTTGAAGGACAAAGATCATGGGAAAAACACGTCCCTGATATTTATAAGAACGCTTCAATTAAACAGCGTTGGGAAATTATTGCTGGCCTAATGGATACTGATGGAACGGTAGACAAAGGGGGCAGCCTGTCTTTCATATCAACCAGCCATCAGTTGGCAAAAGATGTACAAGAGATGGTCTGGTCACTAGGGGGTATTGCTTCAATCAAAGAAACTAAAAAGCTCTACAAGACGCCTTCCGGCGAAAAAATGCAAGGTCGCCCAGCTTACAAGGTAAACATTAGACATTCAAATAGGGAGATGTTTTTCAAGCTGAATCGCAAAAAGGTAAGAGTAAGTAAAGAGTACCAATACAAAGATAGTTTGAAGCTAAAGATAACGTCAGTGGAAGAAGTGAGGTGGGATTTAGCTCAATGTATTTATATTGACCATCCTGAGCATTTGTACATAACGGACAATTACGTTGTAACTCACAATACCCGTATGTTCGACATCCTGATTTCACAGGCCATTCTGCGTGGGGAAGCCGTGATCATCATAGACCCGAAAGGGGATAAGGAGATGCGGGACAATGCCCGACGTGCTTGTGAAGCTATGGGGCAGCCGGAAAGATTCGTCTCATTTCATCCAGCATTCCCGGAAGAGTCGGTGCGTATCGACCCTCTGCGTAACTTCACCCGCGTGACTGAAATCGCAAGTCGTTTGGCCGCACTGATCCCATCCGAAGCAGGGGCGGACCCGTTCAAGTCATTTGGTTGGCAGGCACTGAACAACATCGCTCAGGGCTTGGTCATCACTCATGATCGTCCCAACCTGACAAAGCTCCGCCGATTCCTTGAAGGTGGCGCTGCTGGCTTGGTCATCAAGGCCGTTCAGGCTTACTCAGAGCGAGTTATGCCCGACTGGGAGGCAGAAGCAGCGGCTTACTTGGAAAAAGTCAAAAACGGTTCGCGTGAGAAGATCGCTTTCGCGTTGATGAAGTTCTACTACGACATCATCCAACCTGAGCACCCGAACTCTGACCTGGAAGGCTTGCTGTCGATGTTCCAGCACGACCAAACCCACTTCTCCAAGATGGTGGCGAACCTCCTGCCGATCATGAATATGCTGACGTCCGGGGAGCTAGGCCCTCTGCTGTCTCCAGACTCATCTGATCTGAGCGACGAACGCCAGATCACCGATTCCGCAAAAATCATCAACAACGCTCAAGTTGCTTATCTGGGGCTCGACTCCCTGACCGACAACATGGTTGGTAGTGCTATGGGGTCCATCTTCCTGTCAGACCTGACAGCGGTTGCCGGTGACAGATACAACTACGGCGTCAACAACAGACCCGTAAATATCTTTGTCGATGAGGCTGCCGAGGTGATCAACGACCCGTTCATCCAGCTCCTGAACAAAGGTCGCGGTGCGAAACTTCGTCTTTTCGTTGCAACTCAGACTTTTGCTGACTTCGCAGCTCGACTGGGTAGCAAAGACAAAGCGCTCCAGGTGTTGGGGAACATCAACAACACGTTTGCTCTGCGTATCGTCGATGGTGAAACCCAGGAGTATATCGCGGATAACCTGCCGAAGACCCGGCTCAAGTACGTCATGCGGACTCAAGGCCAGAACTCGGATGGCAAGGAGCCCATTATGCACGGAGGCAACCAAGGCGAGCGTTTGATGGAGGAGGAAGCTGATCTGTTCCCAGCCCAGTTATTGGGAATGCTTCCGAACCTGGAATACATAGCCAAAATTTCAGGCGGAACAATCGTAAAAGGCCGTCTGCCCATATTGACCCAGTAAGAGCAGAGCTATGTGTGACAAGAAGTATAGAGATTACGAGGTAGCCATCATGGTCGATGTGAACCCTTTCGACAGGGTTATGAATGAATTGAAAAGTCGTGGCCGCAAGAACGCTCACATCCTGAGCATCCTCCAATTCGACTGGCCTGCATCGGAGGCCATCATCGAGAAGCTGAGCTGCTACATCACAGACGGGATTAAGGCTAATCAGGAGCCTGTGATTTACCCGATCATTGAAGAAGCTCTGCATCGCTACAGCCAGCTCGTGTTTCATGAGCAGAGAGAGAAATATGAAGACCCGGCCAGAATTGGGGCATTTCTGGAAACCCTGATCACCGAAACCTGCCGGGCGTTGGAAGTGCAAATTGTCGATAGTGGCGGTGATTCATGGTCTGTCGATTCAGGAGAGTCGTTCTCACTGTGGCTTTCTTCCCATCCAGGAGAACTATCCACTAACCCGCAGCCCCATGAGGATGAGACCTCTTTGCGTGGCTTGCTGTATGAGCTCATCACCTGTGAGAGCGTGAAAACTGTTTTAAGGAGAACCGACTATGAAGAAGCCGTGGTTGCTGGTCGCATGGCTGCTGGTTATTGAGTTGCTGGCAATATTGCTGCTGATCCCTGGCGACTGGACAGACAGAGCCATCAAAAGGGAATCCGTGCTGGTGGAACAGAGTCTTGGTGTCGAAGCAAGAGACTGGATACAGAACAAAGCATCTACCTGGTTCAGGTCGAGCGTTATTGATTCAGGCTTCTATGAGGGGATGTACCAAACGCTGATCCCATCAGAAGAGGAGCGCCAGAAGTCCAAGGGGATGCAGGATATGGGCAAGGGCTGGTTTGTGTGGGTCAAAGGCCGCATGGAAGCCTTTGTCAACGTCATTTACCAGTTCTACACACGGTTGGCGCTGTTAGCCGCGTGGGCTCCCTATATGCTGATCCTGTTCGTACCTGCGGTATATGACGGGATGATGACATGGCGAATTAAGCGGACCAACTTCGATTATGCGAGTCCGGTTCTCCATCGTTATAGCGTTCGCGGAACGATGTACCTGATGGCCGGATTGTTCATCGCGTTCTTCATCCCCATAGCGCTCGATCCGGTTGTCATCCCGATGACAATGATGACGTGCTGTGTCCTGGTTGGCCTGACGTTCGGCAACCTCCAGAAACGGGTATAGGGAGGGAGGATGAGCTACTCCGTTATAAATCAAGATGGGGTGCATCTGTGCGACATCCCATTGAACGTCTACCAGGTGATACGTCGCCAATCCTTGTCTGCGTTGTGGCTTTACTGGGCGCAGAGCTTGAATTTGGTGAAGGTGCTCATTGCTTGCATCGGAAAGATGATCTTTGTGATGCCGGTAATGTGGTTCTGGGTGCTGGTGGTGTGCCGCTTGGTTGAACCAGAACGTATCTCAGACGTGTCAGGACTTATCTCTCCGGACGTGATCGGGTGGGCCGCTGGTGCGGCCATCACCCTCATTATCTTTTCCGTATTTACTCGCCCAGCGTTGTACGGATACCACAACTTTTTCAAGCAGCATATTTGCTCAAGAGTAAAGCAAGTAACGCCGGAACTCAGAACAGTCACTGGGCCACTGTTCTTTTACCGAAACGAAATTGGAACGATATAGAGAGGAACCATGAAAGTAACTAATAGACTCCAACTGCTGGCACTGGGGCTGTGTATGGCCGGTACTGCCATCGCGGCTCCTGATGTGCTCAATGACGACGCAAAGCTCAAGAACCTTGAGAAGGTGTGTCCCGACTGTAAGATGGTGGCAAAAGATGTACTCAATCTGCGGGTTGAAAACTGCCAGCTCAAAGACACTTCCAGTGCAATGATGATTGGCACCATGCAAAATGACCCTATGTTTTCGTTTATGCTGGCAGTACACACAGCGGCAGGCTCGGAGGCATACAAAACGGTAGTTGGTGCCGCTGGCAACCATGTTGACTGTGAAAACCCGTTGAACTGGATCAAGCTGACCCAGCAAGCGATTAAAGGAGGCAAAGTCTAATGCGTAAGAGAGATTTCTTTTTTGGAGAGGTGTATGAGGGGAGTGGAGGAGCCACTCTACGACTGAGTGATATGGAACCATTGGCAAGAAAAGTGTCGGCAGAGTTCTTCACTGCACAACTGAACCGTATGCTGAAAGAGCATGACGGTCAGTTGACGCTCAGCGATGGAACGTCGTACCCCAGCTTTTGGAGCTTCATCGACAAGGTTGTTCCAGAGCAGGTTGGTTTCGTGGAGATCTACGCTCGGCAGGATGTTAACGATAATGTTGAAGCGACACTGGCGTGTGACATCGTTTTGGTAAATGGTGTGATCACCGTTAAACCTCACTGGTGTGCTTACAAAGACATCAGGGCTGACGAAGTGATTTCCACCTTACTGGTGCCTTTGCATTTGAAGGCTCTCCAGGGTAAGGCTTACATTCGCTGGGATGATGGTGAAACCGAACCTCTGTTACAAAACGACGACTATCAGGCTGAACTTGAAAATGTGTTTAGTGTTTCCAAGTACCCATCAGCCATGAGCTGGGGCGATACAGCAGACCAGAAGGTTAAGCAGTACAAGATGGACCTTGAGTGCGCCACAGATGTTGGTCGTCGAGGTGTCTCATCAGAGCAAGCATGGGATGCTTATCGAGAACTCCGTTACAATAGAACAGTGTGAAACAAGCGGCCATTGGCCGCTTTGAACTTTCACATGTGAAAGTTTTTCGCCTCCCGCTCTTATCATCTCCTCGAATAAACCTCCATAAAGTGCCCAAAATGGGCCGTAACAGCACTGTTCCTAGATTGATCAATTAAGAGACGATTACTCCGTGATGACGACAAGTTATTTGGAGGGTCTATGTCCGCACAAGCTCACGTCAGAGAAAGCGAAAGCTCATCTGGTTCATTCATCTCCTGGCAGTTCCTTGTCTGGCAGGTGATGTTCGTTATAGGTGTTGTTGCAGGGATGAACCTGGAACACGCATTCAATTTTCTAGGTTAATGGGAGGAAGTGTGAACCTTAATAAACAATTTTTCTGGTTTTTGATGAACGCGGTGCTGATGTGCATCTTCATCGTTCCAGTGGCCGTCGCGTTTTGGCTGTCTGCTTTTGCGGCAGGTTTTGACTGGAGTCAGTGGGTTAAGTTGGCTGCTGATACGGCCAACAGAGCTGCAAGTGACCCGGCCAAGGCTCTGGGCACGGTTCAGACCTACTGGGGCATTCTCAGCTTCTTCCTGCTGGCGGCGTACAGTCTGATGTTCAAGTTTAAAGCCAATGCTAACAAGGAAGTGAAAACTCTGGGGGTGGCCCGACCAGCCAATGAAGTTAGCGTTGCGGCTTCGGAAAAACATTCGGAAGCGGTTCCTCAAAATCAATAACCGATCCAGTAAACGCAAAAAAGGCGGCTTAGGCCGCCTTTTTTTATTTGTCGCTGGAAGTGCCCGAAAAGGGCGCGAAGCCGTGGCAGAAAATCAGTGACCCTGAATGAGAATACAGGCCACTAGGAAAAGAAGAGGGTTGCTATGAAGCCTGTAAAGATACCGCGCCGGGTCGATGAGCCCCCGCATCTGCTGTTGTGGAGCGCAGATGAGTTGGCCCCAATGCTTTTGGGGCTAACGATAGGGGTCATCATCGGTAAGGCCCTGATCTGCTTTCTGGGGGGGTTACTTGTGACCAACCTTTATCGCCGATTCAGGGATAACCATCCGGATGGATACCTGCTCCACATGATCTACTGGGCCGGGTTCATCATGACCAAGGCCAAATCTCTCAAGAACCCGTTTGTCCGGAGGTATTTGCCTTGAACCTGAAAAAGTATCTCAAGACCTGGGAAGGGACCCAAACAGAAAATAAGTGGGGACGAATCTTCCAGGGTGGTCTTATTGCTATCGTTTTCCTGCTGGTGGTCCAAGTATTCAGCAAGGAAACCATCGTCACTATCCAGCCTTTCACGCTCACGGAAGAAGCCTGGGTGACGAAAAATAACGCCTCTCAGTCCTATAAAGAGGCTTGGGGTTTCGCTTTTGCTCAGCTCCTTGGCAATGTGACGCCAGGAACCGTTGACTTTGTGAAAGAACGGATCACCCCGCTTCTCTCCCCGAGCATCTATCAGGACGTGATTGATGCCATCGAAATTCAAGCTCAACAGATCAAGAACGACCGCGTAACCATGCGGTTTGAGCCGCGTTTTGTTGAGTACGAGCCCAAGAGCGACAAGGTGTTTGTCTACGGATATTCCTACGTCAAAGGGGCTTCTTCTAACGAAGAGCGTAGCGAACGCTCCTACGAGTTCGCCATCAAGATTTCAAACTACGCGCCCGTGCTGGACTACATCGACACCTATGTAGGAAAGCCACGCACCAAAACTGTTTTGGAGCAACTCCAGCGCAAAGAAGAAAACCGGAGAAAGCATGAAGAACAACGCTAAACTTTCGCTCCTGGCGCTGTCCTTGGCGCTTGGAACTTCAATGGCCTATGCCTCGGATGACATTCCTGTTGTCCCGGCCAGTGTTATGAAAAAGGATGTTCCTGCCCCTGTGACGTCAGGACAAAGCTCCCATGAGGTTGTGGGCAGCATGAATGAAAACCCCTTACTGACGATGAAGCCGGGGGTTAACCAGATCATCCCGATAGCCGTTGGTCATCCGAACCGAATCGTCACGCCTTTCAGCAATCCTGAGATCGTTTCAACATCTCTGACCGGGGCGACGGATAACGGCCAGTGTGGTGAGGTCTGCATCAAAGAGAATGTGGTCTATGTCGCCACGGATAAGCAGTATCCGGTGACTATGTTCATTACTGAAAAAGGCTCGGAAGCCCAAGCTCTCAGCCTGACGATGGTTCCCCGTCGTATTCCGCCCAGAGAAGTCTTTCTCAAGCTCGATGGTGGTGTAGGTATCACTGGTGCTTTTGCCAATACCAAGGCTGAGACCTGGGAACAGAGCCAGCCTTATGTCGAAACCATCCGGTCAGTATTCCGCAAGATTGCTCTTGGTGAAGTCCCTCAAGGTTACACGTTGAACCGCATCCCTGCTGGTGCTGCGGTGCCGAGCTGCGCTCATCCTGGGGTAAAGGTGGATTTCAGCAAGGGGCAATACATGATGGGCCACCACCTTAACGTGTTCATCGGTGTCGCCCTGAACGTCTCTGATCAGCCTATTGAGTTCAAAGAGGCGTTGTGTGGGAGCTGGGATGTGGCTGCGGTGACTACGTGGCCGCTTAACGTGCTTGAGCCCGGCCAGAAGACGGAGATCTATGTGGCGAAGAAGCAGAAGCGTGGTCTCGCACCAACGTCTAAGCGTCCATCGCTGCTGGGAGGTGCCCAATGATTAAGCGATTTTGGACACAGTTAGACCCCAACAAGAAGCGTTGGGTGTCTATCGCTGGCGGCGTCTTCGTTCTTTTTGCGGTCGTGACAATGTTCTCTGGTGAACCCAAGAAAGAAGAGAAGCGCGGTCGCCAAGAAACCATCAAGCACGTTCTCACAGACAAAAACACCCGTGAGATCGGGATAGATTCGTTGTCTGCCGATGTGAAGATGGTGTCTCGTGAAAACTCCGACCTGAAAAAGGAGCTGGAACGAGTCAAGAAAGAGCTGGAGGAAACCAAAACCACTGCCGGGAAATCCAGTGATGTTGGCCGTGAGATGACCCGCCTTCGTCAAGATTTGGACCGCCTGACCCAGAAGAACATGGAATTGGCTAAGAAAGTCGAAACCGGCGCTGCTGGTGGAAAAACATCCTCTTCATCAGAGGATGCCAGAGCCGATGTTAATGGTGCATCTGGTGGTGATGGTCAGTTCATGGAGAAAAAGCTCGACTACAAAGATCCAGCATCCTTTTTTCGGGACGCACCGCTTCCTGACTCGAAGGGTGGGGCTCCTGCAACTGGCAAGGGAGATGGTCGTGATGCAACTAAACCAGGCATCCAAATAGTGAGCTACTCGCAGAAAGCGCCAGAAGTTGAAGAGAAGGACAACAAGGATGATGAGTCTATCTACCTACCTTCTGGCTCCATCCTGACAGGGGTGCTCATCAACGGTATGGACGCACCAACATCTCAAGGTGCTCGTCGAGATCCGTTCCCTTCGACCCTCAGGATTCAGAAAGAGGCTATTTTGCCTAACCGCTTCCGTGCGGATGTTCGTGAGTGCTTCCTGATTGTTTCAGGCTATGGAGATCTCAGTTCAGAGCGAGCGTACCTGCGTGGCGAGACCTTCTCGTGCGTTCGGGATGATGGGGGGGTCATAGAAGCGAAGCTGGATTCCTATGCAGTGGGTGAAGACGGTAAGGCCGGTGTCCGTGGTCGCGTCGTATCGAAGCAGGGGCAAATCATCGCCAAGAGCTTGATGGCAGGCTTCCTTGGTGGCGTTTCCGAAGCCTTTGACGTCAATCCTGTGCCGGTCGTCAGCACTAACCCTGGCTCAAATACCCAGTACCAGTCTGTGTTCTCCGACCAGATGTTGCAGGGAGCAGCAGTGAAGGGGGCCAGTAAGGCGCTAGATCGCATCGCTCAGTTCTATATCGACATGGCCGAAGGCATCTTCCCCGTTATCGAGGTCGATGCTGGCCGTCAGGTAGACATCATCGTGACCAAAGGAACCAAGCTACAAATTCGTTCCACCGGGGGAACCAAGAAATGAAAAATTTGAACATTTTGACCAGAAAGGGCAGTTCCAGAGGCGAGGCTCAAAAGGAACAGGCAGTAAGATCCGCAAAGATGTTGGGGGTGGGTGCAGCGCTACTTATTTTGTCGGGCTGTTCGACGTTCAACATCGGCAAGGATGAGTATAGCTGTCCGGGAATGCCGAATGGTGTTCAGTGTATGTCAGCGCGAGACGTTTACGCCGCAACCAATGACGGAAATGTCCCGCGCCCAATGAAACCAGAGGAAGTCGAGGCCAAAGCGGAAGCGGATGGCGAAGGTTCCTCAAACGTTTCAGCGAACTCATCTAGCTCCGGAGACCCGGTGATTGACAACTATGTCGCACCGCGTCTTCCGGATCGCCCGATTCCAATTCGTACACCAGCACAGGTTATGCGGATTTGGGTAGCTCCCTGGGAGGACACCAATGGTGATCTCATCGTGACAGGGTATGTCTATACCGAAATCGAACCGCGCAGGTGGGTGATTGGGGATGGCACACCGCAAAGTGAGCCAGTTTTGAGACCGCTGCAAACGGTACAACACGAACCGAAGTCTGAAACAACCAAATAGGAGATGTTCTTGATGAACGCAAATCAGTTGGCGAATGCCTCAAGTAAAAACAACGCACTCTTCCTCTTCCTGGGGTTGATGGCGGTAGCCTTCCTGCTCGTGCCGGATCAGGCCCACGCTGGTACTGGTGGTACAGCGTTTGACGACGTATGGGTAACTCTCAAGGATTGGACCCAAGGTACTTTGGGTCGAATCGTTGCGGGTGCGATGATCCTGGTCGGTGTTGTTGGTGGTATCGCTCGCCAGAGCCTCATGGCTTTCGCTATGGGTATCGGTGGCGGTATGGGCCTGTACAACTCCCCGACCGTAGTGGAATCCATCATGTCTGCTACTCTGGAACATGCAGAGAAGGTCATCCCGGCTGTTGTGCAACTCAGCAATGGCCTGGGGGTGTAAAAGACACCTTGCCGTTAATCAACGGGTGATAGGGGCAGCCTAAAAGCTGCCCTTATTTTTTGGCAAAAAGTCCAGTCATAACAAATTCCAACTATTTCCTTATTTGCTCAAAAAGGGCACTTCCACAGCCCATGTTTATGCACTCCCTCCCGTAACCTCCAGCATTGGGTTCTTGTAACTCAAAACGAATGGAGAATGCGATGATCAATTTCAAGCCTAAAATTCCGGCGATGCTTGGGGCTCTGGCGGTTCTTACCGCTGGTGCTGCTCATGCAGAGCTGCTGGAATACACCTTTAAGGCTCCAGATGGTACGCAACGGTCTCTGACTCCGAATGCCAACTATGCCAACCCAACGGGCAATATCTCGTTTGCCTTGAGTGCCGGTATCGACCGAAAGGTAAAGATTTCGGTGATTCGGTCGGATGGAACAGTGGTTTCGACAGCGACCAGCCACCTTCTTGGGGCTACTGATCGCATCACAGTGGGTGGAAAATCCTACTATGGTGCGGAACTTCAACTACCGGCTCCTTCCGAGGGAGTCTACAAACTAAGGGCCGAAATACTGGCGTCAGACGGAAGTTCCGTTCAGACTGATGAATACCCGCTTCAAGTCGATACGACAGCGCCAAGTTTGGCAAACGTGACAGTAAAAGGGGAATGGAACCGGGCGCTTTCTGATGGAACGCTACTGCGAGGTCCTAACCGATTTTCAGGTATAGATGTGTCTGCATCTGATGCCGGTTCTTCGGTTTCCTCTATACAGGCGTATGCTGTAGATAGCAAAGGCAAGAGGAGTCCTGTTGTCTCGGTTAATTACGCCAACGGCCAAGGCCAGTTGTTGAACTGGAGCACTGTGTTCCCTAATGGGGAGGATCTATATACGCTTCATTTCGAGGCCCTGGATAAAGCAGGGAACAAAGGGTCAATAGCCTATCCTATTGCTTGGGATTCAGTAGGTGCAAAGTCTGGAGAGAATCCTGAGCCAGTAGCAGTGTATGACCCTAAGAACCCGCAGGCCTCAACTTTTAAGGTTAATGGTCAGGCCCTATCAGGTTTTGCGCCTTATCAGAACGGAATGACCATTTATTCCGATACCTACAGGGTGCTCTACCGGATACCCAAAACAAACTCCTATCCTTCTTCACCTTACGGTGCTCAAAGCGGTAACTGGTGTGATTATAAAAACTGTATTGAAGGCAATATCATTGCCGAAGACGGTACATATGATTATCGGCAGACGCAAGCTGATGTATTCCAGCAACATGGGACAAAAACTAAGTCGTTTATTATTTACGACTGGGTTATGAACTCTCTTGGTAATACATCCGTCAGTGTGAAAGCTGATCCATCGGTTAGCTTGGCTCCCATCGGTAAGTATGTTGAATATCTTAGGGATGATGGTCAGTGGGTCCGCGGTGAAACCATTAATATGAGCTCAGTTAACCATTATAAAAAACTGAGATTTCATGTTGAGCCGAGACCTTACGCTCAGGAGTTATGGGGATCTTGGTTGCCTACTACTAAAATTCCGGCAAATGCTTCTTATGCAGAAGTGGATACGGATATATCGTTCAGTGGGCGCTCATGTTCATGGCCTGGATATTGGTCTCGACCGGAAGGGAAGCCTGAACTTCCGTCTGATCGGATTGGGGCAACGTTCTGCTATGACCTTAACCCTCCTGAAATTGCTGGGTTAGAACGAAATGGGCGGATTTTTAAAGCTCATTTCCGTGAGCCTGATTCATTTGACGGTTGGGGGGTTAACCAGTGGGTTATTTCTAACAACTCAAGTGCGTCTGCGATAACCTCGACTGGCGAAGAACGTCCGTTGTCTCGTACTGAAGTTCTTCGTAGTAGCACAAATGATTGGTTTTTCACATTTTCTGCTGAGAATCTGTCAGAGGGCACATATACCGGCATATCTCTCGTAGCTAAAGATGCTTTCGGTAATGAGGTTAAGCAGGTATTCACTGGCTCCCAATATGCTATGAGCATAGATAATTCAGCGCCGACACTAACCGTATCGATCAGTGATGGAGCACCAATCCAGTCTTTGGATGATGTTGTAATCACCTTGACTGATACTGCCGACCCGAGTCCTAAGCTGACCTCTATTGCCCTCGTCGGAGGCCCAGCCGATGACAAGGTGCAGTTGTCTTGGCGTGAGGAGTCGAAAGGTCGATTCCGCCTTGAGTACCCGGTAATGTTCCCGTCTTTGAAGGAAGGGGAATCTTACACGCTGACTGTTTCCGGTGAGGACGCACAAGGCAACGCGGTTCAAAAGGCGGTTGGCTTCGAGTACAAACCGCGTCAGGTGATGCTGGCGGATGGGATGGATGGCAAGGTTATGGTCCCCGCTGTCACTCATGAATTTGTTCATGCAGATGGCAAGCGGATCATCGAGACCAAGCCGCTGACGCTCAGTGATGGTGCTGTCGTGACAGGTTCATACGACGTGTTTGCGACCCTCCGTTCTGATGCGAAAGTGCCGCTGGTGGTGAATGGGGTGCGTATCGAGCCGGGCCAGACAATGGGGATCATGAGCCAACATGATTTCGGTGCGTCAGGTGGTCGTTTGAGCATTCCGGTTAAACCGGCTGTTCCTGATGTGGTCGGCTCTTCCAGTCTTCTTGTCATGACCTCCGCGCCGAACTCACCCATCTTGGTTGTGGACATCAATACCTGGAAAGGGACGGCCAAGCTCTCGGCTGAATCATGGACAATTCGCCAGGTTATTGACCCGGTGAAAATCTATGCCCTGCCAGAGTCGGGTGTGCCTTGCCGGTTCACCACGAAAGAGGATGTGGCTATGGCCGCAGACCCAATTCGTGACCCGGTGTGTTTGCTCCAATGGGACAGAACTCCGGATGAGGCTGAACAAACTACGCAGGACAACAACGGGATGAAAGTTGCCGGGCTGGTGGGGCAGGCTGTGAGCATTGGTGAACAACCTGTCGAATACAGCCTGTACCTGTTCAGTGGTGACGGTTCCAAGGTAAAAGTTGGGTCTGGCTCTCAGAACCTGACGGTAACTACTGCCTATGGCTCTGTTGGTTACACCCCGATTGATGACATTGCTCAGGTGAATCGCGTCATTGAAGACTTTGATGTGAACTTCAAGCAGAGCAAAGGTCCTGACTGTTCAATCACCCTCAGTGCTGACCGTGCGAAAAACGAGGCCGCGAACAAAGCTGTTGGCAGCGCAAGCCGCACCTGTCTGTTCGAGTGGCAGCAGATCCCCGATGGACTGGTCCAAGACCCGTTATCGGAATCTCCTTCGTTGTCAGGTTCCCTGGCCGAGAACGGTGATCACCCTCTGGGGTGGCGGGTAAGTATTTTCACCCGCAATGGCACTCGGGTGACGTTGAACGACGAGACTTTCAATGTTGAAGCCGTTGATCCACCAGCTCCGACCGTTGAACTGGCCTCCGACTACAACTTCAAGGACAACATCTACATGGTGCCGATGACAGGTAACTACCTGGGTGATGCCATTATCAACTCTGAACGAGCTGATCTGGATATTGCCATATCGCGCAACTCGGATGTTCTTGAGTCTGAGACCTTCATTCCGGGATGGGGTGCCACCAATAAGGTGTATCGCCGCATCAATACCGATGAGCGAGCGTTGTGGGAAGAAACCACCTACAAGGTGAACGCAGCCTACAACAAGGTTCCTGATGTGAAGACTGAGGTTGTCTACCGGGCTATCTCTGCACCTTCTGACAGCATCCGTCCTATTGTTGAGGTTGAAGGTGATACCGCGATTGATACCCAGGCATTGCCGGTTAGGGTTCTCATCCGTGATCAGTACAAACCTGATGGTGACTATGACGCCAACACGATGGGGGCGTGGAAAGTACGCCTGATCCAACAAAAGGCCTACAACGAGACGGTTGCTCTCACTGATTATGCGGAAGCATCGAACGGTGAAGCTCAGTTCTCAGTAGACCTGTCTGGTGTGGATACTTCCTCTGTCCGTATCGCCGCTGAGGCTGTTCTGGAAAGCCCTGTTGAGGGTTACAACCGCACAGAGTTGTCTATCAGACCTGCCTTCTTGACAGTGCTTCGTGGTGGAGCCATCGGTGCTGGAGTAGAGGCTCGCAAGTTGTCTGGTGAAGCTCCGTTCACTGCTGTGTTCAAGTTATCTCTGGATGACCGTCAGGATCTCCGGGCTACCGGCCAGGTTGTGTGGGAAACCAGTAAGGACGACGGTAAAACCTGGGAACAGTTCATCCCAGAAGATCGATACAAGTATCAGCTTGTGAAGACCTTCGACAAAGGTGAGTACCAGGTTCGAGCCAAGGTGGTGAACGTCAACTCAGGCGCGGAAAAGTACACCGAAGCGGTCAGTGTTGTCGCTTACGACAAACCTGATATTGCTGTTGTCGGCCCGACCACGTTGTTTGTGGGAAGTGAAGGCAAGTACACCGCGAACCTGACGTTGAACGATGAGCCAATCTCCGGTGGCAATGCCGTTGTTGAGTGGTCCACTGACGGTGGCAAAACCTACGCGCAGACAGGGGATAGCATCACGCTTTCGAGCGATGAAGAAACCCGATACCGCCTGTGGGCTCGTGTGCGCTCTGCCACGGCCCCGGCTGATGACGGCTATGCCTATGAAGTTGCGAAAACGGCGGTTGACTTCCGAGCAGTGAAGGCACCTCGTCCTTACGTGACAGGGCCGCGAGTTATTGAGACCGGCAAGAAGTATGTGTTCAAAGCCGAAACCAGCCTGCCTTACCGTGGGATGGACGTGAAGCTGAACGGTTTCTTCACGCTGCCTGATGGCTCGATTGTGCAGGGTGATACTGCTGAGTACGTACCATCTGACACTGACCTCAATCAGGCTACTGTAGAAACGAAGTACACCACCTGGATCGAAGGATACCGAGATCAGGGTGCAGAGGCTTCGCATAGCCTACGCTCCCGCGTTTGGCAGTATGTATGGCCGAGCTTCGGAATGCAGGTTAGGAAGAACGCGGACGTGGCTCCTGCGACGATCACCGCGTCAGTGCGGCCAATTGCCTTCAACGGCAAGCTGGAAGAGCCGACCTACGAGTGGGAGTTGCCGGAAGGCGCTGTGATTCAGGATCAGCGGCAGGATATTGTCCGGTCCTTTGTGATCAATGAGCCGGGTGATTACAACATCAAGGTCACTGTCCGTGATGCTCGCGGCCATGAGACCGTGATCGAGCAACCGCTCAAGATCGGCCAGGCAGCGCCCTATGCCATTGACCTGCAATACTCTGGCTCGAACAAATACGAGCGTGAGCCTCTGGATGTGCTGTTGCGACCGTACATTTCTGGCGGCCACCCACGCGACCGTATTTCGACTCGCGTCTACTCGGTAGATGGTACGCCATTGGAAAGCAGTGGTTACTACGGCAGAGCAACTCTGGGCGCTGGTGAGCACAGCATCAAGCTGAAAATAACCTCAGAAATGGGGCATGAAGCTGAGGGCGAGGTGAACATCAATGTGGCAGAGAACAAGTTGCCTGCATGTAGCCTGAGCTCACGAGAGACCGTTGGGTCGTGGATCGTTTATGCGAACTGCGAAGATACCGATGGCCGCATGAAGTCCTACGAATGGACCATTGCCGGTGAGTTGCAGAGCATCAGCTCTGATCGAGTGACGATCAGCAAGGGCACCTATGAAACGATGCCGACCATCTCTCTGGTTGGGGTCGATGACTCTGGTGGCAAATCCGAAGCTGTTACCATGAACTAAGGTTCATTCCTCTCAAAGCCCGGTTCAGACCGGGCTTTTTTTTTGTATCGCGCTGGAATTGTCCAAATTGGGCTATTACAGAGGCGAGTCTATTTCCCTCCCCCGGATACACTGCCCAGCATCCAGTAATCCAATCTTAGGGGATAGACATGCGGACAAAATTACTTGGGGCGCTGATGGTGTTCGGGATTATTACCGGCACGGCTCATGCGTCATCGAAATTGGAAATCACCGATCCCAGAGCGGCGAAGATAGAGGACATCGTAGAGCTACCCATCAAAGGGGTGCGAGCCGTCCAAAGTGATGGGCAGATCATGTTCCTCTCTGAAAACGGGCGATTTGTTATTTCAGGACAAATCTACGACCTGTGGAGCAAGAAGCCCCTCAACACGATGTCCCAAATGAGGGATGTAGCGGAGCGTATCCACTTCAAGAGCATGGGCATGGATGTGGACACGCTGAACACCGTGTCGATGGGGCGTGGTGACAAAGAGGTGGTGGTCTTTGTCGATCCTAGATGCGCGGTTTGCCATCAGCTCATGGGGGATGCCAAATCGCTGGTGGATGATTACACCTTTAAATTTATCGTGATTCCTGCTCTGGGTGCTGAGTCCAACCGCTTGGCAAAGAACTTGTACTGCGCGAAAGACAAAACCCACGCGCTCGATGCGCTGATGAACAACACCTTGGGTTCCCTTCCTTCAAAAGAAACCTGCGACCCCGGCCAATACGATCAAACGCTGCTGACAGCTCATTTCATTGGGATTGAGGGCGTTCCGTTCGTGGTTGCTCCGGATGGTCGTGTCAGCAAAGGACGTCCGAAGAACCTGAAATCATGGTTGGAGAGTGTTGAATGATCGTAACCATCAAAAAGAAACTCGAAGAAACGTTGATCCCGGAGCACTTGCGAGCTGCCGGGATTATTCCTGTCCTGGCCTATGACGAAGACGATCATGTCTTCCTTATGGATGACCACAGTGCAGGCTTTGGTTTCATGTGTGAGCCCCTGTGTGGTGCCGATGAAAAAGTTCAGGAGCGAATGAACGGTTTCCTGAATCAGGAGTTCCCGTCGAAGACTACGCTCCAGTTTGTTCTGTTCCGCTCCCCGGACATCAATCAGGAGATGTACCGGATGATGGGGTTGCGTGATGGCTTCCGTCACGAGCTGCTGACATCTGTCATCAAGGAAAGGATTAACTTCCTCCAGCATCACACGACAGATCGCATATTTGCCAAGACCAACAAAGGTATCTACGACAATGGCTTGATCCAAGACCTCAAGCTGTTCGTTACGTGCAAAGTCCCCATCAAGAACAATAACCCGACTGAAAGCGAACTCCAGCAGCTCGCACAGCTTCGCACGAAGGTCGAATCATCGCTTCAAACCGTTGGTCTGCGTCCCCGCACAATGACGGCGGTGAACTACATCCGGGTCATGAGCACCATCCTGAATTGGGGGCCGGATGCTTCATGGCGACATGACTCTGTGGATTGGGAGATGGATAAGCCCATCTGCGAGCAAATCTTCGATTACGGCACTGATGTGGAAGTCAGCAAGAACGGCATCAGGCTGGGTGACTACCACGCGAAAGTCATGTCAGCGAAAAAGCTGCCTGACGTTTTCTACTTTGGTGATGCGTTGACCTATGCCGGGGATCTCAGCGGCGGCAACTCCAGCATCAAAGAAAACTACATGGTCGTGACCAATGTGTTTTTCCCTGAGGCAGAAAGCACGAAAAACACTCTGGAGCGCAAACGCCAGTTCACTGTAAACCAAGCCTACGGGCCGATGCTCAAATTCGTGCCGGTGCTGGCGGACAAAAAGGAGAGCTTCGACACTCTCTATGAGTCCATGAAAGAGGGGGCTAAGCCAGTCAAGATCACCTACTCGGTGGTTTTATTTGCTCCAACTAAAGAACGTGTTGAAGCGGCGGCGATGGCAGCACGAAACATCTGGCGTGAATCTCGGTTCGAGCTGATGGAGGATAAGTTCGTTGCTCTGCCGATGTTCCTCAACTGCCTGCCATTCTGTACAGACCGGGATGCAGTGCGAGACCTATTCCGCTACAAGACCATGACAACCGAGCAGGCGGCTGTGGTCCTGCCGGTGTTTGGGGAATGGAAGGGGACCGGGACCTATCATGCAGCGCTGATTTCCCGCAACGGCCAGCTCATGAGTCTGTCTCTTCACGACAGTAATACCAACAAGAACCTGGTGATCGCAGCCGAATCCGGCTCGGGTAAATCGTTCCTTACCAACGAACTGATTTTTTCCTACTTGTCCGAGGGGGCTCAGGTCTGGGTTATTGATGCCGGTAAGTCCTACCAGAAGTTGTCGGAAATGCTCAATGGCGACTTCGTTCACTTTGAAGAAGGAACGCACGTCTGCCTCAACCCGTTTGAGCTCATACAGAACTACGAGGACGAAGAAGACGCGATAGTCAGCCTCGTTTGTGCGATGGCTTCGGCTAAGGGCTTGCTGGATGAATGGCAAATCTCTGCGTTGAAACAGGTCCTTTCTCGCCTGTGGGAAGAGAAAGGTAAAGAGATGAAGGTTGACGACATCGCTGAGCGCTGCCTGGAAGAAGAAAATGACCAGCGCCTCAAGGATATTGGTCAGCAGCTCTACGCCTTTACGTCGCAGGGCAGCTACGGGAAATACTTCTCTCGCAAGAACAACGTCAGCTTCCAGAACCAGTTCACTGTACTGGAGCTCGATGAACTGCAAGGGCGTAAGCACTTGCGTCAGGTTGTACTACTCCAGCTTATTTACCAGATCCAACAAGAAGTATTCCTGGGTGAACGTAACCGCAAGAAAGTCGTCATCGTGGATGAGGCCTGGGACCTGCTCAAAGAAGGCGAGGTCTCGGTCTTCATGGAACATGCCTACCGCAAATTCCGTAAGTACGGTGGCTCCGTTGTCATTGCAACGCAGTCCATCAACGACCTCTATGAGAACGCAGTGGGCCGCGCCATCGCGGAGAACTCGGCCAGCATGTACTTGCTCGGCCAAACCGAAGAAACCGTGGAATCTGTTAAACGTAGCGGTCGTCTGACCCTTTCAGAGGGCGGGTTCCACACCCTCAAGACGGTACACACCATCCAAGGCGTGTACTCAGAAATCTTTATCAAATCGAAGAGCGGTATGGGCGTCGGTCGCTTGATAGTGGGCGACTTCCAGAAGCTACTTTATTCGACCGATCCGGTGGACGTTAACGCCATCGACCAGTTTGTGAAACAAGGCATGAGCATCCCTGAGGCAATCAAGGCCGTGATGCGAAGCCGTCAGCAGGCTGCATAACCAGGGAGACAGTAATGGACATTAAATCAATCGCAATCGCCGCCATTCTCGGTGCCGCTGGTGGCTTCGGCGGTAGCTACTACGTGATGAGCGAACAAACGGCAAGCATCCATCAGCGTTTGAATCAAACCCCGCCAGTGGTCGTGGTTGACTTCGCTAAAGTGGCGTCGGCGTATCCCGCTGGTGCCTCTCAGGCGGAAGTCGAAAGGCTGATGGTCAAGACCAATGACGCAATTTTGAAGTTGAAAGACGCAGGTTATTTGGTCCTTGACGCAAGTGCTGTCGTCGGGGCTCCAAGTGACGTGTACCTCCCTGATGAGGTGCTGAAATGAAATTTCCACTCAAGAAGTATTTCGTCAAAAAGGAATCCTGGAAGCGCTTCGGGGTTAAAGCCGGTGTGACACTACTGGTTCTTTGGGCTGCTGGTGCGGCCTTTGCCAGCCGCTACCGTATTGGCATTGATCCACAACAGGAGAAGTGCCTGCCGGGTTACACCTTCTTCCTCATTGATCTGAACGACCAGACTCTGGAGAGGGGAGCTGTTTACGCCTTTCACGCCAAGAACATGCAGCCTTTCTACAAGGACGGGACTCGCATGGTCAAAATCCTCACCGGTATGCCGGGGGATAAAGTCGAGATCAACGATAAGTGGAAGATCACCGTCAATGGTGATGTCGTCGGAGAGGGGCTCCAGCTCGCAGGGAAACTACATCTGCCAGAGAGCCACTTTTACGGCAAGGCCACGCTGAAAGAGAACAACTACTGGTTTATGGGCAAAAGCCCATTCAGCTTCGACTCACGTTACTGGGGGACTGTGAAAAATGATCAGATCATTGGCCGCGCATATCCCCTGTTCTAAGAGCGTTCTGGTGGCGTTGATGTTCTCTGTGGCTGGCGGGGCATACGCTCAAGAGTCTCCGCTCACAGAGCAGGATAAGGCGCTTATTGAGCAAGGAAAGCAAATTGCCCAAAAGGCCCAGAAGATGGAAATGCCATCTCTGTTGCAAAACCAACACATGGACGAGGCTCAGGCCGAAGCCAAGGCATTTTTCAAGCAGCTCCAGTCAACTAACCCGACGCTAAAGGAAATGCACCGCAAGCAGGCCGAAAAGGGTATTTATACCGACCATCGGATACTGGTTTTCGCCTCGCTGTCTCTTGGCGATCAGGGGTTGGATGATGTCCTCACAGCGGTGTCAGGCCAGCCTGATGCTGTAATTGTGTTCCGTGGAATCCCGGAAGGAATGAACCTGGGGCAGGGGGTTAAAGCTATTCAGGCGCTCGCGGCCAAAAAAGACCCAGTGCCGAACATCATCATCAACCCTACGTTGTTCAAAACGTACAACATCACAGCCGTTCCCACGATTGTGATGCTGGAGGATGAGCCGTTGCCTGGCGAACAACCAAACGTCGTCGCCCAGGTCTCCGGGTTGTCCGACCCGGTATGGTTGGCTCGGGAAGTGGATAACGGAGAAAAAGGCGATCTCGGCGTTAAGGGGCCGGTGGAGAAAATCAGCGAGCCAGACCTTATTGATGTTGCCAAGAAACGCCTTGCCAATATCGACTGGGAAGAGAAGAAGAAACAGGCTGTAGAGCGCTTCTGGACCAAGCAAAACTTCAATGAGCTACCCAGAGCGCCCAAATCTCGAACCCGAGAGATTGACCCCAGCGTCATGATCACCAGTGACATAAGCACTCCGGATGGCACTGTGTTCGCTCACGCTGGTGACGTGATTAACCCGTTGTGCGATCCGAAGGAAGTTTGCAAGCCTGGAACGCGGCCATTTACCCAAGCAGTTGTGGTTTTCGACCCACTGGACAAAAAGCAAATGGAGCTGCTCGCCAAGAAGCTGCCTGAAATCAAGCAGGAACCTGGCGTACAACGGATCACCTATATCGCTACAGAGTTCGATAAAGACAAAGGCTGGGATTCCTACAAGAGTGTCACCGACAACTTTGACGCGCCGGTATATCTGCTGACGCCAGATCTGATTACCCGGTTCGAGCTGGAGCACACTCCGAGCATCATTACAGCCAGAGGCAAGAAGTTTGTCGTCCGCGAACTTGCTGAGGAGGGCGGTGAATGATTTTTGCCCCGGCTTTCCAACCAATTAAAGACGTCGGCACTGGTTCGTTTGTCGCTGCTGAGGTACTGGCTCGTTGGTACGACGAAGGCCGGGTTCTTACGCCATCCTCTCTTTCATCACCTCCTCACTGGGGGCTGGTGGACATGGAGGTGGCGCGGTTCATTCACGACAATCTTCACCTTTGCCAGGATCGGTATCCGACTCTCTTCCTGAACGTCTCCGAACAAACTTTGTACTCAGGCGTCATTTTCAAAGCCTGGGCGCGAGTTATCCAATCCATTGCTGAGAATCACTCATCACGGCTTGTCATCGAGATTACAGAGGGCATTCAGGACGCCTCACTCGCATCGAGATGGGCCGCTCTGACCGAAATAGGGGTTGAGCTGGCGCTGGATGACTATGGAGACAAAAACTCTTCTCTGGAGCGCCTGAGCCGTTATGACTGGCACTATTGCAAGTTTGACGCGAGAAGACTGCGGTCGCTTGAAGACTACCCGGCCATCCTCCACTGCCGCCGAAAAGGCATACAGCTCATTGCTGAGCAGGTGGAGAGCTTCCCATTGGGGGAGAGTGCCAAATTACTTGGACTGTCATGGCAACAAGGTTTCTATCACGGGAAGCCTGCTGTCATGGAGAAACATTTGAATTACGTAAAGGCCTTACCATGATACAAAAAATCCTACGGATCATGGCCGTTAGCGCGGTCTTTTGGGTTAGCTCTGTATCGGCTGACCCTGGGTGCCAGAATGCGGAAGTGATCGGCGGAAAACTGATTACTGACATCTGCTGGAGCTGTATTTTCCCTATCAAAGTCGCAGGGGTTCCGATAAGTGGAGGTGGCGGTTCTTATCCAAGTGATGCAGTCACTTCACCGTTATGTGCCTGCGATGACAACCTTGGGGTGCCTCGACCCGGTGTTACTACTTCCATGTGGGAGCCAGCAAGGTTAGTCGAGTTTCAGAGAGTGCCAGGATGCTCCTCTGTGTTGAATGGGACTCGCTTCCCCTTTGATAGAACGAATCAAGGCCATCATGGAATGGGAGATATGGATGGGGGTGATGGCTCATTCATGCACTATCACTATTACGCATTTCCATTACTTATAATGCTTGACCTTTTTATCAAACAAACGTGCAACGCTGATGGATATATGGATCTCGACATCATGTACATGTCGGAGCTTGATCCCACTTGGAACAATGATGAGCTGGCCTTTTTCACCAACCCAGAAGCGGCGGCAGTGGCAAACCCGATTGCGGCGGCTGCATGTACTGCTGATGCGGTCTCTTCGACAGCAGGAAAGCCACTCAAGCAACTTTTCTGGTGTGCAGGTTCTTGGGGAACTCTATATCCATTTAGCGGCAACCAAAATGGTGGGAAGGGCGTGATTCGTGATAGCAGCCTCTTGAGCGCCAGAGTTCTGGCTGCGCTCCATCGTCGAGGTCTCGCGTGGAAAACAATGGGGTCCGAAGCGATGTGCCGTGGGGTTATCAGCCCGACACTACCGAAAACGCAGTACAAATTCACACTGCTGCATCCTGTTCCGGAAACCAACTCATCCCATGTGATGGGGGAATCCACTTTGACGTGGGGATTGGCTCGCACAATACCCGCTATTGGTCAGGACCCAATCTACACAATTTGGCGTTGGAATGATTGCTGCAACAACTAACCAATTTGCTCGTTTTTAATGGGTGTTTTACGTGATGCCCAAAAAGGGCCACAGGACGTACATGTGGCCTTTCTCTTCTCAGATAGCATGGGGAGATTGAAGTGGAGAACACAATGCGAAGTCATAATCATTTTATGAGAGCCGTGGCCTCGCTGTTGACAGTTACCATGTCTGTGCTGCCGATACATTCCTATGCAAACGGTAGCCAAGACCCGGACATCACAGCGGTGGGCAAAGAGGCCCAGGCATTCGGGCAAAACCTCTCAAACTCATTCAAGTCGAGCTCAGGAACCGTGCAAAATGGCACTATCTCGATGCCAACGTTGAAGGATGGGCAGTTCCAGATGAATGGAGGGAGTCAGATCAATGTCAATGATTTATTCCCTGGTACGAGTGGAAGCAATAATAAGCCTGATAGCTATTATTTCCCTGACGCTAACAAGCCTGATGTTGGAGGCCTACAGGGAATTTATGATTCTGGCGACAACATGGATAGTGTTGGTAATAACGCCAAAGGGTCTCTTTGGAGTGATGCCAATAGTGCAAACCCATCTATTTCTGGCGCAGCATACAAGGTTCTTCTTGATGCCTCCAATCGCTCTCGCCCTGATTTTAGTAATGACCCGGTTCTTAATTTGAGTAAAAAAACCTATGAAGATATGGATCTTATTGCTGAGGGGTTTGGAGATTGCTCCGCTGAGACAACAATTAGTAAGGGGACTATAAATGCTCACGTACCTGAGTATGAACGATGCCAGCGAGTAATTAAGCCGACAGGTGATTGCGATATAATTCACTCTCTTGGGATCAGTAGCACTGTAGAAAATGTTTACGTCGCATCAAAAGGTAGAACATGGTACACAGTGCAATTTGACCTAAAAAATGGGTCATGGAACGCAATATCTCCATCAGACGGAGAACAAAAAGTTGCTCAAATCCCTACTGTTGATTACAACGCAATGTGTAGTGGGGCTGTAAACTTCAAAACGGATCTCATTGGTTCATGGGACTGGCCTGAACACGGCATCCCAGGGAAGATAGATTCCACCGTTATTTATAGGGTAAAGCAATATCCCTCTTGCGAAAACGGGTTAGTAGGTATTGTCCAAATACAAGATACAACGGCCTCTGATGACCTTGATTGGGTTCTTGGGGGAAGGTTTTCATTTAGATTCACAAAGCAAGAAGAAGATAAATGGATACCGCAGTCTTGTATTGATGATGCTCAAAAACTACAAGACGGCTTTTGCACCGGCTCAATGAATGTGGTTGAAGGCGCTCAGAATGACGTTGATTGCATTGTTGTTAATGGCGCAACGATATGTCCTGGCGACTCCTTTTACAACACGTTAAAACCCTCGCCACTTCCTGGTGTACCGAGGTTAGCCCAAAAAGTTCGTCTATCTAAATTGCAGTGCGATTTTAACGTCGGCCAAATGGAATGTTGGACTGATCCTCAAGGTGTTGAGCATTGTCCAAGTAATGACGGCTCTAACTTAAACTCTTGTGCTGCACTGGAAAGCAACCCTCAGTGTGGTTTCATTAGCTCTGAATGTGTTGATGGTGCAGCAGGATCTTCGGGGCAATGTTACGTATTCAAAGATACCTATGATTGCGGTACTGATGTTGATGTTCCTACATTAGAGAAAAACACTGAATTTCAATGTGGCGGCCCTATACGCTGCATGGGGGATGATTGTCTTGACGTAACGAAATCTCAAAGCACAGATTTTGCAAGGGCTACTGCATTATTGAATGCTGCACAGTTCTTAACTCAAGATATGAGTTGTACAGACAGTGCAACCGAGGAAGGCGGTGACGGTAACGTTGACCAAGGATGTACAGTATTTGGTGGAGAACCTGGTGAATGTAAAATTGCTGTAGGCGGGGTATCTGATTGCTGTGAAAAGCCCACCAACATCTCTCTTGCTGATTATCTAAACTTGATTATGGCCGTACCAAAGCTCGATGGCGCAGTTATCGGATTGAGTGATGGAAATGCGCTTAAAGGTGCATATCAGGTTTTGAGAGAGCCAGCCTTAGAAGGATGGACAGAAGTTACAAAACCGTTCACGAGCTACATCGAAAATGTTTCTGGTTCAGTGGATTCATTCTTTCAGCCTGTTGAGCAATTTGTAGACCAGCTTATTGACGAGCTCAAAGAGCAAGTTAAAAAAGTAATGATGGATGTTATGAAAACAGCCGGTGAAGATGCAGCTACTGAACAAGCCGCTGCCGCAGCATCGGAGCAGGCTGCCGAAGCGATGATGGAATCAGCGGCAACATGGCTTAGTACCGCTATGACGATATACACCGTGTATGTCGTCGCAATGGTAATGATCCAGATGATTTATGCGTGTGAGGAAGAAGAGTTTACGATGAATGCCAAGAGGGCGTTAAAGAACTGCACCTATGTTGGTTCGTATTGTAAATCTAAGGTTCTTGGTGCTTGTATTGAAGAGCGAGAATCATATTGTTGTTTCAACTCACCGCTATCTCGCATCATTCAAGAACAGATCCGTCCTCAGTTGGGTGAATCATTCGGAAGCCCCAAAGAGCCTCAATGCGGAGGAATCCCTTTGGAAAAAGTAGCAGAAATTGATTGGAGTAAGATAAATCTTGATGAGTGGTTAGGCATATTGCAACAAAATGGGAAATTCCCAGATCCAAGTTCGATAAACCTTGATTCACTCACAGGCTCTGGCAACGACTTTAATATTGATGGCACACGAAAAAATGCACAAGAGAGAGCGCTTGAGCGGCTACAAGGTATAGATGTTGACGCAAAACGTAGAGAGGCAACAAGTAGTATAGATCCTCACACTGGAGCCCCGACCAATGGTGGTGGTGGGTAAAAAAAGGGGGCCGAAAGGCCCCTTTTTTAATGCCTGCTGGTTAGGCCTGTGGGTAAACAAAGAGCTCAGGCTTGCCTTGCTCCAGAAGGTAAGGGAATGCAACTTTGTCGCCATTCTCCAGTTCCACTGATTTCGGAGCAAGGTAAAGGTATGCCCAACCTGGTAGCTGCTTGCTAATGGCTGCGTAGATCGCTTGCTGAGGAGCGTGACTGGCTGTTCCATTGCCAACATTCACAAAGTTGTATGCGGTCTCATGACCTGATGTAAAGGCATACGCGCCACCTTGAACACCTGTGACAAAATCAGGCGCTGTCCCTATGAGAGGCTCTACGATTTTCACTTTGATAGAGCACATGTCCGCTACTTTGCTTTGTCCATTCACCCACGTTGGGCAATCCCATTCGTTCTTGTAGAACTGGTAGGTGAGGCGACCGTCTTTGTCATACAGAAGCGTGAAACTTGCACCCAAGTCTGTCAGAGCTGACTCGATGGAAACTTTCACATGTGAAAGTAGTTTGCTCTGGGCATCTGCCGGTGAGGTTGCCTCTTTAGCAGGCATCCAAGCGAACAAACTATTGCGAGCTCCGTGCTGTTTGGGGCCTATAGCCCAGTTCGCAAGGTTTACTAAGCCACCTTGCCAGTCGGTCATTCCGAGCCGAGGTGACATGTATCCAGACAGCACATAGGCTGCGCCAAATGTTTTGGTGTCGGTAAGGCGTTCCAGTTTGTCACGCGGAACAGAAGCGTCTTGAATGCCTGTTACTAGGCCACCGGCCTCCGCGATGTTGTAAGCGCGACTGTGATTGGTTTTGTACGCTGTAGGTTCGTAACTGCTGGTGGATGCACAGCCAGACAGAGCTGCTACTGCCATAGACAAGGTGGTGATTAAAACCTTTTTCATGTTGTTCTCCGTTCTTACCTGAGTTGAATCTGATTTACTTCGATAATATCACGGCATCATAAAATGCAACCATAAAAGACAAAAAAAAGCCCCTCGGGCGAGGGGCAAAGGGTTGGGTTGGGTTATGCTGCTTTCTCTTCACCAGTTTTCTCGGCTTCGTCTGCGATTTCCTTGTCGCCGGTTTCAGATTCAGGAGCAGCCTCGGCCACTTCACCCTCTTTGCCTTTGCTGTGGGCGGAAATGCGAGCTCGTTTCTCGATGCCGATGATTCGACCGGCCAGCTTAATGAGGCGTTGCTGCCATTGGTAAGTGGCGTCGGTACGCTGCTTGCTGGTCAGTACGGTGTTCAGCCAGAGGGTGTCAACGATCCCCATAAGTGTATCCAGTTTACGGATCAGATGTGCAAACTGGGCGACCTGAGGAGAGTTGATCTCAATGGTGTATTCGTTCGGGTTGGTGTAGCCGGGCATCATGTCGATGCCGTTGTCTTCCATCAGCTTGTTTAGCTGAGCGGTAGCTTTGTCTAAGTCTTCGGATACTTTGGATATGTGTTCCAAGATGACGGTTTCAACCTGGTCGATTTCGTCCTGTTCACCGATGATACGAAGAATAACGTCAATGGAAAACAGGGAGTTGGACACTCGCTCAAAGCTGCGTTCCATAACGCGCTGAGCTTGGAGGCTGTTTACTTTCAGAACTTGCTTGAAAACAGGGCGAGAGTAGTGGTTGCTGCGGTCGCTGTTTGTGCCCACTGCTGCTTGTGCTTCTGCCATTAGAGATACTCCTAAGTTGAGGTACAGATAAACGCACTGGAAAGGATAAATGCGGTCAATCTGTAACCTGACATCTCTAAGTGCCCAAAATGGACAGTTACAGCGTTTTCTGTTGAGCGAAGGTGAGCTATATTTAATCCATCTTAGTCGCTCTGCGGCTATATGTGCGATAGCTGGTCGCCAAAAACAAACAGCATCTAGTCTTATGCCGTATGGCATTACTTAACCCCAAGCCGGGGGCTTCTCCCGGTATTCGGGTGTTGCCCCTGATTTTTCTATAGGAGCAACATCATGCACATCATCACTTTCATTGTAGTTCTGCTTGCATCTCTGGGCGCACTGTATGTAGGCGCGAAGGCTTTTGCTTTTTCCTTCATCGCTCTCGCTAAAGTGTTCCAGCGTATCGGTTTGTTCCTTTGGAACAAATTCGCAGTTCCTGCAATGCGGTCTGTACAGGCCGTCATCAAAGAACGTACTGCTAAGATTGAACAAGCCAAAGCAGTCGTTGAACCTGAGGTCACTCAAGTTCAAAACGTCGCTAAACAAGAACCTGATTGGGATTATCTCGAAATCCCGACTTACCTTCGTAAGGGCAAGGAGCTTGTTTGGTAATAACTGTCGTTGAGCAATCTTCGACACTTTCAAACCCATCGGGGCAAGCATACCCCGACGGGGATGTTGCCCCTTTTTTGCTTAGGAGCAACATCATGGAAATCGCTATCATCGCTTTGTGTATCCCTACTGGTTGGGCAATCTCTCGTCCTTTCGTGAGAATCGCTGAATCGTTCGGCTACTGCTGATAGTCAACGCAAAGAGAGGGGTTCCCCCTCTCTTTCTGGTCAAGCCTCTGTGGCTTGTCCTCAAAGCCTTCTGGTGTCAGTTGGCTTTGAGGACAAGCTACAGGGGGAATGTCTAATGCAACAGAATCTTCATGTTTACGACGATCACGCAGGCATCATCTATTTGGCTGATGGACGCGAGGTGAAATTTGATCCGAAACTGTATTCCAGCTCCTACCAGGCGCACAGTGAAGCAGTGAAGTGGGCCAAAGAAACCGGGGTCATTGGTCAAGACGACGATGTGGTGATGTTCGTCCATTGAGAGAGTAGTCTCCAGGAGAGGCTACTCTCCTCACTCCTTAAAAGTCTTCTTACTCATGGTAAAGCCATCAGTAAGCAGATTTTGTCCTCCCTGAGGGCGAAAACGTGCGATAGCTGGTCGCCAAAAACAAACAGCAAATTAACGTTAATTTACTAGCCCAACCGGGCGCATCCGCCCGGTTGGGGACGTGGTGCGCCTTTCACAATAGGAGCTCCACTATGTCTCAATACTCTCAATTCTCAGTAAGCAAGGTTTTCGGTATGCCCAGCATTCCGGAGAAGGTAACGGCCATCGGCTACGCTGACGGTTCAAACCCTTTTATCCCTGCCACTGATACCAACTACGTTTTCCGCAAAGAGTTTCTGCGAGAGGTCTTGGCCTATCTCAAAGAGCCTGGCGGTGACGCATTGTTCGTAACCGGCCCTACCGGGTCTGGCAAAACCTCAGGTATCACCGAGATCGCTGGTCGTCTCAACTGGCCTGTTCAGCAAATCACTGCCCACGGGCGGATGGAGCTGACAGATCTGATTGGACATCACGCTCTGGTCGCGGAAAAGCCTGGTCAACCGCCTGTCATGAAGTTCATGTATGGACCTCTGGCAGTCGCTATGCGTGAAGGTCATCTGCTCCTCATCAACGAGGTGGATTTGGCCGACCCTGCCGAGCTGGCTGGTCTCAATGATGTCCTTGAAGGGCGTCCTCTTGTGATCGCTCAGAATGGCGGGGAAATCATCAAGCCGCACCCGATGTTTCGTGTGGTCGTTACTGGTAACTCTACGGGGTCCGGTGATGCTTCTGGTTTGTACCAGGGGGTGATGATGCAGAACCTCGCAGCTATGGATCGCTATCGTTTCACCAAAGTAGGGTATGCGGATGAAGAAGCTGAACTCAGCATTCTTGGCCGTGTTACTCCGAAACTTCCGGAAAATGTGCGGAAGGGAATGGTTCGGATTGCTAATCAAGTCCGCAAACTGTTTCTTGGTGAAAACGGTGAAGATGGTCAGATCAGCGTCACCATGTCCACCCGGACGTTGGTGCGTTGGGCAAAACTGTCTCTGGCGTTCCGTGGTGCCCCAAATGCTCTTGAATACGCCCTGGATCAAGCTCTGCTTATCCGTGCGGCCAAAGAGGAGCGTGAAGCCATCCTGCGTGTTGCGAAGGATGTGTTCGGGGACCAATGGCGCTAAGGGGTGACGCATGAAGAAAAATGACTGTTTGTGCCGTCGTTACACATTCAAGGATGCGTTAACGTCGGAAACATTCGAGGTATTTATTGGCTACAAGTTGCTCCGGGAGCCCAGCTCCTCGGGGCCAGGCCAATTCACGATGGTGAAGTTAAACCGAACCGTCACTGATGGGAAAGCTGAAAATTGGTCTGAGACAAAGCTCGAAGGACCTTTTGAAGCTAACGGCCCGGACACGATCCCAATGTCCTACAAGGACAAAGAAAGCCAGTATGTGTCACAGTTTCTCAGCCAGGGATACACCTTTCTGGATGAGGTGCTGGTAAACGCAGAGACACAGACGGTGCTGGAAGGGGGGAGCGTTTCAGCCGGACAAACAGCCAGCTTGGGATCTCTCAACTGGCTGTTATCTCCGCCCTCTGAGTTACCTCCAGGTGACATAAACCTCTTCAAAGGTTTTGTTGCTGGGGTTTTTGCCAAAGGAGCCGGTTTAATCGGCTTTGAGGTTGCTCGGAGCGAAGGCTCAAATGACTTGCTACCCAGTGTGCTGATGCGTACTGACAGCGGTTATGAGCTTGGGGTTAGCACTGGACTAGGCGAGAACACTATCCATCCAGCTACGCTGGAAGGCGCTGGTGAACTCCGCCCGGAACATGGTCACAAACCCCTGCTGATGTTGGTTTACCTGCAACAGCGTTTCGCGGATGACTTTTCAAACGTAGAGAAGCCGCTGGTGGCATTCTGTGATGAACAGGGTGATACCTTCGACTACGAGCGTTTTGATTCACTAAAACCCCTCATTGAACGGTTTGGTTTCAGCTACGACGAAGTAAGAGCAGATGCAGAAAGGCTTGGCCTTGTATCTGAGCTGATTCGCCTGGCAGAGATCGATGCCGAACAAGAGGATCACTTTTTTTAACCCTTACGGGGGCTTGCTCCCCGAAAGGGGCGTTGGCCCTCTCCAAATAACTTGGAGGTCATGATGTCTAAAGGCGTCAACAAAGTAATTCTGGTCGGTAATCTCGGTTCTGACCCGGAAATTCGCTACATGCCAAGCGGCACTGCCGTTGCCAACTTTAACGTTGCAACAACGGATACGTGGCGCGATAAGCAGTCTGGCGAGCAAAGAGAGCATACTGAGTGGCACCGTGTTGTGCTTAAAGGTCGTTTGGCGGAAGTCGCTGGTGAGTACCTGAAAAAGGGCTCCCAAGTCTATCTCGAAGGGAGCAACCGCACCCGGAAGTGGACTGACAACCAACAAATCGAGCGCTACACCACCGAAGTACACTGCTTTGAAATGCAGATGCTTGGTGGTCGTGGAAATGCACCTCAGGACAACTCTCAACGTGCAGCGCCCCAACAAGGGCAACGTACAGGAGCCGGTACGCAATCAGCTCCTGTGCAGCAATCAGCACCGCAAGGTGGTATGGGTGGAGGCTACGGTCCCGCTCCTGATGGCTGGGATGATGACTGCCGTTCATGCGTCTGCACCACTTGGCTGGCGGGTAACACCGCCAACTCTTACTGAACCCCACGGGGCACCAATGCCCCGTGGGGGTCATGGTGTCCCCAAACCGTTCATTCGTGAATTGGAGAAACACCATGTCTGATAACAAATCTCTTGTAACCCGTATCGCAAGCCGGTTTGGCGTGGACACCCGAAAGTTCTATGAAACTTTGAAGGCGACCGCATTCAAGCAGCGAGATGGAAGTGCCCCGACCGATGAGCAGATGATGACGCTCCTGATCGTGGCCGAACAGTACGGTTTGAACCCTTTCACTCGGGAAATCTATGCGTTTCCTGACAAGCAAAATGGGATCATTCCGGTAGTAGGTGTTGACGGTTGGAGCCGCATCATCAACGAGCATCCCCAGTATGATGGCGTCGAGTTCGTGTATTCGGACAAGATGGTCAGAATGCAGGGGGCGAAAGTTGAATGCCCTGAGTGGATTGAATGCGTGATTTACCGTAAGGACAGATCTCGCCCTATCCGCATCAAGGAGTTCATTGATGAGGTGTACCGTGAACCGTTTCAGGGTCAAGGCCGCAATGGTGCTTACACTGTTGATGGCCCCTGGCAAACGCACACCAAGCGTCAACTCCGGCACAAGTCACTGATCCAGTGTTCTCGTGTCGCATTTGGTTTCTCTGGTATTTACGACCAGGATGAAGCTGAACGCATCCGTGAAATGGAGCAGGCATCGGCCATTAACCCGGCTATTGCCAATCTCCCTTCACCGTCTCAAGTTCATAGCCAAGAGCCTTTGGCTATTGAGCACAAAGAGCTTGACCCGATCCTGACCAAACTCGCAAATCGCGCTATTGCTGAAAAAGCATGGTCTGCGGCTCATGAGTATGTGAAGGGCCGGTATGAGGGTTCGGAACTGCAATATGCGACTCAATTCCTTCGTGAGAAGGAGATGGATCAAATGGAGCCTCCGAAACCTGACTATCAGGAAGCGCACGAGCAAGAGTCCGCCGCTGGTGGTTCTGCAAATGCCGAATCTGGTGCCGAAGAAATGCCGCCTTTGAGTGACGAGGACATGATCCCTGTTACAGAAGAGGAGGGCGCGGAAGGCAGTTACTACTAACCCCAACGGGGGGAAACTCCCCCGCTGGGGGAGATCTCCCTCCTAACCACTGGAGAGAGGTCCATGAAAATAGTCAACCTATCGCAACGAGAGGAAGATTGGCTTGATTGGCGGCGTCAAGGTGTAACAGCCACTGACGCCGCTATCCTGCTCAATCGGTCTCCGTACAAAACACGATGGAGACTGTGGGCCGAGAAGACAGGGTATGCGCGTGAAGTCGATCTGAGTCTTAATCCGCTGGTTCGCCGGGGGATAGAAAACGAAGATGCTGCAAGACGCGCTTTCGAGGAGAAGTATGATGATATGCTGCTCCCTGCCTGTGTCCAATCGGTTCAATACCCGCTCATGAGGGCCTCCCTGGATGGCCTGAGAGATAACGGGGAGCCCGTCGAGCTGAAAAGCCCGAGTGCGACTGTCTGGGAAGATGTTTGTGCTGAGAAAGCAAACAGCAAGGCATACCAGCTTTATTACCCGCAGGTGCAACACCAGCTCCTGGTAACGGGGGCCAAGCAAGGCTGGTTAGTCTTCTACTTTGAAGGCCAGATTCAGGAGTTCCCAATACTTCGAGACGAAGCCATGATTCAAGAAATATTGGCTGAGGCTAAAAAATTCTGGCAACAGGTAGTAGACAAGAAGGAGCCCGACAAAGATCCAGAGAGAGACCTTTACATTCCGCAAGGTGAAGAGGTTAATCGTTGGATTGCTGCCGCTGAGGAATACCGCCTCTATGATACTGAGATTCAGGAGCTGAAACAGCGACTGACTGAGCTTCAAGAAAGGCAAAAACCTCATCTCGACACCATGAAGTCCCTTATGGGGGAATACTTCCATGCCGACTACTGCGGTGTGATGGTAACGAGATACAAAGCGGCTGGCCGGGTAGACTACAAAAAGCTGTTGGCTGATAAGGCGTCAGGCGTGAAGCCTGAGGATGTTGACCAGTACAGAGAGAAGTCATCAGAGCGGTGCCGTGTAACGGTTACTGGCTCTGTGAAGCCACGGTACATTGTTGATGAGGACGTGCTTGCTCCTCTTGATGATTTGCCGGAAGAAGTAGAGACGTTCTACTGGTGAGTGGGGGATTTTCCCCCGCTTTCCCTTGGGGATTCTGGGAGTCTCCAACGGAAAGCAAGATTTTGTTCTCTTCGGAGAGCGAAAAGTGCGATAGCTGGTCGCCAAAAACAAACAGCAAATTAACGTTAATTTACTAGCCCAACCGGGCGCATCCGCCCGGTTCGGGACGTGGTGCGCCCCCAACTTTTTGGAGTGCATCATGACTAAAGTGAACCATCTACAAAGCCTCTGTGTTATCCACGTAGACTTTGACATCTGGAGTGGACAAACCCGTTTGTCTGCATCTGATCTCAAGCTGGGCGAGGGTGGTGAAATTCCACCTGAGAAAGTAGCTCAACTGGGAAGTAAGAAGATCTGTGATCCGGCTAAGCTGAAAGGCTTTCACCGCCTGAAAACAGAAACTCGTCGTCTCCTGCTGAAATTCGGTATGCCGTTCATGAACGGATTTGCCGTCCCCGTCAGCAAGACCGATGAAATCTGTAACAAGCTGAATGACATCAACTTTCAGTTCAACCAACTGAAACAGGATTTCATCAACGGTTACAACAAAGCCGTGGATGAATGGTGTCAGGAAAACCCTGAGTATGAACGAGCTATCCGTGCCGGAGCCCTTCCAAAGGAAACGGTCGAGGAGCGGATTGGCTTTGAGTACCAGGTGTTCATGATCCAGCCTGTGAACGAAGATGAGGCCAACGCCAAACGCCTTAACCGCAAGGTTGAGCGCCTGGGTGACGATCTCATCTCCGAAGTGGTTCAGGAAGCGAATAAGTTCTATATGGAACGTTTGGCCGGTCGAGACCAATGTGCGGTCACTACTCGGCAGACACTCCGTAACATCCGCGACAAGGTGGATGGACTTAGCTTCCTGAACAGCGCTTTTAACCCTCTGGTCAAGCTGCTCGACCAAACCCTCCGGGGATACGAGCAACATGCCGATGGCAGAAACATCGTTGCGCCTTTCTTTTATCAGGTCGTGGCCGCAGTGCTGATCATGAGCGAGAGGGACCGCATCGAGCAGTATGCCAATGGCTCGATTACTGTAGAGGGCATGGCTAATGACATTGGCGGTTCGGAAGCCCAGATGGGGGACCGTTCTAAAGATGAAAAGGCCGAACAGAAAAGCGATAAAGCCGGTGAGCTTCCCCTTGCAACAGAGGGGGGCGAAACCAAGCAGCAACAGGTAGGTGGTACTGACTCTGTTCAATCCGAACAGACTAACAGCGGTGGTAACGCTGTTGACGTGGATGAAGACATCGACAACTTCTTCAAGAATTTTGCAGAACGAGGCGAGGGTGAATCGGAAGATGAATCCAATGCCGGTGATGTGGTTCAAGAAGAGCGCGTTGATGTTGAGGATGAGTCTGTTTTGCCTGAGGAAACTCCGGTAGAGCAAGAGCCTGTCCAAGAGGAGCCCAAAGAGGAGCCTCTCAACCAGGAGCCGCCTAAAACTGACGATGATGATGACTTGTTCTTTTAATAGTCACTTCAACTAAACCGACCCGGAGGGGATAGCCATTCCCTCCAGGGGTGGACTATCTCCTTCCCTACCAGGAGAAAAGATATGTCCAAAAAACGCACCATTTACAGCGCTCTACCAATCGTGGCCGCAGCCTATGGTGAAAAACTCGGTGTCAAAGTCGCCATCGGTAACGATGACGCATACACCGATGGTAAGACCATCGTGGTTCCGAATATCCCCGACGACTATCCTCACATGGATGCTGTCTGGGGGTATTTGGCCCATGAAGCAGCCCATGTCCGGTTTACGGACTTTGGTGTTGAGCGCCGCAGAGGTCTTCATGCTGAGTTGTCCAACGTTTTGGAGGACTGCCGCATAGAACGGGCCATGATGGAACTCTTCCCCGGTACGTCGCAGACCCTGAATGAGGTTGCTCGCTATATGGCTCAAGCTGGTCATTACGAGCACGTCACAGACAAAGAGGCCCCTGCCTCCATTCTGACAGGGTTTTGTTTGTACTGGTTGCAAACCAAGGCTGTAGGGCAATCCGTCCTTCAACCCTATCTCGATTCGGCTACCCCCGTATTCGAGCGCGTGTTCCCTCGGGGTGTTGTTGTTCGGCTGAACGCTTTACTGCGTAAGGCTGTGAACACGAAGTCAACAGCAGAGGTGACATCCTTGGCCGACCAAATCATCAAGATGATCGAGGAGGAAAAGGAGAAAGAAGAGCAAAGGCCCCAGAATGGTCAGGATGGTAACAATCAGCAGAATGCTGGTGGCAACCAGCCTCAGAACAGTCAGGGCGGAAGTGGTAACGATCAAAACCAAGGGCCTGATGCCAATGGTGGTGATCAGCAAGGTAAAGACCAGAAGCAAGACGATGCTAACGGGAAATCTGATCCGAAAGGACAGGGCGACCAAGGCAAGTCGGATACTGATGGTGGCAGCAAGGCAGGACAAAGCCAGGCTGGTGGCAATTCTGACGCGGCGAAACAAGACGCGGCCAAAATGCTCCAGCAGGTTCTGAATGCCGGTGCCGGTGACTTGCGTGGTGACGCGCATGATGCACTTAAAGCCGAGCTCAACCGGGTGGCTCAAGATAAGGGGGACAGTAGCTATATGACTGTTCGCTCTGCTGTGAACACCCAGGACAACCCTGCTGTTGGCAAAAGCCTGGTAGGGGATGTGAAGAGCACCACTTCAAAGATAAGAACGCAGCTCTACGGATTGGTCCAGGCCAGCCAGCGAGTTGCTCACCGTAACCAACGATCAGGGAAGCGTGTGGATGCTCGGAAACTACATCGTGTAGTGACGGGTGATACCCGCGTATTCCTCAAGCCGGAAGCCAAGAAACGCCCTAATACGGCGGTTCACATCCTGGTTGATATGAGCTCCTCGATGGCCTACAAGGCCGCCAATGGAAAGGAGCGTCAAGATATTGCGCGGGAAGCGTCCTTGGCTATTTCGATGGCTCTGGAAGCAATACCCGGCGTAAACCCGGCAGTCACCTTTTTTGGGGGCAACCGGAACCAACCAGTGTTCAGTGTCGTGAAGCATGGAGATACGGTTCAGAATCGGGCCGGTCGGTTTGGGTTCAAAGCAACTGGCGGTACGCCTATGGCGGAAGCTATGTGGTATGCAGCTTTTGAACTCACCAAGACCCGTGAAGAGCGAAAAATGTTGATCGTAGTGACTGACGGGCAGCCTCAAAGCGCCCCGGCATGTCGCTCAGTGATTGACCTCTGTGAACGAAGCGATGTTGAGGTGATCGGCATAGGGGTAGAGACTACCGCAGTGTCAGGACTGTTCCAAAAGAACATTGTCATTGATGATGCGGCAGCTCTGCAACGCACACTGTTTAAGTTGATGGAGCGGTCATTGACTGCTTTTGCAGCTTAACAGGAAGTGAAACGACAAACGGCTATCCCTTCGGGGGTGGCCGTTTTTATTTGGAGAGTCTATGAACCAATTCCATTCATCTTTGGATTTGTATCATCGGAACAAAGGTAGAAGGGCTACAGTGCCGGAGACGCCTTTTTTACTGCTTGCTAAGCGCATTCCTCCGATGTACTGGAGACTGTTCCAGGGTGTTACTTTGGATAGTCGTATGGGATACACAGGCAGGCGGCAGTTCCACAGTCTTGGGCAAGCAATCGACTGGGCAAAGTCATCAGTTGGCGATTCCTGGTCAAATAAGCGCTTTCACAAGCCGGTAGGCCTCGATGTATTGCTGGCCTGTACGGCGAGTAAGGTGCCTGAACATCTGGTCGAAGAACTGAAAAGACGGGGCAGTTGATGCGTCTTTGAGCTTTGCACCCGAAAAGGGCAGTTTGAGCGTTCCTGTTCACACAGCTCTCGTGGAACAATCAAAGTGAGGAGGGAATACCCTCCCACTTTCTCAGAGGCCTTCATTGAGGGTTGCTGAGAAAGTGAATTTTGTCCTCTCTGAGGGCGAAAAGTGCGATAGCTGGTCGCCAAAAACAAACAGCATTCAACCTCAGCCTAAGGGCGCACTGCGCCTGACAGGCTCTGTGTGCCCAAGTTACTTTAAGGAGCACACATGTCTCATCTGAACAATCTCAAATCCGTAATGATCTCTCTCGCCGCCGAACATAAGCTGCCTGAAATCTACCAGGATGACATCTCTACCGATGTGGAGTCTCTGGATCGATTCGATGGTTTACGTCTGGTCTGGCTGTTGCGGTCTTGCGGCAGCGTATTGGTGCCAGCGGAAGTTGGCGTTAATCCGATCTATATCACCCATTGGTTGTGGTCTAACCACGGTCAACAGGTGGTTCCATTCTCTGTGGATACCCGAACGGGGTTGATTGAAAAAATCGACTTCGAGCAAGCTGAAAAGCTGATCATGCAGATGCCTTGCAACCTCTCTTCATTGCAGAACAAGGAATACTTGGTTGACCAGGTAAACCGAGTTTTGCAACGAGGTTGTGAAATGCGTATCTGGGGTATCTTCGAGTCTCCAAGCTCGGTGGAATCTGTTGGTGGTTGGAAAGAGTGGCAGAGCTATTTCAGCTCTACTGGGAATCGACTGATGGCCGATTTCGTTGGTAAAGCCATTCGATTCACCAACCCTCGATAAATCGCCGTTTAACCATTAACCCTATGGGGCTCCGATAGCCCTGAGGGGCCGGGGCTCCGCAATCGCAATAAGGAGTCCCTATGAAAAACCTATCAGCTTTGGAAGCAGTTCTTGACTACGACAAACCTTCTCGACGTTTTCTTGATGAGCTCAACGAAAACCAGATGAAGGATTTGTCCGGGGAAATCTTCGCCAAGCTCTACTGGAGCAAGCGTAATCCCCAGTGGTACGAGAAAGACACCAATCGGCTGTTTGCACGACTTCGTTGGGTTCAGCGCATCATCAAGAAGCGCTTGAAAACCGGCAAGGTTAAACCTGAACTGACAGAAAATGGTTCAGTGATGGAGCGCTTCAACTTCCCTTATGGTGACACTCTCGATTTCTTCCATCGGTACTTGCGACATCCCAAATGGGAGGTTGTGTATCAAGAATCGGGGTGCAGTGCCTTTTGGAAAAATGAAGCAACGCTTGAGCTATGCACCTACTGCGAAGGTGATGTGGTCATGATGAAGGCTCCTGATGAAGCAACCTTCTTTCGTGATTGCAATCGCCTTAGCTGGTGGTATGCAGATAACGCTTGATCTTAATCCCTAACCAGGGGCGAACCGGCCCCTGATGGGAGCATGGTGCGCCCCATCTATGATGGAGGACGCCATGTTCAAATCATCAGTATGCTCCTACGAAAACAGGGGGCCTTACGGAAACAACAAGTACCGAGGCAACTGCTCGGGCTTTATCGTTAAAGACTTCATTGAGTCTTACATGAGAAAGCCGAACGGGCTGGTGGCAGACCCAAGTGTTGGGGGTGGCTCTAGCATCGACGTTGCCAATGAACTTGGTGTCCGTTTCAAAGGGACAGACTTGCATCAGGGGTTCAACCTGTTGCGGGATGACTTCCTTTCGTTCCTCGGAGAACCTGCACACCTGATCTGGTGGCACCCTCCTTACTGGGACATGATCCAGTATTCAGGTAAGCAGTGGGGCGAGCCCAACAAATGGGATATGAGCCGCATGAATTTGCCTGAGTTCGTTGAAGCCCTTGAGCTGGCCGTTATGAATATTCATGACGCCTGTGAGCGAGGAGGGCATTACGGAATCCTCATGGGAAACCTGAGGCGCGATGGGGATTATTTCAACCTGTCCAGCCTTGTGGAACGTATCGCACCTGGGAAGCTGGTGGATGAGATCATCAAAACACAGCACAACTGTGTGAGTGACCGAACTCAGTATTCCGGGAAGCTGGTGCGTATCGCCCATGAAAAGCTGTTGGTGTTTCGTCGTAACGACGTTGCCTCATCGCTCTGTCTTCTTGCTGCCGTACACCGTCGAGCAACCAATATGGTTTCGACTACGTGGAAAGCTGCAATACGCCGAACCCTACAGGGGAAAACGTTGAAGCTGGAGCAGATTTACAAAGAGATTGAACCCTACGCAAAGCATCGAGAGAACAACCACTGGCAAGCAAAGGTCAGGCAAGTTCTTCAAGATGCCAGGTTCTTTATTCGCATCGAGGTAGGTGTCTATGCACTTGCTGAGTAGCCCAACCGGGGCGTGACATCCCGGAGGGGATTGGTCGCGCTCATCAACAACAAAGGAGCGTGACCATGAACGTACAACTTCAAGCCAGCAACAATGTTCTGCTGGAACAAATCGAAAATAAAGGCCTCACTGTTGAAACGCATTGTCGCAGTGGCTTTTGTGGCATGTGCCGGGTTCGTCTTCTCAAAGGTCAAGTGGCCTATGACGAGATCCCCGTCGCATTTGTCAAAGAAGGGGAAGTGTTGGTTTGCTGCGCTAAAGCAAAAACTGATGTGACCTTGGAAATTTAACCCATCCGGAGGGGCCTTTCCTGCGGGTGGGGCTCCTCTATCCATCACGAGGAGAAACACTATGTCTATCAAAACCAAAGTTGAACAAATCGCATACGGTCATGCTACTGCTCAAGTGCTCAGTGAACTGGGTCAACAAGAGAATTGGTACAAGGCTTATGAGTATTTGTCTGAGTGCGTAGAGCGGGGAGATGAGCCTGATGATCTGATCGTTTGGCAACCGTTTGAGCACTGGGAGTGGAAAGACATTCTGGAACAAATCGAAAGCGAAGCCGAGTCTCTGCTTTCGACAATTAAGTCGGTTTTGGCATTGGCCCACAAAGGCATCATACAGTCAGCGATTGATTGTTCTCTGGATTCGGACATGACCCAGCTAGACCTGATTGGAATGGTCGAACTTGGCAATGACATCGAAGAAAGCGAGAGGGCTGGAGGTGGCTATGCAGCTTAACCGATACACGGCCAGAGAATCTGATAAAGGTCGGATTCTCCGGACTATAGGTTGGTGCAAACGCAACCACCTTACACTTGCCGGTCTTCCATACGACGACAACCTTGCTGGGAGCGAGGGGATCAGCCTGGAGATAATCACTCCACCAGGTATGTCGAGGGAAATGCTGGAGCAAGCTGTCAGAGAAGGGTATTCGGAACGAGATGTTGTCAGACATCGCATTCTGGAGTGCCCCGTCGGCTGGTTCATGGAAGCTGATGGCAAGGCATTTGACCATGAATTATTCCACGATTACGTGGTTGCTCATGGTTATGGCGAGCCTTCCAGTGAAGCCTATGAGCTGGCGGAACGATGGTTCTGGCAAGGTAACGATTATGCGTTGATAGCAGCGGAGATAGTTGCTCGTGATCTTTGTGTTCGTGATGACGAGGATTGAGCCTATGACCGCTGTAGCGCATATAGCAGCAGATAACCTTGTACCGGCATGTGGAGGTGCAGAGAAGCCGTTTACCGTTAGTGGTAGACAGTGGCTTTACTGCTATCACCCAGCCAGTGGGAGGCACTGCTACTTAGACCTCGATAATGACCGTCCAGTCTGGCATCGAGGATTTCATCCTGCTTTTCATCCTGAGCTTGAGTTCGCTGATGAAGCTGAGTTGCTTCGACCAGTTGAGCGAAAGCCTGACCATGAAGAGCTGGAGGATTTTTACTTTTAACCCACGGGGCCGCTCTTCCTGATGGGAGACGGTCCTCCATTCTCAAAGGAGAAGACCATGAAAGATCACAGTCAAACGATTGTGTTCCCTGGGAACAATGTTGAATCACTTGCTGAGGCTAACGCCATGTTGAGCGCTGTGTCGGAAGATGCACGTAAAGCCAGCAATACGGAAGACAAGCGTGACCTTGAATCGCTTCAAGGCTGGCTGGAAGAGAACATCAATTCTCAACTGGCAGGCGTGAAGTAACTATGACTGCAACCCCACTGGGGGCTTCATGCCCCTGTGGGGGCATGGTGCCCGTAAAAGGAGTCACCATGAACGCAGTGAAGATGATCCAGAAGGAAAACCAGCTTGAGCTGCCGCTTTTCTTCTTGGACGAAGAGCCGAAAACCGCAGAAGTTATTCCATTTGAGCCAAGGCTTGAATGGTCTGATGATGAGGTGAAGCAGTTAAGATATGGGCTTCTATGGCACAGCCTTAGGGTCCTGGCAGATGGTCGAGCAGGAACTGAAATCAAGCAGGAAACGATGGCTTGGGTGATGTCCGATGAGGTTCATCCATTCTCATTTGTGGTCTGCTGCGATGAAGCAGGTTACGATCCATCTGGAGTAAGGGAAGGCGTGAAGTCTATCCTAAACCGCTTAGCGCGGGTTAAAGCGGGGGATTAACCCCCTGCTTTCCCAGTGGCATCGACTTTCACATGTGAAAGTTTTGTGCCCCTCGGAAAGCAAGATTTTGCTCTCTGACGAGGGTGAATAGTGAGGTAGCTGGCCTCCCCAAACAAACAGCATTCTACATAACCCTTGGGGGATCACTGCCCCTCGGGCTGGTGGTTCCCTAACAAACATGGAGCCACAACTATGACTACTCTTGCCAGCTTTGCGAATCCGATTTCTGTTATTCAACGCTCACCAACCAGTGGGGTGTTTGGCACAAATCAGTACGTAGGAGACAAAGAGGGATTTGTACAAAAGGTGCTCGGAAAGTGGTACTGCAATCCAGGGAATACTATTCCCGTTGAGAGCATGTCCCACCTTGAGCAGGCGGAGAAACTGTATGACTTCTATGTCAAGTATCTCCAAGTGAAAGAAAAGACCTCTGTGAACCTTGGCCGGGTGCTGCATAAGCTGTACAGCACTGGTTCTATCAAGGAAGCAGAGATCGTGCTTGAAGCAATAAAGGCTCAGGCTGGCGTAACAGCTTGAGCAATCTACTAACCCTAAACCGGGTGCATCCGCCCGGTTCGGGACGTGGTGCGCCCCCAAACTATTTGGAGTGCATCATGGAAAAACATAACCTCAAATCCGGATTCAGCATCTATTTCGCTGACGTCCATTTCGAGAAACAAGTCTACGCATTCGGCTCAGGACTTGGCTTCACCTCTGTGATTTACGCCTACTCGCTGGGCCGAGATCCGGAAGAAGCTGAGAAGCTGGCGCTTGAGAAGTACGACTCTGACGAAACGAAGGTGAAGAAGGTGCATGTCAATCTGGCTCGCAGCCAGGACATCAACCGCTACACCTTCCCTGAACAAATGGCTGGCTTTGCTAATGCCATTCAGTCTCACGGCATCGCTGTGAACTGAGAACCACTTTAAACCCATCGGGGCCATTACTTCCCGATTGGGACGGTAGTGGCCTCTCAACCGAAAGGAGAGAGCTCATGGCTACTATCGTAAACACCAAGTTAGGAGAACATCGAGGCAAGAAGCGCGTCTGGCTGGAAGGCCAAAAGCTACTGCGTGAAGGTTACTATCCTGGCATGAAGTACGATCTGGAGTTGAAAGATTCCCAGGTTGTGCTTCGCGTCAAAGAGGAGGGTAAGTTCACCATCAGTAAGCGTGAGCGCAATGGCCGGGTGTCTCCAATCATCGATCTGACCGTGCAGGAGCTTGCTACCGTTTTTGACGGTGTAGAGATGCTCCGCGTGTTCATCCGTAACGGCGCAATTGTGATCTCCGCTCACCATCAACAAGAGCGAGTGATCGAGCGCGTCAACCGGCTTATCAGTAAGCTGGAGAATGGAGAATCGCTTTCGGTATGCAGCCTCTTTCATGGGGGTGGTGTGCTTGATAAAGCGATTCACGCCGGTTTTCACAAGGCGGGAATTGCCAGTGCCATATCTGTGGCCGTGGAGATGGAAGGGAAATATCTCGATTCGTCTTTGGCAAATAACCCGGAGCTTTGGAACGAAGATTCTATTGTTATCGAATCGCCAATCCAGGCTGTGAATCTCAGCAAACGCCCACCGCAGGTGGATGTTTTGATGGGGGGCATACCGTGTACCGGCGCGTCAAAGTCAGGTCGCAGTAAGAACAAGTTGGAGTTTGCCGAATCGCATGAGGCGGCAGGTGCCATGTTCTTCAACTTCCTGCAATTCGTAGAAGCGCTAAACCCAGCCGTTGTGCTGATTGAGAACGTGCCTGAGTACCAGAACACCGCTTCGATGGAAGTGATTCGTTCGGTGCTCTCTTCGTTGGGTTACTCCCTACAAGAGCGCATTCTCGACGGCAATGAGTTTGGGGTTATTGAGCGCCGCAAGCGTCTTTGTGTTGTTGCGCTTTCCCACGGGATCGACGGGTTTGAACTTGAGAAGGTTCAGCCTGTTCGCACCAAGGAAAGTCGCATACAGGACATCCTGGAGCCAGTTCCGCTCGATTCTGAACGTTGGAAGTCATTTGACTATCTGGCTGAGAAGGAGTTGAGAGACAAAGCTGCTGGCAAGGGGTTCTCTCGCCAGCTTCTGACTGGCGACGATGAGTTTTGCGGCACCATAGGTAAGGACTATGCAAAATGCAGAAGTACCGAACCTTTCATTGTTCATCCAGAACAGCCGGAGTTGTCTCGCATCTTTACACCGACAGAACATTGTCGAGTGAAAGGGATACCAGAGGAACTCATCCAAGGTCTGTCGGACACTATTGCCCACCAGATTCTCGGGCAATCGGTAGTCTTTCCCGCGTTCGAGGCTTTAGCCCTCGCATTAGGGAACAGCCTGTGGAGCTGGGTTGGAATGATGCCAATCATGGTCGAAGTCGTGGATGAATCACAGCCGGTGATCGGTGGTGAAGACTTCCATTGGGCAACGGCATTGGTTGACGCAAAGGGCACTCTCAAGCTGTCACCGGCAGCGAAAAAACAGGGGATGCCCTTCAACATTATGGACGGTCAATTGGCTGTCTATTCACCTAACGGAACTAAAAAGAGCTGCGGCCATGAGCCTTGCGAATATCTCCCGGTAATGATGTCCGGAGACGCAATCATGGTCACTTCATCTTTGGTTCATTAGTAACTCACCGGGGCAATGCCGAAAGGCCTTTGCTCCGGCCTATCCGAAAGGAGAGTAATCATGAAAATCGAAACTGTTGTGCCTTTACCTCCCGAGGATTCAGGCCTTCAACACTGCATTGCCAGGTTCCATAACCGCAACATGGATTCCAAGCGAAAAGACAAGACCCGTTTTTTCAGGAGGGAGCCGGTTATGATCGTAAACCCAGAGACCAAAGCAAAGGTTCTCCGGTATGCGATGGGCAACCCTGGGAATTTATCCATCACAAAGCTGGCGGTCGCGCTGGATTACGATGCGGTAGATGCTCTGGGTGTTCGTTTTAAAGACACTGTAAATCTTGAGGTTCGCAGAGCCAGGCGCTGGGAAGTCTGGCAGTGGTTCTGGAACCATCCGGATCAAAGTGTCCAACTGTCAATCAAATTGGGCGTGGTTGGCGCTGTGTTGGGAGTCATGGGCTTCCTGACTGGCGTAGCTCCGTACCTCTTGGGATAAACCAATAAAGCCGTTAACGGGCAATGTAAGTCCGGAGACGGCTTGCATTGCTCTCTCGAAAGTGGAGAGTCAAATGAACACATTAGAACAACTTGTAAATCAGAGAGTGCTTGAGGAAGGTCTGAAAAAGGCGAAGCCATTGGCCGCGCAAATGGGGCTTGAATCTGTACCTGATGAGATGCTTGAAATGATCTGCCCAAACTTGAACTACTCTGGGCAGTTTACGCCAGCTCTGTACGCGAGATTTCAAAGCGTAAAGCGGTTGCTGAAAGAGTTGTCGGAACAAACCTCACCGAAGCACGGGCATATTGTGAAGTTTACCTACCAATATGGGAGCTACGACGAGTCTGCTTTGCTGTTCAAAGAAGGAGACGTCAGAAACGAGAACCTGATTGCTTGTGTTGGTGGGAAAACGCTAAACCTCGGAGAGTTAGAGCTTCGAGATTATGGGCTCAATATGCACATCGGTTGCGGTGGACCATTTGAGCCGATCTCAGAAGCGCAGATTCAGTCCTTGTCTGAGTTTGACTTCTATGAGACGACCTACAGATTCTGGGGCCAGAATCCATGTGGAAACGGGATGATAGACATCACCGTCCCCATGAAACGTTGGTTCTTGACTGTGTAGCTTCAACCTGAGTGCGCCGAGAAATCGGCGTACCGGCCCCTTAAAAGGGGAATCAGCGCAGGGGGAAACCCCGCGCTTTCCCAAGCATCTCGGTCTCCCAGGATGCTTCGGAAAGTGCCTTAGGCGCTCAAGTGCGGTAGCTGGCTGCCAAAAACAAACAGCAAATTATTAACCCTGCTGGGGGATAGCTCTCCGGTAGGGGGCTATCTCCAACTAATTTATGGAGATATAGATATGTTAAATTTCGATAAAGTAGCAACCGTTCACAAACTTTCGGTTGTTAAAAAAGCTGATGAGCATGACTCAGAATTCGATGTCTACCTATGTGAAGACCAGTTCGGTAACGAATGGGCCTTATCAAAAGAAGGGGAACCTGAGTATGCAGAGTGGGGAGTTTACAATTACATCGTTCGTGACGGTGTTTGTCTGATCACCACCTTGGTATCAACACCTTGTATGACGTGGGAACTTGCAGATCTTCCCAAGGAGTATAAAGGTGAATTACAAGTCGGCATGTCAATCAATTAGAACCTTAGTCGCTCAAGCGCGATGACGGGCTACCAAAATATCAACCCTGACGGGAGCACCTCCTGTTAGGGGGTCTCCGTCATAAACTGAATGGAGATATAGCATGTCTAAAAACGTCAACGATGTTTTTTCAAACCGAACTTCTTTGGAATGTACTGTGAATGCAGCGCTGGACCGTCGTATCGGTCTTCGTGTCGGGTTCCCTCATTACCGAGAAGGAGCAAACGGTGTGGTTTGTGAAATCGAAGCAGAGTACCCATTGCTGAATACTCATTCGAGTGTTGCATGGCCCCTGCTCGATGAACTCAACAGTTACGCCATCCAAAAAAACCAATCGCTCATTGATCACATTGATAATGCGGTCGCTGAACTGTTGAAACACAAGGCTCGTCTACAGCTTGATATTCAAAAGCTGCAAGACGGTGACATTGATCTGGTGAAACAGGCCAAGCAGCAATACGAAGACAACCAGATGTCGAGTAGCAGCTAGTTCAGGTCTGATAGCCAGGATTCAATTTTAACCCTACCGGGGTGCTTTCCCGGAAGGGATGGGCACCCTGCTAATCCAGGAGGCCCTATGCAACAAGCATTAAACTTTGATCTATCAGAACAACCCCTCCCTGTGCTTTTGCGCGGGGATAAGTGGGATTCTGTTTGGTCAGAACTGACTGATAACGAGGATTTGAACTTCGTTGATGCCAGTAGAGGAACCAGTCTGTCATCGTTGATCACGTCATCGGTTGAGGCCATTCACACGGCCTTAATTGATGGATGGACCATGATGATCGGCTATTCCAGTGGTAAAGATTCTGAAACGGTCTTGCATCTGTTCCTGATGGCCCTGATCCGGGCTGTCAGGAGTGGGGCGACCATCAGCCAACACCACTTCATCTTGCACACTGACACACTGATCGAAAGCCCAGAAGTAAGATGGCTGGCGGATCAGAAACTGGCCGAGCTGGAGCGTTTCATTGCGAAGGAAAATCTTCCTCTGACCATCGTTTTGGCAAAGCCGGGGATCACGCAGAGTTGGACGGGCCGAATCCTTACGGGGAGGGGGTTGCCTACGTTTAGCAATAGTGCGAGACAATGCTCGAATGAGCTGAAGATCACTTCTGCTAAGAGAGCGAAGGCCGCTTATATGCGGGACCTTCCCAGGGAGGTTCGGCAGAAAGTCTGCCTTTTGTTGGGTAGTCGTGATGCTGAAAGCACAATTCGTGCAGCCAACATTGCAAAACAGCGAGGAAGCTCAGATCGCGTCATTAAGACGAAGGATGGGGGTGAGCTGTATGTAGTGAAAAAATGGTTGGCGAGTGATGTATGGGAGTTCTTGTTATCCGCTGGCATGGGCTCAAAATATCCTCTGCCAAGTTACTTGGAGAGCAATGTCACTACGGCAGAGCTCTACAAGGCGGCAACAGGAGAGTGCGTGTGGTCGGCAACAGAGAAAAAGGCCAGTGACGCCTGTGGCGCTCGCTTCGGTTGCTGGGCTTGCCAGGCTGTTGGGTTGGATAAGTCAATGGAGACATTGCTTGCCACGGACCCTGAAAGGCATGGCTATATGTCTGGGCTGAACCGCATCCAGCGCTACTTGGCAAAACGCCGGTACGCATGGGAAGACCGCCATCCCGTAGGTCGAACGATTTACGAGGGCGGATACATCAAAATACAGCCGGACGTTTACAGTCCTGTTTTCCTCGAACGATTACTTCATGTCTGTTGCAGCATGGACTACATGGAGCAAAAGAGAGCTGATGAGCTGGCATACAAGCTGGCTACTGGGCAAGCAGAGGATAACGACTGGAACCGTCGAATGGCAGAGCCACAATTCCGGATAATATCGGAAGAGGCTTTAGTCCATATCGACTTCATGTGGGCCTTCCATCATTTCAATGATAAGCCTTTCCATGCCCTGGAGATTTACCACAGGGTTTGGTCGATGGGTGATCTGGACTTGCTGGAAGACGAGCCGCAGTGTGAAACCGTTCCTCAGTCACCAATTCCGAAGCCATTGTGGTTGAAGGTTGGTCGCTGGGGCGATGGTTCGCTTTCTGATGGCTTGGCCGACCCGTTAGCGGAAATGGCTTACTTTGACGGCGGGGATGACCCGTTGGCAGCGAAAGTGATCAATACCGCAGACGGAAAGAGAAGGGTGGTTTGCTTCGCAGAAGATGATGAGGTGAAAGTCGATCCAGACTCCGCTGCGTTCATCATCTGGAACGAATACCCACGACTAAGGGAGTCTGTGCTAAAGGGACATTATACGCCCGGCAGTGCAGCACAGTTCTACCTTCGGTTCGGAGCTATCCAGCTTGCGAAAGGAAAAGGCGCTTTGTATCACCGTATGATGCAAAGAGGTCAAACCTACCACCAGATGGGTCTCACAGGGCTACAGACGATGGAAGGAATCCAACAGCGCAAGGATGTCAAAGTGCTTAGCGATGCTAAGTACAAAGATCTGGTGAAGCGAAAAATCAAGGGAAGACTGGCAACGGTACGCTGGTGGGTCAACTTGCACTTAACGTTCAAGTACCATCTGCACCACCGGACTCCGACGGGGTTGTTCATCGAGAAGCAACTTAACCAGGAAGCAATGGAAGAACAGAAACGGCATCAGGAGCGATGGTTTAACTACGTGACTGACGCGATGCTTTGTTACTCCAGCGCATTCTGTATGAGCGTCATGGAAGGGCGAGAGGGGAGCGGAAACGCCAACATTCGTCGTTACATGGCCGCGACCAGAAGGAAGGCTTATACGGCCCTCTGCGAGCTCTTGGACAATACTGACGCCCAGTGGGTGAATAATGTGGTCCAGGGTGCCGTAGGGCAGTATGAGGCGATACAGGCAGCCCTAACCGAAGGTTCCGCGCTTGCTATCTATCTTGACTGGATCAACCTACTGTCAAAACGTCATCCAGCCTCTTTGGAACGACATGTCAGAACGATGATCAAGGCGGTTCAACGCTTACATTGCCGCGACTACACAAAGTTGCAAAGAGGACAGCAAGGCTTGTCCTTGGCCGCATAAAAGGCCCGAAGGAGGGCTTTTTCTTTTGCACCCCAAAAGGGCAATTACAGCGTTTTACCCTTTTAGGTGGCTGTCATACTCTTTGCTCATTGTCAGCGCTTGCTGGCTATAACGGTAGCTGGCCCAAAACAGCAATAACCTAACCCCTCGGGAGGCAACCCCTCCTGGGTTCTCTCCCATAAACAAAGGAGAGAAGCATGAGCCTAGACAAGTTAAGTCGGCTGGTGGACCAACAGCGAAAGACTCAGGATGAAATCGACAATGAAATCATTCTGGCCGTCAAAGAGGTGTTGGCTACAAACTCAGTCGGTTTAGCCCGTGAGCTTGTTGGGGGTGTCCCGCAAGATCATCCATTCCATCCGTTTTTACTCGCTATAGCTAAGCAGCTTGACCCGAGATAACTAAGTAACCCAACCGGGTACACCAAGGCCCGGTCGGCTTTGGTGTACCTCCAACCAATTTTGGAGGCACTATGTCTAATTCAAATTTCGGCTTTCTAGCTCTGGCCTTGCGCCAACGCCTGATCAAACGCTGGTCACTGATGCACTCTGTTCAACCGGAGTCTGTGTTGGAACACAGCGCTGTTGTTACCCTGCTTTCCTACCTGGCTGGCAATATTGCCATTCAGCAAGGGAAGTCGGTGGATCTGGCAGTCATGCTTGCTCATGCTTCGTTGCATGATGCAGCCGAGGTTCTCTGTTCGGATGTTGTAACACCGGTCAAGAAAGCAAACGCTGTTTTGCAGCGTGAGTTTGAACGACTGGAAAAGGCCGCAGAGGACAAACTCATCCAGACTCTTCCCGAAGAACTCCAGGATGCAGTCGCCATAGCCTTCGCTCCCGGTGGCTATGAACAATCACTGGTTAAGGCCTGTGATACCTACTCCGCTTACATCAAGTGCAAACTTGAGGTGGCCGCAGGTAATGGCCTTGAGTTCCAGGATGCTCTCAGCAAAATGGAACGTGTTGTTGCTCAGGTGAAATCGGACTTCCCGGAAATCGACGCTCTGGACAAATGGTTTGGTGACGGACTCGGCCATTCAGTAGATAAACTGCTGGCAGGGGGTAACGATGACTAATCCAATCCCTGGCGACATCAAGATTAAGGACTTTGGCCGCGACCGGAAATTCCGTTCGGTTGATGAGCTTCAAAGCACTTTGTCAGAACAGTACAAAGGTCAGCATGTCAGCATCGTTTACCCTGCAAAGCCCAGCGGTTTACTCCGCACGGTTTTTGTCAGTGTCGATGATGCTGGTGGCGTGAATCGAACCTATGGGGACCAGTCTCCTGTCGATTTTTCTGCCATCAAAGATGACCTGTATGTACCAAGTGACCTGTAGGAGAGCACTAGCTATGGTGGTGATCATCGTAAACACAGGACACTATGAGTTTATCGGCCTTGGTGAGACCCACGGACAAGCCACAGAAGGGCTTTTGAAACGCTGGGACGAACACTGCGAACGTAATCCGGATGCTGAGTCTGGTTACATGCAGGAGCTGATAGAAGAAGGAAGCGCACAAGTTGTCGAGATGGAGCCCGGCTCCGCCGTGATTTACGGACTTGACGGCTAAGCCTTCTCAATTAACCCACTCGGGCGCATCATCCCGAGAGGGTGTGGTGCGTCCTAACCAAAAGGAATGCACTATGTCTAATTTTGAACAAGCTCTGGAGCGTACTGACGGTAAAACACTGATTCTCAGCAATGGGAGTAAGTGGGCAGGCCAAGACCCGGACAGCATTCAGACTTTACTGGATGTCCTGGGTGACAACGTTCTTGACCCGATGTTTGAGCAGTATCACTGTTATCGCCCATACCCGTTTGAACCAATGGTGAGGACGGGGCGAAATGGCGAAATGTTCCAGCCTTGGCTTGGGGCAGCCAGTTTCTTTGGGAACTTCCTGACTGTCTCTCATGTTTTCAACATCATCACGAAAGATGACGGTGTTGTTGATGCCTTAACAGAGGCGATCTGGAAGAACATGGCGACTGAACAGTACCAGCAGAATGCCTATGAGCGTTATGCCGGTTGGTTCTACGCTGAAACCAGCGAAGGGTTAAGGCTAGTCTCTCCAAGTGAGGCTGCCGACATCCGAGCTGGCGCAGTTTCAAAGCTGCGTTACCCAAGAAACTTCGAGGTTATGAAAACTGCGGTTCTCAAAGGTCCTCGATTTGATACTGAATTAAGCCGCAAGGCTTCTTAACCCAAACATTAACCCCACGGGGGACATCGGTCCCTGAGGGGATGGTGTCTCCCTCTGAAATTAAGGAGATACCAATGATTAAACAGCATTTTCAAAACGAACTGGTTAAGTGTGGATACCCGGATGATCTGACGATTGAGTACAGTCTCGGATACTGTCAGGGGGATGGCGTAGCCTTCTACGGGGATTTGAGCGTTGATGACGTCAAAGCTCTCATGAATCGCCTATTCAGCACTGAGCCCGGCCAAGTGGATGCTGTCAGCCGCGTGAAGAACCTGATGGCACAGAAAGACATTGAGAATATGCTTTCTGTCCTCCGCGAATATGGTTCCTGTGACCTGTCCATTACTCGGAATAGTCACGGGCATCACTACAGCCATTGGAACTGCATGAACATCGACGACAACGTGGACTTCACAGGGATCTTCCCTGATGATGATTCCATGATTGGCACCGGCATTGAAGGGATTAACCTGGATATGGTCGAGCGCTGGCAAGACCTCTGGGAACGCTTTGTGCTGGAGCTGGCGGATGATGTGAAAAGTCTTTCCAAGAAGCTCGAAGCGGACGGGTACTCGCTGATCGAGGCCTCTCCATGCGAAGATGAAGTGGTTTGGGAACGCGCCACTGAAAACTACCTGGTGCGTGTTACTGAACTCCCTGAGCGGGATTTCGATATGGGCCACTGGGATGACGAAGTAAGAGACCAAACAATTTGTTCTATCCTGGAAGGGAAAGAGCGAGTGCTTGGCCTACGTGTTGAGGTACTCTCTCGTGAAAACGAGATTGTCCTGGGTGAAGAGAGTCTGTACGGCTTGACCGTTGCCAGTGATGACAAGAGCTACGCTGGCTACAGACGAGAACTTCTCCGGGGAGCTATCCAGCAAACCAGGGACTTTTTCTCTCGCCACCTCAAAGCGGCATAACAAGGCAGGGGGAAACCCCTGCTTTACTTCCCGAGTCTTCTTACTCATGGTAAAGCCATCAGTAAGCAGATTTTGTCCTCCCTGAGGGCGAAAACGTGCGATAGCTGGTCGCCAAAAACAAACAGCAAATTAACGTTAATTTATTAATCCCTGCGGGAGTCTATCTCCTGCTGGAGATACCTCCCGTTATTTCTGGAGGTATCCATGAACAAATTCCAAGACTTTAAGTTGGTTTATCGTCAAGGTGGTCGTCGCTTAGAGCGTGTCTTTACGGACACTCTTTACGCGAATGTGAAGCGTGTCGCTGACTCGTTTCCTCCGACCGTTCTTTGGCGCATTCAGCCAGCGTAAAACTCGGAACCTTAAAGCTCGGCTTTGGCCGTGACCTTTCAATAACCCATGCGGGTACACTTCCCCGCACGGGGTAGGTGTACCCATTAACTTTGGAGTACACCTTATGAACCAAGTAGCTAAATTGGACCTCGCCCAAATCCGTCAACAAGCCATCAATGATGGTCTGCTGGTGGACCAATCTTCCATCGGTAAACAAGCTGGTTTCCTGACCAATGTGGCAGTGACCCCGGCAATTGTCGATGGAGTATTTGGTGCAGATGGTAAGCACTCGGTAGAAGACTTCCTTTTCATGTTTTTGCAGCTTTGTGTTGCTCAAACAAAGGTCGCTTTTACCGACAACAAGAATTGGGGAAAGATTCGTCTTTATTACCCCATGCCCACTGTAGATGGCTTTTTCAAACCCACTGAGGTTGTGATTAAGTCAGATCCTGTAACCGCAGATGTCACAATCATGATGGCCTCGGAAGAGGGCACTCATTTGTGCTTGTGATATTCACAAAATTCGCCTCCGTTTCGGGGGCGACCTTTTTAAACCCCTCGCCGGGGAGTTCTCCCCGGCTGGGGAGCCTCCTTGGCACATTCTCCCGGTGTCGGGGTTTCCTTAAAACCCTGGCGACGGGGGTTTAAGGAAGCCTCGATGCTGGGGTTCACGCTAAGGAGAAAACCTATGTCTTACTACAAAGCTGACACCGTTCGTGAAGCTGCAAACGGAAACTGGCTATTCATCCTGGCGGCCCTAGCGCCCCATCTTGAACCAGCTCTCCGTAAACCTGGTCGTCATGTTTCTTGTCCTATCCACGGCGGGAAAGATGGCTTCCGACTGTTCAAGGATGCCCACCTGACTGGTGGCGGCGTATGCAATACATGCGGTGCCAATCATGATGGTTTTGAGCTGCTGATGTGGCTCAATAACTGGGACTTTAAACAGTGCCTGAGCGAGGTTGGTGATTATCTGGGGGTTGAGAAAGAGCAACCCCAGTATCAACAAGCCGCTGCACCTACACGAGCTCCTGCCCAGACCAAAGCGCCTGTTCAGCAAGAGCCTATGAAGGTGAATAACAAGGTTCTCGATTCCAAGAATCGTAAAAAATCCATTGCCGGTACTCTGATTGCCCACGGTAAAGCTCCTTATGAGCATAACGAAGACAACGAGCTCAGCTACTTTGCCTTCATCCGTGACAAGAGCGGTTTGGAACGCACCATCTGGGGCGTGGATCTTGAAAGAGCCATTGGTGAAAGTGAAGCCAAGTATGGGGATGAGATCGTCATGACAAACCTCGGGCGCGAGCCTGTAACTGTCGTCGTTGAAGTTAAGGACGAGCAGGGGAATGTTGTGAGAGAACAACCTATGCAAACGCATCGCAACACCTGGCTGGTGGAACGTCGCGGCGCTACGGTAACGCAGTTCCGCGCTCGCTCGAACGGTGGTGTTGAGCCGGTGAGTCACCATGTTGAGTCGGCCCCTGTGGTCAACCGCACGGTAGAAGCTCCGGCACCGCAAGTACAACCTGCGGCCACACAACCGGAAGAGCAAAGCAGCGAAAACAAGCCGAAAGTTGTTCCGATGTTTCGTGAACAACCTAAGCCTTGGCTGCTTGAGCTCCAAGAAGAAATGGAGAAGAGAATGGAGCGCGAACGCGCTTACAGTGCTCGTCTCCGTGAGAAAATCGAGAAGGTATGGAACGAGTGTTTGCCGTTCTCCAGTCATGTGACTGAGCCAATGCGTCTGTACTTCAAAAACCGCGAGCTTCTGTTCAAGGTTGATGAAGTAGAAAAAACAGACTGTCTGCGGTTCAATCCGGCTATGGCCTACTACGACGAAGATGGCAATGAAGTTGGGAAATTCCCGGCTATCGTCTGCGCTATCCGAGATGTGGAAGGCAACCTGGTAACGCTCCACCGCACCTATCTCACCCAAAACGGTAAAAAAGCCAAGGTCGGCAACGCCAAAAAGATGATGCCCATTCCTGACGGTTTGGATGTCAATGGCGCGGCCATCCGCCTCGGTGAACCGACTGAGGGTATCCTGGGTGTTGCAGAAGGGCTGGAAACAGCCCTGTCAGCTTATCGAGTCACTCAAATCCCGGTTTGGTCAACGGTCAATGCGACCCTGATGGAGTCCTTCGAGGTTCCAGAAGGTGTTCACACCGTACTGATCTGGGCTGACAAAGATAAGTCTGTGACTGGTGAGAAGTCAGCGAACGTGCTGAAAGCCAAGCTGGAGAAGCGCGGCATTCGTGTGTACGTCCTGCTGCCTAAGCTCCCGATCCCGCCCAGAGCGAAAGGGATTGACTGGAACGATGTCCTGATGAGTCAGGGAAGCCTCGGTTTCCCGAATGCTCGCTACCTGCGCGATTTCATTGCGAGAAGGAGAGCTGAGTATGGCCGTCATTGATGTCTCGAAGGTTGATACAACGCCTGGTAATGACGCGGTGTGCCCCTTCTCTCCCCCTGAGGGGTGGGAGGGGGACTCTGCGGCCTACGTTGAGCTTATGCGGTCTCGGTATCGTCATTTGATGCACGGCCAGAGAATGATGGTGACAGCCTCCTTCGCAAGAAGGGAGCCGATCCAAGTTACTGGCCCGTTTGCTGATGAAGCGACGAAGATCATTAACTCAATGAAGATGAACAAGACGAAGCCAACAGCTTTGTCTGCCTAAAACTTTAACCCTGAGGGGGTGTTCATGCCCTCTCGGGCATGATTCGCCTCCTCTTTAACTATGGAGGTAATCATGAAAAAGTTTTTGCGTATTAAGACGTGGTTTGTGCGTCTTTTCTCTCCTGACAAGAAGACTCTGGGAGCTATCGGTGAAGACCTGCGTAAGGTCGCCGTAACAGCCATCGGTGTCGGTATTGTAGGATTGGCTGTATCTGGGGACACTATAACCGTCAAAGAAGCCGGTTTGGTGTTGGTAATTGGGGTTATCCTGTGGATCTATGGTATAATCTTAACCAAGGTCAGCAATTCCTAAGGGGGTCAAATGGACGCTTTCACATTAGGCATGTTGGGGTTGCTCATATTTTTCACTGTCGTCACTGGCGGCAGTCTGTATCTCTACCATGAGAGACAGAAAGAAAAAAAGCATCACAACGCCTAAGTAATAACCGCGAACATGAACCAAAGGGCCAGCAATAGCTGGCCTTTTTTTATGCCTAGCGTTTATTGGCGTTACATGTCACACTTGCTAAACGTGACATGTAACGATAATGGCGAAACCATGAGAATATCTGACGAGGACGCGACCGCAGCCAGCGTCTATCTTCTTCGATCTGTTTCCCGCCCCAAATTCTGGTTTGATACTCCTCGTGAACTCAAAGCGGAGGCCGTCGAGAAGTTAAACGAACTCAGCCAAGATGGGCAGTCTATTTCGTGGTGGGTAGGCAAGTACCTCAGCAGCGACCAGCAGGCCAAGTTAGCGACGTCTATCCGGCAGAGTCGCAGACGGGGAGCAGGGGCAGGAAAGAGCATTACCATCAGCGATAAAGCCCACCGTATCTTGAAGCGGTTATCAGAGGTTGATGATTGCAGCCTTTCAGACGTGATCGAGAAACGCCTGGCCCGAGCCTATAACCGATCATGGGATGATAAATAGACTGTCACCAGGGGTTGCATTTTAAAATCCCGTGATAGCATCTAAATGAACCCTAACGAATAGGGATGCTGGCGGCGATGCCGACCACTATCCCGGCAATGGAGAAATTCACCATGATGACATTGACTACTGTCTCGAAAAAAACCTCAAACAACTCAGCTCTGGTATTTTGGCGCGTTGGTACAAAACGGAAAGGCATCCTCGATGTCCGTATCGACTTTGATCACGAAGAGGCTGACTTATTGGCTGAGCTCGTCGCAATTCGCTACCTGGCTCTGGATAAGCAGGTGTTTTGCCGTGAACCTGGTGCCGGTTCGGGTTACAAGCTGGTGGTCTCTAAAGGCGCAATCAAGAAGCTGGCGCTGGGCAAATCCAGCAAGAAGTTTGCTTTCAAGTTTGCGGCTTGTCTCACTGGGCGTTTGAAAGGCGCAACCATTGAGGTGTCGCAGAGCATGGAGTTCATGGATGAGCCAGGGGAAGGGAATGTTGAGCTCCTCGATGTGGACAAACAGGCCTATACCCAGACCCATGACGAAATCTTTACACCAGCCATTGGCCCCGTCCTGGTGACTCAACATGCCATCGATCAGTATCAGGCCCGGATAACCTCTGGAGACCCCAAAAAACCGTGGGCCTCACTCGTTGGCCGCCTCCAGCATCCAGAGCTACAGGTCCAGCCTTTTGACGAGAAGGTGGCTCGCCATAAAGCCAGAAAGTATGGCCGCGTCGATAACGTGGAAGTCTGGGGCCACCGCGATTCCAAATTCAAGTACCTCATGGTGATCAACGATGACAACAAGAAGCGCGTTCTCGTGACCGTGTTTGAACGAAATGAATAATGTGTTGACCTAAAGCGGAATAAAAAAAGGAGCCTTAAGGTCTTTTTGTGGGATAGGAATAAAGTCTCATACTAAGTAATAAAGATTAATACTGAGTATTAAAGTTTCATACTGAAATGACAGCCATCACATAGGTAAGCTGCCATTTCAAAACCATTTATGCCCCATTATTAGCTAGACCAAATACTCTACCTTCAGTTTTTGCTGCAATTTTCAATTGCATATTCATGCACCTTTAATTTATCGCTCTTCAGCTAAAATTAATAAGGCCATTTCAGTAAGTAGTCATACAGGAGATAGCGTATGTGGACGAAGAAAGGTCATTTAACTGGGCAGAAAAAGCCCTTTAAGCTTGAGGATATCTGGCGTATCCGTACCAGGCTCGAAATCGAAGGTAATATTATGGAGTTGGCTCTGCTCAACCTCGCCATCGATTGTAAATTACGTTCATGTGATTTGCTCAGAATGAAAGTTCGAGATATTTCATCGGGTGGTGTTATTCAAAATAGAGTTCTTTATCAACAGAGTAAAACGGAACGTGAGGTTCAATTTGAAATAACTTCTCGTACAGCTCAATCATTAACACAGTATTTAATGCAAAGTGGCTTATCGTCATCAAGTTATATATTCCCTAGCCCTCGTAAGAACGGGAGACCTATGAGCTATAGCTGCTATGCAACTATAATTCGTCGCTGGGCGTCACAACTTGGTTATGACTATTACCTGTATGGTACTCACTCTATGCGAAGAACAAAGGCAACCTTGATCTATGCACGAACGAAAAACATCCGAGCCGTACAGCTATTGCTTGGTCACGCCAAGTTGGATAACACAATTCGTTATTTAGGGGTAGAGATGGAAGATGCCCTTAATATATCTGAGGATATAGAGTTGTAACATTATTGTGTTAAAGCCATGCGCATGAGCAGGTGGTAGATTGGATAATGAGCAAAATGGAGAGTTCGGGACTGCAAATTAGATAGCAAATTAAGGCAATTCGGTTTATATTAATCACAGTTTTGTCAATTTTATAAACCAAGCCATTGCTGAGAGGATACCATGTTTGCAGAGCGCCTAGAACGAGCCCGCAAGGCTGCCGGGCTATCAATGAATGCATTAGCCAGCGAAGTTGGCCTATCCGCTAACGCCATTAAAAAGTACGAACATGGCACGACTATGCCCTCTTCTTCAAATCTACTTAAGCTTGCAAAAGCGCTAGATGTGCGCAGCGAGTACTTCTTTCGGCCGACCAAGGTGAAGTTAGAGGGTGTTGAGTACCGCAAGCGTGCGAGCACACCAAAGAAAGTGTTAGACCGAATCAATGGTGACGTATTAGACCAAGCTGAACGCTGGCAGGAGCTCTTAGAGCTTTATCCGGACTCGGTAAAACCGATCCCTGAGTTTGCTCTACCTGATGAACTTCCAGAACAAATCTTTAGCTTAGAACAAGCGGAAGACTTGGCTATTCAGATGCGCCATGCTTGGGAGCTAGGGCTAAACCCTATTCACGATATGATCGATACCCTCGAAGCTAAGGGCGTGATGATTATTACCACGGATGTGGAAACAGATAAGAAGTTTGACGGTTTAGCGGGCAAGATTGGTAGCACTCCTGTAGTGGTGATCTCTACCGCCCAAAGTGGTGACCGTCAGCGCTTCACCTTGGCCCATGAACTTGGGCACTTAGTCGTGCATGGTCGTTTAGCTGAAGGGATTGATGAGGAGAAGGCTTGTAATGCCTTTGCTGGTGCATTTCTTTTACCTACCCAATCACTTATTGAACACTTGGGTGAAAAGCGCCGTCATATTGAACCGCGTGAATTACTGATGCTAAAGCACGAATACGGTATTAGCATGCTAGCGGCACTGTTTCGAGCTGGCCAATGTGGAATAATTACGCCTGCGACTCAGAAAAACCTATTTATGCTGTTTAGCAAAAATGGCTGGCGAACGGAGGAGCCAGGAAAAGCATACCCTCATGAATCGACTTATCTACATAAGCAGTTGGTATATCGTGCTTTAGGTGAAGAATACATAGGGGAGTCAAAAGCTGCAGAGTTACTTGGCATGTCTGTTTCTAGCTTTCGTAAAGAACGAAAGTTGGAGGTGCCGACTCAAGCACAGTTAGCTCAGGAGGCTAGCCGTGCAGCAGCTGCTAATTAGTGATGCCAATATCCTCATTGACATGGAAGAAGGTGGTTTACTGGAAGCAATGTTTCAGTTGCCCTATGACTTTGCAACGCCAGATATTCTTTTTGTTGAAGAACTTGAAGAAGATCATCCCCACCTTCTGGATTTAGGGTTAGCGCTAAAAGAGGTTTCTGCAGAATCAATGATGTATGCCATGCAGCTAACGGGGACCTATACCCAAGCGAGCCGAAACGATTGTTTTGCCCTTGCTTTAGCAAAGCAAGAACAGTGTCCTTTACTGACTGGTGATATGGCACTGAGAAAAGCAGCAGAAAAAGAAGCTGCCATTGTTAAAGGCACAGTTTGGCTAGTAAGCCAACTGGTGGTTCATCAGCAAATCAATACCGAACAAGCGCGAGCAGCCTATAAGCAGATGCAAGCCAATGGCAGGCGTCTACCTTGGCATATCGCAGAACAAGCTTTAGTAGAACTAGAGCAAGTAAATTAAGGGTATACGGATTTAATGGTTGATGGGGCACCTTTACCCCACCAACCTGATACCATTATCAGATGGTTGATAGATCGACTCCGTAGTTGAGTTCCTCTGCGAAGTCCGGCAGTCCGTAACCGATGGTTTTCTTGTAGAAAGGAGAGACCTTCGCAGTCGGTGCCTTCTTCTTGTGCTTCGTGGTGTAGAGCATTCGTGCCCGCATCACCTCGAAGGAGTAACCGCGCCCTTCACGGTTCTTGTCCTTGGCCAGTCGGTTGATGGACTCCGTGTAAGCGTTGGTGACGGGCATGTCCGTCTCGAAGTAGGTCATGGTCTCTTCGCGCCAGTTTCCCACTGCCCTGACCAGATCGCTCCAGACTTCCTTTTGGCCCTTCGGGATGGTGGCTATCCACTCGTCCAGGGCGGCTTCTGCCTGGAGCCGTGTGGTGGCGTCCCAGATGCCGTAGAAGCGCTCCTTGTGCTCGTAGGCGGCCAGCAGTTGCGGGAACGCGCCTGTCCAGGTCTCCATGATGAGGCGCTCCCGGTCTGAGACTTCGTGAGCGCGTTTCAGCAGGATTTTCCGGTCTACCTTGAGAGTCCGGCTCTGGGACGGTTTCAGCTCCTTTCTGAGGCCCTTGCGCACTCTCTCTAGGGCATCGTTGGCCATGCGCACCACATGGAACTTATCGACCACGATACGGGCCTGGGGCAGCACAGCCTTGACCGCTGCCCGGTAGGGGTTCCACATGTCCATGCTGACGATCTCGACCTTCTGCCGGTCTTTCAGCTTCATCAGGTAGTTGGTCACCACGTCCTGGCGGCGGGTGGCCAGCAGGTCGAGCAGGGTTCGCTCCTCAATGTTGGTCAGAATGCAGCGGTAGCGCTTGTTCAGGTATAGCTCGTCAATGCCCAGGATGCGGGGCGTCTCGAAGCGGTGCCAGCGCCCCAGGAACTCGGCGCGGGCGTTGAAGATGTCGCGCACCGTCTTCTCGTCCAGGCCGGTCTGTGCCGCCACAAAGGTGTAGGGGTGGTTGAAGGATTCCTTCTCCACGTACTCATGCAGCCGCAGTGTCATACGGAATCCGTCCACCATCTCCGGTAGCTGGGGCCTGAATGTTGTCTTGCAGGCCCGGCAGGTGTATCGGCGGCGGACCACCCAGAGAGTGACCCGCTTGCCGTGGATGGGCAGATCACGATAGGGAACGTCACGCTTGCCGAACCGCACGAACTCACCCTGCACGCCGCACCCCTCGCAGGCTACTGGTGTAGGTGCTTCAAGCCGAAAATGTATGTCTTCATTCTGCTCATCAGAATCCACCAACTGGTACCCAGGAAGGCTTAACGAATTAATCATCTCCCGCCTTGATCAGAAAAACAGGTAGGTGGCGTAACCGGCAATCATCGCCATAGCAAAAATGACTGCTAAAAACGCCGCTAAAAGCTTCAGCGTGAACAAAGAGCGCAACAGAATGAGCTCAGTCAGGCTGGCTCCGGCACTGCCGATGATCAACGCTAGCACCGTCCCGGCACCCACGCCTTTGGCCATCAGAGCCGCTGCCAGAGGTATGACGGCTTCAGCGCGAATATACAACGGCACGCCGATGACAGCGGCAACTGGAATGGCAAAGGGATTATCTGGGCCTGCATACTGCTCCAATAAGTCAGTGGGCATGAAACCATAGATCACGCTGCCAATCGCAATACCGATGAGCAGGTAAGGCAACACATCGATAAAGTCCGACCAAGCTTCCCGCCACACACCACTGTACTTCCCTTCTTTCTTAACCGTGACAGTGGGTTGACTGTCACAGCATTCGCTAGACGTAGAGACTGTTGTCTTCCTATCAGCCCCGCAAGAAGCCGTCTTCGGAGTGGTGTCGCAGCTGTTGGTGCCGCAACTCGATGCGGTCGATGTAGCACTGCACGGGCTTGCTGATGAACTACATCCACTGCTCTCTTGTGTCGCCGTCCGGCGCACATAACGCTCGAAGCCAAGCGTGTGAAGCAGCCATCCGGCACCTACCGCGACCACCAAAGCGGCGAGCACATAGATAGCAGTAAGTGTCCATCCAAACGTGGCAACCAGCAGGCCGACGACGATAGGATTCAGCAACGGAGATGAGAAAAGAAACACCATCATCGGCCCAAAACCGGCCCGTGCCCGAATCAACCCTTTCAACATGGGGATAGTCGAGCAACTACAGAAGGGCGTTATAGCTCCTAAACCAGCAGCAAGAAAATAGCCTCGCTTCCCACTGGAAGTCAGTAACGCTTCCACCTTGGATGGTGGGATGTGACGTTGAAGAACTCCGACCAGCAAGCTAATGCCAATGAATAAAACCGATAGCTCGATAGCGAGAAAGGCGAACATGCCTAGAGCGTCTTGGAGTTGAGATGACATTCAATATTACTCCTATATTTCTAGTATTGTCGAAATGATGTACGCAGCCTACTTGCGTTTATCCGACCTGTCAACTATAATTCTAGAAACATCGAATTATTGGGGCGTGCTATGGATCACGAAAAGGTTGCAGCCAGCTTAGCTGAGCTAGGGAATAGTCACCGACTGTCCGTGTTCCGCTTTCTGGTCAAAGCTGGCCATGATGGGGCTTCGGTCGGAGATATCCAGAAGGGGCTGGGTATTCCTGCTTCGACGCTATCACATCACCTTGCGCGCATGGCCAAGGTAGGGCTGATCCGGCAGGAGAAACATAGCCGCACGATTGTCTGTATACCCGAGTATGGGCACCTAGAGAATTTGATCGGTTTCTTACAAGAGGAATGTTGTGCAGGTGTCCGGATTGCGCATGAACCAGAACCGCTTTGACGCTTGCCCAGCTCTCGCTGTCCTCCCTAGTCAGCATCGCTATGAAGACTCAGGCGAAGGTGGAAACAGAAAATTGGCAGTAGAGTAGGCTGAAGAGGATCAATCAGATAATCCGCTGAGAAAGATTTTCTTCTTTACATCTTTGGCATTTTATCAACCAGAAATTCCGGATACCCTAAATTAATAATTAATAGGTTGCCCTCATAAAGTGCAATTTAGAACGATCAGGAATTCTAATAATGACAAGTTTACAACAACGTGCCGAACTTCAACGCCAAATATGGGCGATTGCCAACGATGTAAGAGGCTCAGTGGATGGTTGGGATTTTAAACAATATGTACTGGGTACGCTGTTCTACCGCTTTATCAGTGAAAACTTTGTCAACTACATCACAGGTGGTGATGAGAGCGTTAATTATGCGGCCATGCCTGACGATGACGAAAACATCAAGTTTGCGAAAGAAGATGCCATTAAAACCAAAGGTTATTTTCTTTATCCTAGCCAGTTGTTTAGTAATCTGGCGGCTAATGCACACAAAAACGAAAATTTAAATACGGATTTAGCAGCAATTTTTGCTGCAATCGAAAACTCAGCCAACGGCTATGAGTCAGAGAAAGACATCAAAGGCTTGTTTGCCGATTTTGATACCACCAGTAATCGCTTAGGTAATACGGTAGAAGCAAAAAACAAACGCCTAGCCACTGTGTTAAAAGGCGTGGCTGGTTTAAACATTAATCAGTTTGAAGATAACGAAAACGACTTGTTTGGTGATGCCTACGAATTCCTGATTTCAAACTATGCCGCCAATGCCGGTAAATCCGGTGGCGAGTTTTTCACGCCTCAGCACGTCTCAAAATTAATCGCGCAGCTGGCCATGCATGGCCAAACCAGTGTCAATAAAATCTATGACCCTGCGGCAGGTTCAGGCTCGTTGCTGTTACAAGCCAAAAAGCACTTCGATGCGCATATCATTGAAGATGGTTTTTTTGGCCAAGAGCTCAACCACACCACCTACAACTTAGCGCGTATGAACATGTTTTTGCACAACATTAACTACGACAAGTTTAATATTCAGTTGGGTGATACCTTAACCGAACCGCACTTTTTAGACGACAAGCCGTTTGATGCCATTGTCTCTAACCCGCCTTATTCGGTGAAATGGATTGGTAGCGATGACCCAACTCTAATCAACGATGACCGCTTTGCACCCGCAGGTGTGCTGGCGCCTAAATCAAAAGCCGACTTTGCCTTTGTGCTGCATGCACTGAGTTACCTATCAAGCAAAGGCCGCGCAGCCATTGTTTGCTTCCCCGGTATTTTTTACCGTGGTGGTGCTGAGCAAAAAATTCGTCAATACCTTGTAGATAATAACTACGTTGAAACCGTGATTTCATTGGCACCAAACCTGTTTTTTGGCACCACCATTGCGGTGAATATCTTAGTGCTGTCTAAACACAAAACCGACACCACCACCCAGTTTATTGATGCCAGTGGCCTGTTTAAAAAAGAAACCAATAACAACACCCTAAGCAATGAGCACATTGAGCAGATCATCAAGGTGTTTGCCAACAAAGAAAACGTAGATCACTTTGCTAAATCCGTTGATTTGGATGTTATCGCAGGCAACAGCTACAACCTTTCGGTGAGCAGTTATGTAGAAGCGAAAGATAATCGCGAGTTAGTGGATATTACAGAGCTTAATGCCGAGCTTAAAACCACCGTTGCTAAAATTGATGCGCTTCGCCGTGATATTGACGCCATTGTAGCGGAAATTGAGGCTGAGGAGATTGAGGCATGAGTCAGTTGAACTATTTAGAGAAACTGCTGGATGGGGTAGATGTTGAGTGGAAACCATTAGATGACATTTCTGTAAAGATTTCTTCTGGTGGTACACCAAAAACAGGTGTTGCCGAATTTTATGATGGTGATATTCCTTGGCTGCGTACTCAAGAAGTTAATTTTGATGAAATCTGGGATACTGGCGTAAAAATTACTGAAGCTGGAGTTGATAACTCAAGCGCAAAATGGATTCCTGCAAATTGCGTTATTGTAGCTATGTATGGAGCAACGGTTGGGAAAATTGGCATTAACAAAATTCCTATGACCACAAATCAAGCATGCGCGAACATACAACTAGATGGGAATATAGCTAATTACCGATATGTGTTTCATTTTTTATTAAGCCAATATGAATATATAAAGTCACTCGGGTCTGGCTCGCAGACCAATATTAATGCGGGAATAGTAAAAAAACTTGTAGTCCCCATCCCATGCCCAGATAACCCAGAAAAATCGCTGGCAATACAAGCTGAAATAGTGCGTATTCTGGACGCATTTACCGCCATGACCGCCGAGCTGACCGCCGAGCTTAACATGCGTAAAAAACAATACAACTACTACCGCGACAAGTTGCTAAGTTTTGAAGAGGGTGACGTTGAGTGGAGGGCTTTGAGTGAAATAGCCGAGTATTCAAAGGCTCGTATTAGTTACACAGAACTAGATGACAGCAATTACGTTGGTGTTGAAAGCTTACTTCAGAATCGAGCTGGTAAAATAGACTCCACTCGAACCCCTGATAGTGGAAATCTTACACAATACAATCCTGATGATATCTTAATTGGGAATATACGTCCTTATTTGAAGAAGATATGGCATGCAGATCGAGTTGGCGGCACGAATGGCGATGTTCTTGTTGTTCAGACGACTGATACAGCTATAAATCCACGATATTTGTATCAAGTTTTAGCTGATGACAAGTTTTTTGAATACAACATGCAACATGCAAAAGGCGCAAAAATGCCACGAGGAAATAAGCCAAAAATCATGGAGTATTTGGTTCCTATTCCATTTGCTAGCAATAGAGAAAAATCTCTTTCGGAACAAGAACGAATCGTTACTATTCTCGACAAATTTGACACTCTAACGAGCTCCATTACCGAAGGTCTGCCCCGCGAAATCGATCTGCGCCAGAAGCAATACGAATATTACCGAGATTTGCTGCTGAGCTTCCCTAAACCTCATTCAGATGAGGCAGCTTAATGGCCTATCAACCACCTTTTACCATCACCACCGATATTTTGAACTTGGTGGCGCAAATCAGCCAGCAGGTGGGTGAATTAAACGCCAGCCAGCTCAATGCCTCGCCGCAACTGCGCAAGCAAAACCGCATTAAAACCATTACCGGCACGCTGGCGATTGAAGGCAATACGTTAACCGAAGAGCAAATCACCGCCATTGTTGAAGGTAAGCCCGTGCTGGGTAGCGTACGCGAGCTGGCCGAGGTAAAAGGTGCAATTGCCGCTTATGATGCACTTCCTACCTTTACACCTAGCGCCATTGACGATTTACTCACAGCTCACGGTTTAATGCTGTCAGATATTCTTGTAAATGCCGGTGAGTTTCGCAGTAAAGGCGTGGGTATCGATAAAGGTGGTGTGGTGCACCATGTTGCGCCGCCTGCGCATCAGGTATCCGGTTTAATGGCTGATTTAATCCAATGGCTTAAGCAAACAAAAGATCACCCATTGATCGCCAGTTGTGTATTCCATTACGAATTTGAGTTTATTCACCCCTTTGCCGATGGTAACGGCCGAATGGGGCGGTTATGGCAAACGCTGATTTTGTCCAAGTGGCATCCGTTGTTTTTATCTTTGCCGCTAGAAAGTGTGATTAAAGACCATCAGCAAGCCTATTATCACGCCCTTGAGCAGGCTGATAACCAAGCAGACAGTACGCCGTTTATTCATTTTATGTTGTCGGTCATTCAGCAAACGCTAGCACAAAACGCCTCTGTAAACGCCCCTCTAAAGGAAGGTAAAAACGCCCCTGTAAATACCCTTATCAATGTAACGGGCCTTAAAACGCCTGAAGCTATTTTAGCATTGCTCAGTAACACGCCCGAGCTAACCCGACAACAACTCGCTGATACCTTGAATAAAGACGTTAGAACCATTGGTCGCGCCATTAGCAAACTACAAAAAGAAGGCAGGTTAACTCGGGTAGGTTCAGATAAAACCGGCCATTGGCAAGTCACTGAATAATGCGATGCAGTGGCTGGTTCCATTTTGGAAAACACCACGGCTAACAAAAAAGGATGTAAACGAATGACGACTTATAAAGCGGTGGCAGAATCCAATAACTTTATTGTGTTAGATAAATACACTAAAGAGTGGCAGGTTAACGAAAGCTTTCAAAGCGAAGGTGATTTAGAACGTGAGCTGATTCAGGACCTAAGCAACCAGGGCTATGAGTATTTATCGGCACTAACCACGCCCGATGCCATGCTGGCGAATGTGCGCAAGCAGCTACAAGCCCTTAATAAGGTCGAATTTACCGATGCCGAGTGGGCTCGCTTTTGCGAGCAATACCTGAACACACCAAGCGACAATATTCTTGATAAAACTCGCAAAGTGCACAGTGACTATATTTTCGATTTTGTCTTTGATGATGGCCATATAGAAAACATCTACCTGTTTGATAAGAAGACCATTGCTCGTAACAAAGTGCAGGTCATTAAGCAGTTTGAGCAAACGGGAAGCCATGCCAACCGTTACGATGTGACGATTTTGATCAATGGTTTGCCTTTGGTGCAAATCGAACTGAAAAAGCGTGGTGTGGCGATCCGTGAGGCGTTTAATCAAATACATCGCTACAGCAAAGAAAGCTTTAATAGCGATCACTCCTTGTACAAGTTCTTGCAGCTTTTTGTGATCTCTAATGGCACCGACACGCGCTATTTTGCCAATACCACCAAGCGCGACAAAAACAGCTTCGATTTTACGATGAACTGGGCGAAGTCAGACAATACGCTGATCAAGGATTTAAAAGATTTTACCGCCACTTTTTTCCAGAAAGAGACCTTGCTTGAAGTGATCTTGCGTTACTCGGTGTTTGACGTCAGCAATACCTTACTTGTAATGCGCCCTTACCAAATTGCGGCTACTGAGCGCATTTTATGGAAGATAAAGAGCGCGTTTAACGCTAAGAACTGGAGCAGCACCGAGAGCGGTGGGTACATTTGGCACACTACGGGTTCAGGCAAAACACTCACCAGCTTTAAAGCGGCACGTTTGGCCACCGATTTAGACTGTATCGATAAAGTCTTCTTTGTGGTGGACCGAAAAGACCTCGACTATCAGACGATGAAAGAGTATCAGCGGTTCTCGCCTGATAGTGTGAACGGTTCAGACAGTACCGCAGGGCTTAAGAGTAACCTGGATAAAGACGATAACAAGATTGTCGTCACCACAATCCAAAAGCTCAACAACTTAATCAAAAGCGAAAGCGATTTAGCTATATACAACAAGCAAGTCGTTTTTATTTTTGATGAGTGTCATCGAAGCCAGTTCGGTGAGGCGCAGAAAAACCTGAAGAAGAAATTCAAAAAGTACTACCAGTTTGGCTTCACAGGTACGCCCATTTTCCCAGAAAATGCACTGGGCGCAGAAACCACGGGTAGCGTGTTTGGCCAGCAGTTGCACACGTATGTGATCACCGATGCCATTCGTGATGAAAAAGTACTCAAGTTCAAAGTGGACTATAACGATGTTCGTCCGCAATTTAAGAGCATTGAGACTGAGCAGGATGATAAGAAGCTTAGTGCGGCGGAGAATAAGAAAGCCTTCTTACATCCAATGCGCATTGGTGAAATCTCGCAGTATATTCTGAGCCATTTTAACCAGAAAACACATCGAGCCTATTCTGGCGCCAAAGGGTTTAACGCCATGTTTGCGGTCAGTAGTGTTGATGCGGCGAAAGCCTACTATGAAACCTTCAAAACATTGCAGGCCGAGGCTGAGAATGGACCTACAAGTAAACCTCTGCGCATTGCAACTATCTTCTCATTTGCTGCCAATGAAGAGCAGGACGCCATTGGTGATATTTTAGATGAGAGTTTTGAAGTCAGTGCCATGAACAGCAGCGCAAAAGAGTTTTTGAGCGCCGCGATTAAAGATTACAACGCCATGTTTAAATCTAACTATGGCGTGGACAGTAATGGCTTTCAGAACTACTACCGTGACCTTGCTCAGCGCGTGAAGAATCAAGAAATAGATCTGCTCATAGTGGTGGGGATGTTTTTAACGGGCTTTGATGCGCCTACGCTTAACACCTTGTTTGTTGATAAGAATTTGCGCTATCACGGCTTGATGCAGGCATTTTCTCGCACTAACCGCATTTATGATGCGACGAAGACCTTTGGCAATATTGTTACCTTCCGTGATTTGGAACAGGCAACCATTGATGCCATCACCTTGTTTGGAGACAAAAACACCAAAAATGTGGTGTTGGAGAAGAGCTACAAAGAATACATGGAAGGCTTTAACGATATTGCTACTGGTCAAGCGCGTCGAGGTTTTGTTGATATCGTGAAAGAGCTGCAAGAACGTTTTCCAAACCCAGAACATATTGAAAAAGAACAAGATAAAAAAGAATTTGCCAAGCTGTTTGGTGAATACCTAAAAGCAGAAAATATTTTACAAAACTACGATGAGTTTGCTGGATTAAAAGCGCTGCAAAGCTTAGATACCAGTGATGAACAAGCCGTTGAAGAGTTTAAGGCTTTGTTGAATAAATCAGATTTCGGGTAAGTCTCCCCCGTAGCGGGTTGTGTTTTCAGGCAATACGCACGCTTTCAGGCATACCTGCTTTCGTCATTTTGTTCAGCGCTCGTACCAGGGCCATAGCCTCTGCAACCTGACCATCGTAGTCACGCAGTGTCAGTGAACCCCCGAACAGCTGTTTTACCCGGTACATCGCCGTTTCCGCTATCGAGCGACGGTTGTAATCTGTTGTCCATTTCCACCGCGCATTACTCCCGGTCATTCGCTGATTAGCCACTGCACGGTTACGGTCTGCATATTCACCGGGCCAGTAACCCGCACCTTTTCGGGGAGGGATAAGCGCGCTGATTTTCTTACGCCGCAGTTCATCGTGACATAGCCGGGTATCGTAAGCGCCATCGGCGGCGGCTGACCTGATTTTCCGGTGGGTTTGCCGGATTAACCCGGGGAAGGCCTCTGAGTCCGTAACGTTGTTCAGCGACAGGTCAGCGCAGATGATTTCATGTGTTTTACTGTCAACGGCGAGATGCAGCTTACGCCAGATACGGCGGCGTTCCTGGCCATGCTTTTTGACTTTCCACTCGCCTTCACCGAAGACCTTCAGCCCGGTGGAATCAATTACCAGGTGTGCGATTTCACCCCGGGTGGGCGTTTTGAAACTGACATTAACCGACTTTGCCCGCCTGCTGACACAGCTGTAATCCGGGCAGCGTAGCGGAACGTTCATCAGAGAAAAAATGGAATCAATAAAGCCCTGCGCAGCGCGCAGGGTCAGCCTGAATACGCGTTTAATGACCAGCACAGTCGTGATGGCAAGGTCAGAATAGCGCTGAGGTCTGCCTCGTGAAGAAGGTGTTGCTGACTCATACCAGGCCTGAATAGCTTCATCATCCAGCCAGAAAGTTATGGAGCCACGGTTGATGAGGGCTTTATTGTAGGTGGGCCAGTTGGTGATTTTGAACTTTTGCTTTGCCACGGAACGGTCTGCGTTGTCGGGAAGATACGTGATCTGATCCTTCAACTCAGCAAAAGTTCGATTTATTCAACAAAGCCAGAGTTTAAGTCAAAGTACTATTTGGACGATGCTGACATCGAGGCTATGCAAGCTATCGATATGCCTAGCGAGCGTGCTATTCAAGATTATCGCTCTACTTACAACGATACCCGCGACTGGTTACGTCGTCAGAAGCAGGGGGAAGAAAAGGATAAGTCCACTGTTGATTGGGACGATGTGATCTTTGAGGTGGATTTGCTTAAATCTCAAGAAATTAACCTCGATTACATTCTTGAACTTATTTTTGAGCACAATAAGAAGAACAAGAGCAAAGAAGGCTTGATTGAAGAAGTCCGCCGTATGATCCGCGGTAGCCTTGGCAATAGAGCGAAAGAGAGCTTGGTGGTTGATTTTATTAACCAGACAAACCTAGATGAGATCAATGACAAAGCCAGCATTATCGACGCTTTCTTCAAGTTCGCCCAGGCGGAGCAGAAGCGCGAAGCCGATGCCATCATTGCCTCTGAAAAGCTCAATATCGATGCTGCCAAACGCTATATTGCGTCATCACTCAAACGTGAGTACGCCTCTGAAAATGGCACTGCACTTAATGAGGCGCTGCCCAAACTTAGCCCATTGAACCCACAGTACCGAACCCAGAAGCAAACGGTTTTTCAGAAAATTGCCGCTTTTGTTGAAAAGTTTAAAGGTGTGGGTGGTCAGTTGTAGTGATATGAAGAGCTCTTTTCACGTAGTTAATGCTTGATGAAAAGAGCTCGATATTTTTAAATTAGTGCTGTTTTTTTTCGAGATAGCAGATATGAATATTCAAATTAGTTTAATTATTATGCATTTTCTGGATAGGTCATTGGCCCACAAATGGAGCTAATAAGTAAAGCTACTAAATGATTTCTGTCCAGAAGTGAGTTACAACGAGTATGATACTTTAATGCTCACTTGTAGTGTGGTTCGGACATAGTCGTAGCAATTGGTATGAATCTTTATTTTTGGTCATGTTTAATCTTAAACGGTTCGATCAGGGTTGCTTGACTGTTTAGTATGAAACTTTATTCCTCTTTTACACTTTTTGCTAACCCTTATAATTGGGAATACCAACTATCCGGAAATTCCGGATAGTTCGATTTAAACCCCCGCTCATACGGGGCAGAAAAAGCTGCATGACTTTCCGCAATTGGGCAGTTCCTTCAACCCCCGTACAAGCGGGGCGGACTAATATGCTGTTTTTATATAGCGGCCAGCTACCCTTTAACCCCCGCTGGTGCGGGGCGGACGAGCAATATCTACACTACACCCATAAATCAACCCTTTAACCCCCGCTCACGCGGGGCGGACGCACCAGCCGTTTCAGCTCATAAAGCTCTTTCACTTTAACCCCCGCTGGTGCGGGGCTGACTCACAAAAAACAGATACAAGAGAGAGCTCTCCCCTTTAACCCCCGCTAACACGGGGCTGACAATCGTCCAAGGTCCCCCATTAGATAATTATCTCTTTAACCCCCGCTGGTACGGGGCAGACAACTGGTTTATAACGGATAGGCTGATGACTGTACTTTAACCCCCGCTGTAGCGGGGCGGACAGCTCTGTGTTAATAAAATTGGAGATTGGTCATCTTTAACCCCCGCTAACACGGGGCTGACGGTCATCCCGTAGCTCAAGTGTCCAATTAACTTCTTTAACCCCCACGCAGGCGGGGCGGACTCAGCCATTACCTCCCCCGTGAAGGCAATTATCCTTTAACCCCCGCAGGTGCGGGGCGGACCACCGTTTCAGCCACCAATTCGCCTTATTTCCCCTTTAACCCCCACTCACGCAGGGCAGACCTGATGCAGGTTCCTGTTATCGACAAAATATTTCTTCAACCCCCGTTCATACGGGGCAGAAAAAGCTGCATGACTTTCCGCAATTGGGCAGTTCCTTTAACCCCCGCTAACACGGGGCTGACGGTATTACAATTACTAACCTGTCAAACCCTACTCTTTAACCCCCGCAGGCGCGGGGCGGACTTCACGCGCAAAAAGGGAACTGAGGGCTATAACCTTTAACCCCCGCAGGTGCGGGGTGGACGCATCAGAACTCCGACGTGGAGAAGCTATGATTCTTTAACCCCCGTATAAACGGGGTAGACTCTTTTAGCATTCATGGTGAATTCCTTTTCCTCCTTTAACCCCCGCTCACGCGGGGCATACTCGACCACTGATGCTTTGAATGCTACATCTGACCTTTAACCCCCGCACAAGCGGGGCGGAAGTTTATGTTGCTTTAAAAAATACCGGGACGTTTCTTTAACCCCCGCTAACACGGGGCTGACAATCGTCCAAGGTCCCCCATTAGATAATTATCTCTTTAACCCCCGCTGACGCGGGGCTGACTACGAACAGGGAATTAAGAACATGCGGGATATACTTCAACCCCCGTACAAGCGGGGCAGACCTTCACCACACAAGCAAAGCCGGAGCACTCAATCTTTAACCCCCGCTGTAGCGGGGCGGACAAAGTAACGTGTTTGGTCCCGAATTCAACTGCGAAGTGCGACACTCTCCAATATCAAGCAGCCAATGTCATTTCTTTAAAGACAATCGCTGGTTGCTTGAAGTCTAAACACTTTTTCGGTCGATAATTTATCCGTGATACAGCGAATTCAATATCGCTGTCTGTTACCGTTGTTAAGTCGGTTCCTTTCTTCACATATTGCCTTAAAAGCCCGTTAGCATTCTCATTGGCTCCACGCTCCCAAGAGCTATAAGGATGGGCAAAGTACACATCAGCCTCCAACGCCTTTGCGATGGTTTCGTGGCCTGCAAACTCTCTCCCGTTATCTGCCGTGATGGTATGGACATGTTCCTTATAAGGCATGAGTAGCTCTATGGTGGCTTGGGTGACATCATCTGCTGACTTCGATGGCACTTTCTTGACCACGTAAAATCGTGTTTTACGCTCTAAAATTGTCACCATAGCACCAGTGCCATGTTTGCCTAATACGGTGTCGATTTCCCAATCACCCAATCGCTCCTTGCTGTCAACGATGCTTGGCCTATCATCGATAGAAACAGCATTCTTGATCGCTGGCGCTTTCTCTTTTCTACCGCGACGATACCGCTTGTGACCTTGCCTCAAGTGGCGATATAACTTGCCTCCCAAGCGTTTATCCTGCGCAACAAATCGGTAGATCCACTCATGGCTGACGGAGGCACCGACTCGAGTTAATACACTGGAAATCTGCTCTGGGCTCCAATCTGCTTCTAAAAGGAGGCGGATAAAATCAACACGCTCCTTTGGTATTCTGTATTTCCGCGCTGATGTGCGTTTTTTGATTGAGAATACCTGAGCTTCGCTTGGGCAATAATGACTGCCTTTGCTGCCGCGTTTAAGCTCCCGATATACCGTAGAGCGATGGCACTGAACGGTTTTAGCTATTTCAGAAACCGAAATTCCCCGTTCCAAAAGAGCAGAAATCTGGTATCTTCTGCCCTCGGTCAACTGCTGATAATTCATGGTAGTACTGCTTGTTTCTTTGGCGAGAAGAGCGTACCACTTTCAGCAGTCGGCTTCCTCTTCTACACCTTTCCATGAATGTCGCACTTATTATCTGAAATCGGGGTTATGCCTGCTCTCATACTTTAACCCCCGCTAACACGGGGCTGACGGCGCTTAATCCTTTGCTGACCTCCGCCATTATCTTTAACCCCCGCCAACACAGGGCTGACAAAAATACCAGGTGATCAACCATTACCTCCCCCCTTTAACCCCCGCTAACACGGGGCTGACTAACACCGGCAGAGGGTCCTCGGCAGGCAGGTACTTTAACCCCCGTTCATACGGGGCAGAAAAAGCTGCATGACTTTCCGCAATTGGGCAGTTCCTTTAACCCCCAACCATAAGGGGCAGGCATGAAAACTGTGTTTATGCTGCTGGCCCAGTACCTTTAACCCCCGCTGTAGCGGGGCGGACTCAAAGTCTTTTTCACTTCTTAACCACTCAGATCTTTAACCCCCGCCGGGGCGGGGCAGACGGTATGAGCGCTCATGACAAATCAAGATGTTATCTTTAACCCCCGCTGGCGCGGGGCGGACCATAGTATTCGTGTGGAGCCTGTATAGCTACAACTTTAACCCCCGCTGGTGCGGGGCGGACTAAGAGAACCGACTTGTCGAGATCCCCGTTTTTCTTTAACCCCCGCTGGTGCGGGGCGGACTCAAAGGCAGCTCTTTTACTCTGGGGTGATAAACTTTAACCCCCGCTGGTGCGGGGCGGACGTTGGCTTTTGGGATGCTATGATTATGACTTCCCTTTAACCCCCGCTGGTGAGGGGCGGACTTCGACCGGAATAATCAAAGGGCCAGCTTGTCTCTTTAACCCCCACTGGTGCGGGGTGGACTCAAAGGCAGCTCTTTTACTCTGCGGTGATAAACTTTAACCCCCACGCAGGCGGGGCGGACCCACCGTCTGATAAAGAGTATCTTACAGTTGATCTTCAACCCCCGCACAAGCGGGGAAGACTGCTTGGACGGATCTAATGGTTGCCACGGATGCTTTTAACCCCCGCAAGCACGGGGCAGACGTAATCCGTTTCCCGGTTTTCCCACATTTCCTACTTTAACCCCCGTAGGTACGGGACAGACTCAAATCGAGGAGATCTGATGGTACATGGGACTCTTTAACCCCCGTAGGTACGGGACAGACGACTCAGCCGCGCCACAATTACTCTCCTCTACCCTTTAACCCCCGTAGGTACGGGACAGACAACTTCCGGCTCATCTTCCTGGCAAACACCATCCTTTAACCCCCGTAGGTACGGGACAGACAAACGATGAACAGGTAAGACCCCATGCCTTCCTCTTTAACCCCCGTAGGTACGGGACAGACAAAATGGTTTTTCCTGATTGGGCTGGATTCACTCTTTAACCCCCGTAGGTACGGGACAGACTTTGGTCGTTGTGCGCCGTTTTCATTGTCTTGACTTTAACCCCCGTAGGTACGGGACAGACGAAAAAACGCGCGACTCTCACAAAGGACGCTGTCTTTAACCCCCGTAGGTACGGGACAGACATAAACGAGTGCGCACAATACACCGGGCTTTCCCTTTAACCCCCGTAGGTACGGGACAGACGGTAAGGAGCTTGGCGGGTATCAAGCCGCCCTACTTTAACCCCCGTAGGTACGGGACAGACATCAAGTGGTGCCAGCCAGATCCAGAAGATTTCCTTTAACCCCCGTAGGTACGGGACAGACGAAATGCAAGGCGATTGGATCACAACATCGTTCCTTCAACCCCCGTACAAGCGGGGCAGACTGAATCGTTTCTTTGGTTGACCACGCACCATCTCTTCAACCCCCGTACAAGCGGGGCAGACTCAGGATTCATGCAGCTCAGTGCCTGGGAGGAACTTCAACCCCCTTACAAGCGGGGCAGACAGACAAGAGCTTGTGAAGGACTACATGGCTCTCCTTCAACCCCCGAACAAGCGGGGCAGACCCAGCACCTGCGTCATGGCACAGGCCGCGTTCTCCTTCAACCCCCGTACAAGCGGGGCAGACGTTAAATGGTGTCAGCCAGATCCTGCGGACTACCTTTAATCCCCGAACAAGCGGGGCGGACTAATATGCTGTTTTTATATAGCGGCCAGCTGCCCTTCAACCCCCGCTGGTGCGGGGCGGACAAATTTCCTTCACCAATCAAACTCAATGCTCATCTTTAACCCCCGCTGTAGCGGGGCTGACAGCAAATGAGAAAACATATTGTAAAAGAGCAAGGCAACTTACATTAAAAAACAGATGACCCCTAAACAGTTAAAGTAAGGCCATCTGTTTTTATATGTGCGTTTAAATGAAATCAGGAATAAACGCAGTCTGCATCAAAGTCTTGTCGAAATATGGAGGCTTGGTTGTGGCAAAGACCTCCACGTCAGCATCGAGTAACTTAAATGGTTTGACCCGCAGCATCCATTTTTCAAGGGCCATTTGGTCACTTTCGATGATGACATCCACTATTTTCCCATGACCTTGACGACGACGAGGGCCAATGTGAGTGATGAGCCCAGACTCTTTGAGGTAATAACTGATCTGGTCTTTATCCCCGACAATATAGCCTACTAACTCATCGACTCTCGCAGTACGGTAAAAGCCGAGAAGATTGCGCTGGCTACCTCGTAACGTGTCGATCTTGATCGCGTGAGACATTCTCTCCAATTCGCCGCGTTTGCGTCCTGACTGTATGAAGCCGCCTTTAGCGGCTTCTGCATAGGCGTCTTCGTCAATGCGCTGCGTGTAGTGACGAGAGCTGCGTTCAAACACGTTGTTTGGGGTGATGGCGGATGCCTTCCAGCACCAGTCACCATCCTGCTCGTACTTTTCGATGGGAAGTTCCTCGGCCAATGAGGATATGGGTTGAGGATCAAACTCCAGTTCTGGCAAACGCTCTTGTGTGACGGCATAAGCAATCAAAGCGTCCAGGTGTATCGGGTTAGAGGGCATGACCATCATGCCCCCGAGTTTAAAGGTGACTTTTAACGGCTCCATCATGTCACCTTATGCCTTTACCAGGTTGGTGAAGTAGCTGACGATCTCATCGCGCTCAACTGCTTCGATCTCAGATTTGCAGGCCGCCACATGGGATTTGATGTCATCAGCCATATTGGCAAGCGTGAATTTCCCCTCAGTGTAGAGAGCTTCACTGGTATAGCTTTCAAAGATCTCAAAGCGGTCAGAGTCGATGCGGATGGCGTCAATCTTGAAGCGTCCAAAATTGGTTCGGCCCCAGCCACCGACATAGTTGCGGTTCACCCAGGCTTCAAGGGCCAACAGAAGGGCACCAAACTGTGCTTTCGTAACAGTGGAATCGAAATCAACTCGGAAGTGCATCTTAACGCCCGTCTTGATGGTCTCAAAACCGAGCATGTTGGCGACAGATGTTTTTTTAACGACTTCATTCCCTTCCGAGCTTTTTGCCGCTTTACGTTGCTTGCTGTTTTCTGCATTGCCAGAGAGGTACTCAGATACAGCTTCGGTGCCGTTTTCAATGGCATCAAGCAATTCAAAGGTGACATTACCGCGTTCAAAGTCGTCAACCTTAGTGAACCAGCGTTTTTCGATCAACTGCCAGCCTTCTATGATCTTCTGGGTTTCTTTCCCATCTTCTTTAACGGTGTAGTGGAGGCTGTCCAGAACCTCATCCACCATCCCTTTGGGGGCGACAATTTCATTTGTCTCGACAGTGCAATGGAGAATAGGGGTGATGTCCGATACGCTATAGCGGCTGCGTAATGTCCGAGCCCCACCACCGAACAAGCCCATGTAAACATGCTGTGCGGAACGAGTCAGCTCTTCGACGCTATTCATGGATTTATCCGGCTGAGCCGATGCGGAACCCGTTTGCAAGCCAATAAACACGTTTGCAGGGATAGTCTCTCCTCGTCCACGCAAGGAGTCGATGATCAACTGACCGATGCTACGACGGAACTGGCCTCGGAGGCCGTTACCGAGATAACAAGGAACTTGCTGACCAAACACAGACTTCTTCTGCGTCAGAGATACCCCTTTTAATTCTTTCGATTCATTTTCAGGATAAGCGACATACCAGGGAGAGGTAGTAGTCAAAACGATATTGATGCTGTTCATTCGATGTGTCTCCAGGTGTTATAGCAAAATTGGTTCAGGTTTTTTTATATCGTCAGCGAGGCAAAAATCGAGCGCCCATGCCTCATCAGCAGTCAGTTCGTCCAGCACTTTGAACTCTGCGTCATGCTTCCCTTCTTGGCGTAGCAACAAGGCCCACCATGCCCACTCACTTTGTCTTGAGCGAGCAGACTTCATATCGCTAAAAGTAAAGGGGGAGGCGTTCTCCTTGACTTTGTTTTTTTTGCCGATGATTTCCGAAATATCACAAGTGTGTATGGACTTGACCGCGTTCACTGCGTCCATTAAGCGCGAATGGCGTATAGCGACGCGATCATCACCAAGCTGGATCTGGAACCGTCTGTTGTTTAGGTTTATGGGCGAGCGCCATACAACGTGCTGCTGCTTGCTAACTCCTATCACCATCGCAAAAGGAGGCTCTGGCGGGTTGATTAGGAAAAAGCCGCGATCAACCTTTTTGGCAAACGGGTAAATGGCTTGCGGTGTGATAACAACACTGGATAGCTGCATTTGGAAGCGGCCATCGGCCATGATAGAGGCGCAGCCAACACAACGGTATGGTGCTGACATGTCAGCCAAATCATTTTGATTGGTAAAGGTTTTGGTTAACACCATCTCGTCACAGGCATCACCAGCTTTGATGGCACCTCCGCAGATACCGCAGTGTGAGTCATGGTCTGCATGAGTGCTGCTGACCATATTGATGGGGTGATACTTGGCAATCATTTGCGAAACTGTCAGAGGCATGATTGAAATACCCCCTTTTTGTTTTGCTTGAAAATGAGGCCGTGGCCGCGAGATGTCATGCCGCCCATTTGCCAAATACCTTGGAGATCAATATTGGCAATAAACTGAGCGTGCATCATGTGCATCCACTTCTTGTTCTGGTTTTGGAATTGGGTTTCCAGCCCAAGATCACGTACAGAAGCGAATTGAAGTTGAAGGTCCTGGTCATCCGGAAGAGCTGTAAGAACTCCTTCCTTAACCGCTTGTGCCAACATGCTTTTGAATAGCACGGTCAGACGACCTTCCTCACCGAGCGCCTTCCGATGCTCCTTTTTGTCGATACAACGCGACACGAGATAAACGTTAGGCTCCTGAGTAACAAAAGCCTTCTTCTCGAATTGCAGAATTTGCACCTTCGGCATTAAGCCGTTGAGCATTGAAAACAACTTGGGTGTTTGTATGGCCTGGAGCACCGGATACATAAGGTCCTTGATGTCTTCCTCGCTCCGTTCACTGACAAAGCCGACGAACCCTTTACCACCAACAAACCTGTAGGCAGGCTTTTCATTTAAGGGTTTGCCGTTTTCGTCATAGTGAAAAAAACGATGGCAGTTCTCCTGACCGTTCAGGACTTTCGCAGTGGCCTCCCGCAGCTCGTTGGGGCCAATGCTTATGCCTCTTGGGAGGCATAGTTTGAGCATGTATTGGTTCACCGCTGGTGCTCCTCTTTTCTTGACTTATAAAGAGCGTATCAGTAAGATTTTACCAAGTCAACTCGTAGAGGAAAGATTATGGCGAAGGTTAAGATTCCGCAGCAGCTCGCCCAAGCGCTATTGCCTGACAACACAGCAGACATCCTTAGCAAGGATGATCAAAAAAAAGTCGCAGATGTTGCGAAGAAAATCATCGTCGATGCGATAGAGAGGGGACTCGGGCCGAAGATGGATGCCCAGAGCGATGAGGGGAGTGTCGCATTCCACTACAACCTGACGTTCCCCCAGCAAGTCAGCGCCAAAATAAGAACGCTGATGCGAGAGCATAAACAGCCTGAGGGGCTACTGCTTTTTTATATTTTGAGCGCTGGGATCGAAAAGGAGCTCTACGTCAATCACCAGCTTACCTCGGAAGAAAGTGAGCACATGATGGACGTCTATCTGAATCCCCTTGCGATGAGGCCAAGAAAGGAGCAGCTCATCTTGGCGGATGCGATAAATGACACCCTCGCCAAAGGGGGCATCGGCATGGTCGAAGGTGGAACAGGGATAGGTAAGACGCTGACCATCCTTGCCAGTGCTAATCAGATCGCCGCTGCAAAAGGGCAGCGCTCTGTTATCGCAACAAACACCATAAGCAACATCCAGCAGATGGCTAAGACCTATGAGCGACTGGTGGCGGCTGGTGTGGAGATGGTTCCGCTTAGGGTTGTGTTGGGAAGAAACAGCTTCGTGAGTGTGGACAAACTGCGCCGGTATCTGGCCGATGACGAGATCCCTCAAGAAGTCCTCCATGCTGTCGAACGATGGATGCAAACCGGCCTGCTTCAAGAGCGTGAAATCGACGCCGCTCCCGCATATTTGCTTGATGAGCTGGTCAGCCTTTTCCCCAATGCTGCTACGTCTGAGGTCGTGCTGGGGGTGGACGCATCGAGCGAAGACCCAGGGTATCTGGCCTATAAAAGTCAGTTCGTGCGAGAAGATGTTTACCCTGAAATCGTGCTCTGTACCCACGCAATGCTTGCCATAGATGCTAAAACTCGACGCATCAGGATCGCACAGAGCGAGCATGACTTGACCGACGAGTTGAAGGCTACCAAGCGGGATATATCATCTCGAATCGAGGCGCTGGGTAAGGCGACGGATGAGGCCAAGCGCATCTTGAAAGAAGACATAGACGAGCTACAAAGAAGAGAAGACCTTCTATCCAAGGAGGTGTACCAGAACAATGACATTGGTTTGTTGCCTATGTATCAGTTCCTCTTTGTCGATGAAGCGCATCTTCTTGAGGAAACCGCGTCCCGAATGATCAGTGACAACCTCTCGTTCCGGTCTTTCATCAAAGAACTGGAGTCCCATAGTAACGCGGGGATCATTCCAGCCGGGAAGATGAAGGACATAAAAAAGGAGGCCAGCATCATCATCAATGCGGATGATCAAGATAAAGAAGCTGGTAAGGTATCCCTGACTCCTGGGGTTGAGTATTTCCATGCGTTAAGCCGTATTGTCAACCTCGTTAAGTCAACCAAGAACTACCGGAAATTACCTGGTTCCTTGAAGGCCCAGATCAGAACGCTTCAATATGCGATTGATAAGGCTGACTCACCTCACTACCACTTTGGGCTGACATTCTCCCCAGTGAAACGGTATCCGCAAATCATCTCTGGTGAGATCAATACCCAGCCTTATATGCGAACAATTTGGCAGCAGGTTTCTGCGGCCATCTGTATCAGTGCGACATTGTATTTCCCTAAAATGGGGGGGTTCACATGCAGTTACTTCGCAAACAACTTGTTTATCCCCGAACGTCGGCTCAAAACCTATACGCCTATCACTCCGCCGTGGCTGAAAAGCAATGTTCATGAAATTTGTCTGCCTCCTTTGGCCCTCGAACAAGCTGAACGTTTTGTTCCGGTAGGACGAAAGCAGAGCGATGAAACCACTGAGAGCCGAGAGAAAATGCACAGCGCCTGGCTGGATAACATTGCTGAGCAAATCGTGATAGCTCACGGCCAGGGTGAGGGGGGGACGCTGGTCCTGATGACATCATTTGCCGATGTGAGAGGCGTTTACGACAGGTTAGGGGGGCTCAATAACCCAATAGTCAAAGCTGACGGGAACGTTACGACAGAAGCGCAGAAGGTTGCCTACCTGAATGCTCTGAAAGCTGGTGAAAAGCCGTTATGGCTTGCATTGGGCGGCGCATGGACCGGCCTTGACATCAACGGCAAGCATATTGGGCTGAGCGATGAGGAAATCGCAGAGAAAGATAATGTGATCGCCACGCTCATCATTCCGAAGCTGCCTTTCGGCCTGAACCGTTCATTGTCTTACCACGCACGTCTGGCTCGCTCCCGCAAGCAAGGGGCAATGGAAGTCATGGAAACGGTTATCCGCTTCAAACAAGGCCTTGGACGCCTGATCCGCTTGGAGAACCAGCCTAAAAACCGTCGCATACTGGTTTTGGATGGCAGGCTGAGGATGCCGGAGTACAAGGGCTTTCTGGGGCCAATTATGCGGGTGATCGAATCCTATCCCAGGGTAAGGCCAATTTACTGAGATACGTATAAACAAAATGGCTCTAAACAAGGGCCATTTTGGTTCTATGAGAACAAAATAACTTTGAGAGGTAACTGATGCCTGAAAACTTCATTTCCCAGCTCTTTGGGGGCGTTCTGGCTTCATTGATAAGCCAACCTTTAATCTGGCTGCTTTTCGCGGTGGCGGTCGCTGCGTCTTTTCTAAGAATGTTTTCACGAAACATCAAGGGGCGGTTCGGAGAGTGGGCGTTATCAAAAATACTGCACAACCGATGTGGGCAGGAGTGCGTTGTTTTGGATGATGTCACACTGGTGGTTTCAGAAGGGGATACAACGCAGGTAGACCACATTGTCATTGCTCCAACCGGAATATTTGTCGTCGAGACAAAGTTCTATAAAGGCCGGATTTATGGCAAGGAATCGGATAAGCAGTGGACCCAGAAAATCTTCAAGAGCACCTATAAGTTCCAGAATCCGTTTCGTCAGAACTACAAGCATGTGAAGGCTATCGAGGCTCTTCTTCCTAACGTCGGGTTGGCAAACATTCATTCCTTGGTTGTCATGCTCGGGGAATGTGAGTGGGCAAGCAAAGAACAACCAGCAGCTCTCTTCACTTCCGGGTGGAAAGCGGCGGACTACATTAACGACATGATTGCCAGTGGACAGAAGGTGCTCGATGTCGAAGAGGCCTCTGCGAGGCTCCAGAGTCTCAGGCTTCAACGTGGTTTGAGGACTAACCGAGCTCACATTGAGAATCTGCGACGGAACAACGAAGTCTAACAACGCAACCCTGCAACCCTGCAACCATACTTTGCACCATCAGCGCAAACATAGCTTTGCTGCTCTTCATTCCCTAAAAGGGCAGAAACACAGTCGCTGAAAACGACCCACCTACCTGAAAATGGCTCCAGTGCAACAACTGGAGCTGTTTATGAGATCGAGACCTACCCTTTCACTGATGCGAAATCTGCGGTCATTGGCCGTGGTGGTGCTCGCAACCTTGCCGTGCATCGCTTTTGCACAATGGCGGGTTGTGGCCGTGAGCACCGAAGTAGATGCAATGCGCTTCAACACCATCATGGACGCGCATTCCTTCATGAAGAGCTACCGCATTGAAGAGGAGAAGGGGTACGGAGAGTTCGTCAGCGAAAAGCTGTATCCGGTCGAGGGATATGGTGATGGCCGCTACACCTCCAGGATCTGCTTCAAGTACGTTGGCGGGACCGCAAGCTATGACCCTGAAACCTGTACTGGTGGAGCATACTGGCGGTCAACCTACATCTTGCCGGGCGAGATGGACAATACGCCATTCCTTGACCGTGACCTCGGTTTACCATCAACAGCCATGTGTGTGGGGAACCCTATCCATCTCGGCACCGGCAACAAGTTCCAGGCTGAGCTGGATTATCAAAGCGGCGGTTCAGACCCGCTCACTTTCACCAGGTACTACAACAGCCATCTTCCGGATGAAGAGATCGGCGGCTGGCGGCATACCTACTCGCGGAGCGTCGAGGTCAACGCCTCGAAGTACGGTGAGAACATGGTTGTCCTGCACCGACCAGAAGGGCAGGAGCTCGCCTTCTACGAAACATCCTCTGGATGGGTGCCAACATGGAAAACCGATGACGCCTTAGCCAAAGAGGCTACCGGCTGGCGCTACACACAATCTGACGGGGTAGTTGAGGCCTATGATGAAACCGGACGACTGACCGGCATCGAGAAGCCCAACGGCAATCACATCACCCTGAGCTATCTGAACGGAGAGCTCTCCTCGATCACTGACGGCTTTGGCCGCACCCTCCAGTTCCAGTATCAGGATGGCCGCATGGTCAGTGTCACCGATCCTGCTGGAGGCAGTATTCAGTACCAGTACAACAGCGCTGGCAAGCTGGCGGAAGTGATCTACCAGGACAATACGACTCGCAGCTATCTCTACGATGACCCGAACGCACCTGGTTTGCTCTCTGGGCTGGTGGACGAGAACGGCAACCGTTTCGCCACATGGGGATATGATGCTCAGGGGAGGGCGGTTCTAAGCGAACACGCCGGAGGCGCAGAGAAGACTCAGGTAAGCTACAACGCTGACGGAAGCGTCTCTGTCACCAATGCCCTCGGCCACGTTCAGCGATACACCTACAGTCGCCACAATGGGATGCTCAAGCCTGATGTGGTTGAGGGTGCGCCGTGTACTGGCTTTGTGGGCGGCAAGGAAACCTACGTCTACGACAGCAAAGGCCTCGTCTCCAGCATTACTGACCGCGCTGGGCAGAAGCGCACGTTCACCCATAACGACCGGGGATTGGAAACCACCCAGATAGACCAGGACGGGGGCAAGGTTACGACCGACTGGCTTCCTTCCAAGTCGCTCCCGGCAAAAATCACAGAACCAACAAGGATCACTGAGCTCACCTACGACACTCATCTCCGGGTGATAAGCCGCAAGGTCACTGATCGCAGCTCGGGCGCTTCCCGGACATGGACCTACACCTATGCCCCTGCTGGTACAGGAAAGCCCAGCCTGTTGGCCTCGATTGATGGTCCGCGCACCGACGTCAGCGATGTGACGACATTTGACTACGATGACCAGGGCAACCTGATCCGGACAACGAACGCACTGGGGCAGGTGACGCAGTTTGGCGACTACGACGCGAACGGTCGCGCCGGGACCATTCAGGGGGTCAACGGTGTAACTCAGACCCTCACCTATGACGCCAGAGGAAGGCTTGTCAGCTCCACTGGTCCAGAAGGCACCACGACCTACAACTATGATGCTGTGGGGCTTCTGAGTTCGCTAACCAAGCCAAATGGTGCAACTGTCAGCTATGAATACGACGCTGCCCACCGGCTGGTAGCGGAAACAGATGGACAGGGCAACCGGCGCGAGCTTGAACTCAATGACCTCGGGAACCCAGTAGAAGAGCGTCTGCTCGATGCGCTGGGCCAGACCCGTTGGATAGAGCACCGGATCTTCAACGAAATAGGCTGGCTCTCCAGTGTCTCCGACGCCTATAGCAATCAGTCATCGTTTTCCTACGATGTGGTGGCAAACCTGATACAGGAGACCAGTCCATCTGGTAACGCGCACTCCTACAAGTACGACGGCTTCCACCACCGGACGCAAACGACCGACCCCCTTGGGAAGGTCACGCAGGTACTCTACAAAGATACCGGCGATGTTTACCGCGTCTCAGACCCTCGTTCGCGCCTGACCTACTACAGCTACAACGGCTTTGGAGAAGTGACTCAAGTCCGGAGCCCGGACACCGGCACCACCGACATTACCTATGACGAAGCCGGTAACGTGGCAACGCGCAAGACGGCCAAGGGGCAAACCACAAGCTACAGCTATGACGCGCTGAACCGGATCATCGAAACCTCCACCGATGTCGCTGGCGAATCGCCAATTCTGTACGGGTATGACGAAGCAACCTCACCATACGGCATAGGCCGCTTGACCTCAGTCGATGATGGCAACGGTGTCCGGAGATTTGGCTACACCCCCGAAGGATGGCTGGCTTACGAAACCTGGGAAACCCACGGGCAGAGCCTGACTACCCAGTACCAATACGATGGTGCAGGCCTCGTCACGAAGATCACGTATCCCAGTGGCCGTGAGGTCTCCTACACCCGTGACTCAGCCGGTGACGTCATCGAGGTGACAACGACACAAGCAGGCACCACAACAAACCTGGCAAGCCAGATTGAGCGAGCGCCCTTTGGCCCCGTCACCAGTATGGTCAGAGGGAACGGCATTTCAGAAAGCCGCACTCTGGATCTCGATTACCGTGTCACCGGCATCGACGCTGCTAGGGTGCATTCGCTGGTCTATCGGTACACGCCAGACTCGTTGATTTCAGCCATAGACGACAATCTCAGCTCATCAGTCAATCAGTCACTCGGTTATGACGCGGTTGGCCGCATCACCTCTGCTGAGGGGCTCTATGGCGTTTTGGGCTATGGCTATGACGCCACCGGCAACAGGACCTCGATCACGACCGATGGCCTGAGCCAAAGCTACACCATCAACTACATGAACAACTGGCTGGTGAAGGCCGGGCAAACCTCCAGAAGCTATGACGCCAATGGCAACCTGACGAAGCAGGGGGCGGATACCTTCACCTATGACAGCCAGAACCGGCTGGTGGCCGCAACGGTCGCGGGAGTGACTGTAAGCTACACATACAACCACCTGGATCAGCGTGTAACCAAGACCCTAAACGGGCATACCCGGCTGCTGGTTTACGACCTGGCAGGAAACCTCATCGAGGAGCTGGACGCGGCCACTGGAGACGTGCTGGCGGAGTATGTCTGGCTCGATGGGACACCCTTGGGCTTTGTTCAGTCAGGACAGACCTACCAAGTCCACGTCGATCACCTGGGCACCCCGAAGGCGCTGACCGATGCAAGCGGCCAAGTGGTTTGGAAGGCGAGCTACAGCCCCTTTGGTAAAGCCAGCATCACCACCCAGGGGCCGACCTTCAACTTGCGGTTCCCAGGACAGTATTACGACGCGGAGACCGGGCTCCATTACAACTGGCATCGCTACTATGACCCAGCACTTGGCCGTTACTTACAATCAGACCGCCTTGGCCTGTTCGATGGGGTGGATACCTATGGGTATGTTCGCGCAAACCCTTTAAGGCTAATTGATCCTACTGGGGAATATGGGCTCGCGGGTGCGGCCTATGGACTGATCTCTGGGGGAATAGGTGGCTACATTTCAGGTGGGTGGCAAGGCGCATTAGCTGGAGCTGGCACTGGTGCATTAGTTGGTTTCGTTAATATATTTGGAGCACACTCTGCCGGAGCGGCGGCTGGTGCGGGTATAGCCAGCCTGCTTGGTCAAAGTGCTGGTCTATATGTTTCAGGAAAGGATGTTACTGATTACTGTAATTATGATTTTTCCGCTGTGGCTGGAGCTGCGCTGGGAGGGGCTTTAGGAGGACCTCTAGGAAGTACAATAGGGCGTTATATTAGCCCTTATCGCTTTACAATCATTGGACGTCCATTAAGTTCATCAGGGATAAATAAAATTCCGGGAAATACTGTTGGCTCTGTGGTTGAAGGTGTTACCGTTGGCTCGGGTGAATTATTTGGTAAGGGGTTTTAATATGATGTGGATTGTTACGGCCATGTACTTTGTTGTTGTATCAGGTCTTTTATTAGTAGGGTTCGTTGTTTATGGGAAAACTCTATTTTTCCTGGGTAGGTCCGGTGCCTTTGCTAAATATGTGGGGGGGGGTATTGTTTACGTGTTGTTTGCGTGTGTATTGGTTGCACCGTTATTTATTGCCCCCGTGTTTATCAATGGGTGGCGTGAAGCTTTTAATTCTAATGTGGTTTATGCAGTTTATTTTATGGTGCTTTTTGTTTTAGCAGCATTGCCGGGTGGGCTGTATTTCAAAAAGAATTTCTTATCTCGTCTGAGAAGGCTTGGCTACTTTAAGAAAAGGCAGTATTGAGAACGGCTTGAAATATTGCCACCAGCGGTTAAGCCTGCTGGTGGCGTAGATGTGCTCTATGTTTACGGCCTCGATGGCGAGTTATTGGCCGATGTAGCTCTGGGGACTGTTTATGGAAATCAATAGTTGGTTCGATTTTATTATATACACAATTTATTTTTTTGGGGTGGTGGTGATTATCCTACCTGTAGGGGCTATTTTTCTTTGGTTAACATTGAAGAACCTAATAAAAATGAGAACCCCGAGATACGAAATAAAGCACTACAAGTATTTCTCTGCAAGAAATAGATTTGAAGTGTGCGTTGCAGGTATTTTTTCTGTGGTTTTTTCTGTTTGGTATCTGTTTTTTGCCAAAGGTGGAAATCTGTTTCTTTATCCGTCAGAGGTAATGAGATTTTTTTCAGGCGGCTGATAGTGTGGATCAGGCTCTGGCGTTGGCCCAGCCGACGTCAGCGGCCAAGTGGTTTGGAAGGTGAGCTACAGCCCCTTTGGCAAAGCAAGCATCACCACCCAGGGGCCAACCTTCAACCTGCGGTTCTCCAAGGTAAATGTGAGCCCAACAAATACAAAACACCATTGGAGTATTTCTATGACCAGTAAAATTAAACATCACTGTAGAGTATGCGGTCTTTTCCACGAAGATCCACCTTGGGGCGAAGATGATAAAACACCTACATACGAAATATGTTCATGCTGTGGAGTGGAGTTCGGTTATGGCGATACCACGCTCGAAAATGTACGAGCTCTAAGAGGCGGCTGGCTCTCTAGTGGATGCGAATGGTTAGAGCCTAGTGATAAACCCAAAAATTGGGATGCGGAAGAACAAATCAAGATGATTCCTGAACATTTTAAGTAAGTGAACCCTGCTGGCGTTGGGCATTTCAACGCCAGCAGCCAAAAGGTTTGGAAGGCGATTTTGATGAAAACTTATAAACGTTGGATGTGGTTTTTGGGAACTATTTACTTCCCGTTCTTATTTGGATCTGTGTTGATAGGGTGGGTTGTGGGCTATGGCGGTCAAAAATTGGCATTGATTTTAGGATTGCATCAAACGAACCAGCAAAATGAAATGGTGTTTTGGGGTTTTTTGGCGATAGGTGCCGTGATTGGGGTAATAGGTTCAACTATGTCCTTAATCGAGTTCTGCCGAAGTAAACGGCGGTAAGAAATGATGCGGAAAATTTCAAGCCAGCTTAAACGTAGGAATAGGGATGGAAGGAGGTACAGCTTTTGGAAATCAATAACTGGGTAGATTTCTTTCTTTATACAGCCTACTTCACTGGAGTTGTTGTGATTCTTATCCCTCTTGGGGTTAATTTTATTTACGTAGGAATCGCAGGGGTAATAAAGCATAAGAAGATAAAGTATGACAAAGGAACTGACATTCATCGTATTGGTAGAAATGTTTTTGAGATTGTTGGCGTAGGAGTCTTTGCTATATCTTTCTCTGTATGGTTTCTGTTCTTCGATAAAGGGGGGCACCTATTCCATTACCCAGCGGAAGTGATGAGGTTCTTCTCCGGAACATAAAGCGGGTGATGCTGGTGCCGGTTGTGGCTGACCGATGCCAGCGGCCAAGTGGTTTTGAGAGGTATTTATGCAAAACCTGACAAAGATTGAAAGGGTGCAGCGAACGTTAATGAACATAGGATTAGCTGTATTGGTAAGTGCGTTCATTATGGGGGCGGTAGATTACTTTCTACTAAAAGAAAAAATAATCCTGTATGTAAAAATAGGGGCGTTTTTAGGGGTGGCATTGACCATTTCCAGCATAATTCTTGTTGTTGTAGGTAGTTTTCATGACAAGGGGAATGGCAACAAGTGAGTTGCACCTGATAATGCTGGCGTTGGCCCCGCCGATGCCAGCGGTACTCCATGAAGCTATATGGACCCGGAAGGAGGGTTCTCGTGGGAACGGAGAGTAAATATGACATACAAAGCAGAACTTTCTATTTATTTGGTTGGAATTCCGCTCATAGGGATCGCGACAGGAGCGTTATCTTACGCTGCATATAGACTGCTTGGAAAACCAGAATCAGAGTTTGTGCTTCTAATGATGCTATCGGTGTGGGGTATAACATGCTTTGCATTAGGAGTACACGAGTCCATTAAGAGCATCCGGCAAAGAAAGGCGATCAAGTCGTTTAGAAAAAACAATGCCGATAACACTAAATAAATGGTGAGGCGTCAGGAAAGAAAATTATATCACCTGGGCACCCCGAAGGCGCTGACCGACGCCAGCGTCCAAGTGGTTTGGAAGGCGAGCTACAGCCCCTTTGGCAAAGCCAGCATCACCACCCAGGGGCTGACTTTCAACCTGCGGTTCCCAGGGCAGTATTTCGACGCGGAGACAGGACTCCATTACAACTGGCGACGCTACTACGACCCGAACACCGGGCGGTACATCACCAGTGACCCTCTCGGCCTGTTTGATGGGGTAAACACCTACGGGTATGTGCATGGAAACCCTATGTCCAATACCGACCCGACAGGAGAGTTTGCTTGGGGATTGGTTTTTGCTGGAGCGGATCTGGCGTGGCAGCTTTATCAAAATGGCGGCAACTTTAAATGTGTAAATTGGGTTGACGTAGGTTTGTCGGCCTTGGGTGGAGGGTTGTTTAGTAAAGCATTTAGAAAATTACCAGGAAAAGAGTGGTCTCACTGGATTCCAGATAGATACATCAGAAAATTTAGTGTAAGTGGCAAAACCACAAACAAGCATTATAGGCCAAATGTCGATAAATATTTGGGCGGTTTCGTTAAGTCAAGATTTAACGGAAATTTTGTTTCAAAGGAAACACACGCTTTGACCGATGCTTACCGCTACAAATTTATGAGTAGAACATGGAAAGCATCTAACCCTATGATGAATACAGTTTCCCAACAAGTGCTTAGAACTCCTGGGTGGATTCCTGGTAGTGGATTAATTGGGGGTCGCATCTATGATGGTGTAACTTCTGACAACAGTAATTGTGGATGTGGAGAATAAAATGCAAATCAGACATCTTTTCAACTGGCTTTTCCCAAAATATACAGCGTTTGAAGTAAGCCTTTTTGGCGAAATGAAACGAGTGTTAGGCAAGAAAAATGGAGGCATTCTCCAGTCGCAAATAAGAGAGATAAATTATGTTCAAAGGCATCGAGGTGATGAGGAAATATGTTTTTATAAAATCTCAGGATTGAGTGTTGATATGAGCAGAAAAGATAAATTCGCGTCTCGGGGAGAAGAGAGGTTGTGCCGATTAAAAGGTTTTGCTGACGGAGTGACATTTGAAGTTGACGTATGGGTTGTTGATGGAAATTTATTCTCTCTTGAGTTTGATAAAGAGGTGAGGGAACTACGCAAAAATGCAGTTTTGTGGCTAGAAAAGGTTGCAGAATAGCGTGAACAGGAGACGTGCTGGCGGAATACATCTGGCTCGGCGGCACTCCTCTGGCCTTTGTGCAATCAGGACAGACCTATCACGTCCACGTTGACCACCTTGGCACCCCGAAGGCGCTGACCGATGCAAGCGGCCAAGTGGTTTGGAAGGCGAGCTACAGCCCGTTCGGTAAGGCCAGCGTCACCACCCAAGGGCCAGCCTTCAACCTGCGGTTCCCAGGGCAGTATTACGACGCGGAGACCGGGCTTCACTACAACTGGCGGCGTTACTACGACCCAGCGACTGGGCGGTACATTACCAGCGACCCGATTGGGCTGGCTGGTGGGATTAACACTTATGCCTATGTAGAAAACAACCCATATTCTCTATTCGACCTTACTGGGGAATGCCCGTGGTGTGCTGGTGCCATCTACGGAGGCCTATCAGGTGCTGTTGGTGGTTATATCACAGGAGGATGGATGGGAGCGCTAAAAGGTGGACTTGTAGGTGCAGCCGTGGGTGTATTTAGCCCCTTTGGAAGCGGTGTGTTAGGCATTATGGCTAATAACGCCTCTGCAAGTTACTTAGGCCAGGTAATCGGAAACACCGAAAGGATCTACAACAGCAAATCATCCTGTACAACAAAGGAAAGTCCTTTTGAAAATATAAATTATTCTGCCGTAATAGGGGCATCTATAGGTGGTGCGTTTACTGCGGGTAAGTTAGGTAATTTATTGATGCGTCCTTACATACCTCGAAACATTATAGGAAAACCGCTTGATTATCCGGGATTCTCCTTAGCACCGACAAATGCCTTGGGAGCTGTTGGGGAAGGAGTTGGGGCAGCAGCAGGAGAAACTTTTGCGCCTTGGTATGGCGATCTTTGGAAAAAATTTATAAGCGATCTCAGGAGTGAATAGATAATGATAGTAAAATCTTTGGCTATAAGGCTGACAGCGGTAGGGGTAATTATTTCGTGGGGTATCGCGCTTTCTATTTTAGTGCTTGGCCTTTTTTACGAGCTGGGATTAACCAGCGTTACCAACGATACAATTTATATTTTTGTTCAGTGTTTGTTGTTTGCTTCGATACCAACCGCAGTAATGTCTTTGATTATAAGATGCACTTCATGTGGCTCAACTTACTTCCATCGAGCTAGGGGAGATAAAAAATTATTTTCATCCAAGATTAATATCGTCATTGGTGTGATTTTCTCAAAGAATCTAAAGTGCCCGAACTGCGGATCTAGTGTTAAGAATAAGCAGAAGTAATGAGGTTCTTCTCCGGACATAAGGAGGGTGATGCTGGTGCCGGTTGTGGCTAACCGACACCAGCGGCCAAGTGGTTTTGAGAGGCATTTATGCGGAACCTGACAAAGGTTGAAAGGGTGCAGCGAACGTTAATGAACATAGGATTAGCTGTATTAGTAAGTGCGTTCATTATGGGGGCGGTAGATTACTTTCTACTAAAAGAAAAGTATTAATTTCTTGATCTGAGTCATTTTCATTGAATGACCATCATTTGGTTGGATTGATTTAAAGGGGATTATTCTGTAATGGTAATCCAGTATCCAGGAAACGGATATGATTTATATAACATGTTCGGGGGATTGAAAATTAAAAAAGAAGCCGGAAAAAATCACGTAACTTAACAGTTTTTTCCGGCTTAAATTTTCTGATCCTGACTCTATATAATCGCTCTAAGAATAGCACGTATATCCGTATCCGATACGGTTACCGGATTGGTGGATAGACAGGCATCTTGTAAAGCGGCTGTAATCATGGCATTTTCAGCAGTCGTTACCTGTTCGCGAGTGATGTTTAATGCGCTAAGGTTGTCTGCGACATTAACCTGCTTCATGAGATTGTGCAGATGGGTGATTAGACTCGCGACACAATACTCATCCGCCGACTGGAAGTTTGCCAGGCCACACAGTTTACTTAACCGTGCATATTTTGCACGAACGGCTAAATCACGACTGTTGAACCGGATCACGTGGCACAGCAACAGCGCGTTGGCAAGTCCATGGGGTATGTGCAGTTGACCACCCAGTTGATGAGCAATGGCATGGTTCATTCCCAGCCCGGCCTGGCTGAAGGCGATACCGGCCAGCGTGGAAGCATTATGCATCCGGGTTCGAGCTTCCAGTTCATTACCGTCCCGATATACGACGGGCAGGAAACTGATGACCAGTTGTGCTGCTTTTTCTGCCAGTGCATCAGTAAAGTCCGTTGCGCCTTTGGCCACATATGCCTCAAGTGCATGCGTCAGTACGTCAAGCCCGGTATTGGCTGTTACTGCCGGTGGTACGCTTAGCACCAGTCGCGGTTCAAGAAGCGCTATATCAGGGTAAAGACTGTCATCAAACAACGGGTATTTTATTCTGCTGGCCGGATCGCTGATAACACTGGCGCTGGTGACTTCAGAACCCGTACCACTGGTAGTGGGGATTGCAACGAAGTTCTCAACCATAATGCCAAGCTTGCGGCCAAAGAAAATTATCGCCTTTGCTGAATCCAGTGCCGACCCACCGCCGAAACCGATCACTACATCCGGCTGTATCGCACTCATAGCCTCAATACCAGCCGCCACTGTAGCGACAGGCGGATCGGGGATGATATCGCTAAACAGACCGACAGTGTTGTCCTCGTGGATATTGTCGGTGACCATTTTCAGATTGGGGCTGCCAGCCAGAAAACCATCGCAGACAATCCAGATCTTTTTACCGTGGAGCGTTCTGAGCCAGGTTAAACTGTCGGCTCCGCTATATACCCGCGTTTTTACCGTGAACAGGGACATCTTCACATCCTCCACTTAGCGGATGGAAAATCCATTGGTCAGCACACAACGGCGTTTACGGGCGAAGCTCCGTGCTGATGTTGTCCCTTCGCCAGTGGGTGTCGCAATAGTAAGGGTGGTAAAACCCTCGGCACCTATGCCCAGTCCGGCATAGGAAGGGCCATTTTTCACAAATATTGAAGTCTGCATGGTCTTCGCAGCCAGGTTCAGACGGGAAACATTCTGCGAATGCATTATGGCTGTATGGTGCTGATCGTTTTCCACTTTCAGCGCCAGTGCCAGCCCTGTCTCAAAATCCCTGACCCGCACAACAGGCAGAACCGGCATCAATTGTTCGACCATCACCAGCGGATCGTCCTGCTCCACTTCCACAATAATCAGTCGCGGTGCCGTTGATGTGTTCAGATCAGCAGCCTGCAGGATCACTGCCGGGCTTTTGCCTACCAGTTTCTTGTTTGCTTCTCCTTTGTCATTGATAACGACCTGGCGCAGTCTGGCAATATCACCGGGTGTTTTTACCAGAAAGGCATCGTTTTTCTGCATATTTTCTACGAGGCGATCGGCGATGCTATCGACCACGATGACGCATTTTTCGGCGGTGCAAAGGACGTTATGATCGAAAGAGGCACCATCAACGATATCTTTGGCAGCTTTGACCGGACAGGCAGTTTCATCCACCAGTACAGGGGGGTTACCTGGGCCGGCACCGATAACTTTTTTACCGGTTTTCATGGCCATATTGACAATTGCCGGGCCGCCTGTAACCACAAGCAGAGCAATGCGCGGATCTGACATCATTTCGCGAGTGGCGTCAAAGGTGGGCTCTGCGACGGTGGTAACCAGATTCCGGATCCCGCTTACCCGATAAATGATGTCTTCGATTTTTTCAATAAGCCACAAAGATACCTTCTTTGCGCCAGGATGGGGGCTGAAGTAGACAGCATTACCAGCGGCCAGCATACTGATGGTGTTGTTAATGATAGTTGCGGTCGGATTGGTGCTGGGGGCGATAGCGCCAATGACTCCGAAGGGAGATAGTTCGAATAAAACCATGCCACCATCACCAGTCAGGGCGCTTGTGGTCAAATCCTCAATCCCCGGAGTATTATTCAGTGCCGCAGTGTTTTTACTGATTTTGTCGGGTGCATTACCCATGCCGGTTTCTTCTGCGGCGCGTTCGGACATCTCTTTGATCCAGGGTGCCAGCTCTTCCTTCAGGGCTGTAATGATCCTGGTTCGAAGTGCCAGAGGTTCTGCCATGTATTTTTTATAGGCATCGTAGCTGGCAGTGATAGCATCTTCCACACGAGCGAAGATAGTGTGCTGAATGTTTCCAGGGGCAGTAGCGGTCCCTTTCAGATTATCAGCAAGAATATTGCGGTTCATATTCTCCAGTTCAGTGGTATTCATTTTTGACTCCCTGATTTAAGGCTGTCGACAGCCCGTAATGCAATAAGATGATTTTTTTCAGCGGATGCGCCGCTAATTCCGACCCCACCGATCACTTTTCCCGCACAATTCACGACACAACCTCCGCGGGAGGTATCAATCCCGCCAATGACGTTATGTGGTGTGGGGTCAATGATCTGTTTATTATCTTTAGCGAAACGTACCGCGGCTTCGGCCGCAAGCTCGGCGACAGCAATATCTTCTGCCGATGCACCCGGCATGCGGTAAGTCAGAACACATTCGCCTTTTTCGTCACACAAGGTGATAACTACCATGGCGCTTTGCTGCCACGCCTCCGCCAGAACAGTAACAGTATCGATAATGTTTTTCAACTGCTCTGAACTGAAAATGTGCTTACTGAAGTTTTCCGATGGCGAAAGTGACTGAGGGTACTGGCGGATAACTTCGCCGACGGCCTCCTCCAGCAATATGCGATGCTCTCTGATAAGGGATGCTATATCCTGTTCTGGCATAGCTCTGTTTCTCCTGTAACAGCCGACCGAGGCTAAAACCGATCGATGGTATCGACGATGCCGACGATGGCCAGATCAATGGCCTGATTTGGTTCCGGAAAGATCTTTCTGGCTGAAGAGCCACGGCTGACCAGAACCAGCTCTCCTTCGCCTGCTCCCATAGAATCCACAGCAACCTCCTGGGTGTTTTCCTGGAAATGCGGTGTGGAGCCGTCCAGATTAACTAAAGTAACGACCATCAATTTTTTACCTGTCAGGGATGCAGATTTTTGCGTCGACACCACTGACCCTACGACTTTCGCCAGTTGCATTGCGTTACTCCTGCCATATTAGTTTGATGTTCTGTCTTTCCATTACTTCCCGAGCGAGGGCGGTAATCAGCGTCTGCTTTTCCAGTAAAACCCAGCAATCGCGCCAGTGAATAACGCTGGCATAGCTGAGGCCAGCTGCAGCTGCCAGTTTCACCGGTGTACTCATATGGTCAGTGAGTGTGACCGGAAGGCGGCGTAACTCTCGCAGTGGCAGTGCGGTCAGTAATTGCTGGTGGATCTGAAGGTGTAACCTTACGCCATATGCCCATGCTTCCAGGACAGTCGACACTGCCGGGTGGTGGTGATCATAGGCAACCAGACTCTGAATAAAAGCCAGATCAGGTAAGGGCAATATCAGTTGTGCATTATGCAAATAAACCGTTTTTGATAAGCCTGCCGCCAGCTCGGCCTGGGTCACCCGTAAACTCCGGCTTTCCCTTCCCTGTAAAAGTGTAATGACCCTTGAGACGATCATGTCCAGCATAGGCACACCTGCATTAGCGTTTTGTCAGGAGAAGTCTTGCCACTGCCTGGCCTCCATCAATACCGGCAGCATTCGCTTCATCAGTATCAATATGCATTTCAAGACGCATATCCTCAGCAACCCGGATACAGACATCATCAAAAATCAGTTTTCGATCGGTGCCCTCAATCCCGACTTTCACCGTTTCTCCTTGTGTTACGCCAAATATCGCAGCGTCCAGTGGCGACATGTGAATATGTCTGCGAGCGATGATTACTCCCTCGGTGAGATTAATTTCTCCGGCCTCGCTTTTGAGTGTGACAGAGACACTTCCGGTCAGATCACCTGACAGGCGGAGTGGCGCCGTCAGGCCAATTTGCCTGGCATCGGTGTACGAGATTTCCACCTGTGTTTGTCCCCGCAACGGCCCCAGTATCCGTACGTTTTTCAACTGACCTCTTGGACCGATTAAGGAAACGGTCTGCTCTGCCGCAAATTGCCCGGGCTGACCAAGGGGCTTTTTAATTTTCAGAGTCTGTCCGGGAAACAGACTCTGGTAATCTTTTGCCGACAAATGAACATGCCGGTTTGATATACCCAGCGGAATCGTTCGTTGCCGCATCTGCGCAATTACCTGACCGGTCAGTTTTGTGATCAGATCGTGATCCATTGATTTACCTCAATACCGATTTCTGATTGTGAATACATCTACTGCGTGGCTGGCCCTTATGTCGCGGACATGAAGGATCTCCACAGATTTTGCATGTCACCAGTAATTTTGCTGATATGGCGACAGCCTGTTTTGTTTCACCTGTCTGTTGGCTACCCGCATCTGCAGTTTCATCATCAGGTTTTTCCTGATAATGAAACTGATGCAGAGATATTCCGGGTTTAACCTGCTGCGCAACGGCAACGGATCTCGCTGACGCTGTCGGAATATCGAGGTCAGTAGCGCATTGGCAAAATCATATACAATATTGTCAAGTATATCGTGGGCGTTTCTCATTTTTTTACCTGGCAATAAAAGTTGTAATCCGTTAGTTATTCTTGGTTTTTCACAAAGATAAATCCATTACATTCGTGACTATATCATATGAAAATTATACTCTTTTTAAAATCGTTGTAAATTGTGCTACATCACATTTTCTTGCCTGAGCTTTAAAGATAACCCTGTATGTGAAAATAGGTGCGTTTTTAGGGGTGGCATTGACCATTTCTAGCATAATTCTTGTTGTTGTAGGTAGTTTTCATGACAAGGGAAATGGCAACAAGTGAGTGGCACCTGATAATGCTGGTGTTGGTCCTGAGAGATACTTTTGGAAATCAATAGTATTATAATTGGTACAAATGAGTTGTAGCTCCATATTTTAAAAGGGGAATTTCAGAGAAATGAAGAATAAGAAGGTAATAACTTTGATAATGGCCGTAGCCGCATCTGGCTCGTCAGTCTACGCCGCGACATTACCGACCAGTGAGGTGGACGCATACATACTTGCGATGAACACCATGTCACCGATCACTGCTAAGTACACCATCCAGTATAAGCAAGCGGTTGAGCAAAAATGCAATACGGCCCTGAGTGTTGAGCAGCTCAACTCAAAGGCATTCACCAATGTTGTCCAGGCAATGGTGAGTAGTGAGACCGTCGATAGAATGGGGCTGGATGCTGCTGGTGGATCACTCCAGGATACCCTGTCTGTGATCGGCAAGAACGTCAAATGCAGTGACCTGAACGCGCCATTTAAAGCACTCCTGGATGATAAAGACTTCACCCGAAAGCATCAGCACCTATCGAAGGTTTTGCATACGTGGGATGAGGTGGTTTCGCAGAGCAAACCTTGAATAATAAAAAGGAGCCTAACTGGCTCCTTTTTTAATGGGGATGATGTTACGTTCGTGGACGTTATTTTCACTCGGGATATGTAACGTTGAAAAAGGCGTACCGACAAGAGAGTGGTCACATAGCTCTCCATAATAGATAAGCGACAAAATCTCTTGCTCGTTGATTTTTCCCACCTTAAAAAGGTAATTGATAATTGCTGTATCCAGTAGGTCGTGACACCCATTAAGCAGGTCCACGATATTGGCCGCAGCTTCATTTTCCTCTCCGTCATCTCGACCAGCTAATACCGATTCAACCCAAGCCTCAAGGCTAGGGTGTCCCTCAGCGAGTTGTATTTGACGGCACTCGTTCTCGATCAACCCTGTGATTGCTTCGTTGAGCGTTCCGCCATAAGTCGGCATGTTGAGAACGACTCCAAATCCGGGGATTTCTTTTTGGATTGGCTTCGCATCCTTGGGAGCTGATTTAAGCCACAGGAAAAACCAGATCCCAGAGCTTATGTCTTCCGGCTTGACTTGGTTGGCCGCAAGGAATTTGGAAACCTCGTTACAGATGATGCCATCTGGCGCGGCCATCTCGTAAATACCCGCCATCAGATCTTCAAGGCTCTTATACATATTATTTCTCGCACCTGCACATTATGTATCCACTATCGCTGTTAAGCCGATCCCTCGCAAGTATGTTCCAGCGCGACATTATACCGTTTTGTCGTAACCTGTAAAATTATCGTATTACCGTAATTATGATAATTACAGTAAATAATCGTAAAGTCTGCGTGGTTTATTCTACTTATTAAAATGTATCTTTGAAAAAGTAGGATTTTTGGAATAGGATAGGTGGTGCCGAGTACCCACTTTTTACAAGGAGCGCGATCAGTGATTTTTGACGTAAGAGCTACCTTCGAGGTGGCACTCCAGACGGACATCCACCTGGTACTTATCGATCTGGATCAGGGAGCCTCAGTTACGAACGATGCTGATGCAGTGGTCGCCTGGTTGGCCGCAAACCTCGAAGGTGGAATTGGAAAACGTAAGGTGTACTACCGGGACACCGATGGACGCTTTGATGAGCTCAAGGTTAATGCCGGTGCTTTTGCCGGATTTGCACCTTGTAGCGAAGGCCAGCAGACCGCCTTGGCTGGGATGCTCGACCAGTAACCCTGAGTGGAGAACCTGATGTTAAACAAAAACAAATTTGAAAAGGTGTTGGCGAGAGTCATCAACAAGAACAGCAACCGATGCTCTGTGTGCAAAAAGCCGTTTACTGGGCCTTGCCACACATTTGGTGGGTTGGATGCAGACAGCAAGGTGCAGAACGTCGGTCAGTGCTGCCGAAGCAACATAGTTGACCTGAGGCATGGTGGAGTCTATACCACTGCTCCGGTCGGTACTGATGAAGGTGAGCGCCAGGCCCGTGAGCTTATGGCTTCTCATCCTTGTGCTCGTCGCATGATGTAGGAAATCCCGATGAAAAAAGTCACCTTTATCAGCCAGTCAGAGGCCGAAAGGCTGGAGCCCGTTGCCGGTGCGGCCATGATCTCCATAACTGACCCAGACAAGTCCCCTGCCTCTCTCGGACCGTGGGAGCAGTTGTACCGCGATAGCTTCTATGATGGCGGCTATTCCGAGAACACTATCCACACCATGAAGGCAGCGTTCCGGATGAATTACGCCTCCTACATTGACTCATCACAGGCTGAAAAGCTGTCCACCTTCCTGGATGGATTGGTTGGTAGCGGTATCGATCAGATCTTCGTTCATTGCTATTACGGAGAATCCAGAAGTGGCGCGGTAGCACTGTACCTCCAGAACAAACATGGATTTACTCCGAATAAGCCGATCACCAAGCCCAACCGGACAGTTTACGAATTGCTGTGCAATCCAACCAAGTTTGAATCGTTGATACAAAGCTATGAAACGCAACATATAGAGAAGGAGGTGCCTCTTCACCTCAAGATATGGGACTTGCTTCTCGTTGCGGTCGGGCTCAGGAGGTAACTTTGCACGACACGAACAACGACAAAGATGAGCTAGTTTCACATGCGAAAGTAAATGTTCCGGCAGAACAAACCATTCGCGGTGAACTGTTGCCGTCATCGAGCTCGCTCCGGAACATCCAGGACAACCCTGCCGTCGCCTATCTGGTGAGCCTCGGGTCAAAGCGAAGCAGGCAGACCATGAGTTCATTCCTCAACATTGTCGCCAAGATGATCGGGTTTCAGAACCTTCGTGACTGTGCATGGAGCTCAATGAGGCGGCACCACATATTGGCGGTGCTGGAAATGCTGGGGGATGCAGGGAAGGCACCGGCAACGATCAACACCTACCTTTCAGCGCTCAAAGGGGTGGCTCATGAAGCCTGGACGATGAAGCAAATTGATACGGACAGCTACCAGCACATTAAGCAAGTCCGTTCAGTACGAGGATCTCGACTCCCAAAAGGGCGCGCACTTGAACGCCATGAGATTCGCAGCCTCTTTTTCACATGTGAAAGTGATTCAAGCGCCAAAGGGCTTCGGGATGCGGCCATTCTCGGGGTGCTCCTCGGGTGTGGCTTGCGCCGTTCGGAAATCGTTGCGCTGGACATGGGAAGCATGATCTACAAGGACCGCGCTCTCAAGGTCCTTGGCAAGGGCAACAAAGAGAGAATGGCGTATGTGCCTGGTGGCGCATGGAAAAGACTGGATAAGTGGGTTGAAGAGGTTCGAGGAACGCATGAAGGGCCTTTATTCCCGAGGATCAGGCGGTTTGATGATGTGACTGGAGAGCGGATGTCGGATCAGGCCATCTACCACATCTTGGAGACCAGAAGAGTAGAAGCCGGTCTGGAGAAGTTTGCGCCCCATGACCTGCGACGCACCTTTGCCTCCTCGATGCTGGATAACGGTGAGGATATTGTGACCGTGAAGGACGCAATGGGCCACTCAAGCATTGCAACTACCCAGAAATATGACAGGCGCGGCGATGAGCGCTTGAAGAGAGCAAGCCAACGCCTCGATATAGCGGATTAACAGCATGAATGATGAAGAACTCGAACTTGCCAGAGCCGAAGCCATGAAAGCCGATAGGTGCTTTTCAAAAGGACGGCTCAGGGACGAATTTCGGATGAAGCCTAAGCCAGGAGTAGAGCCAGTTTCGTTCTACAAAAACGGGTATGGCGGCCAATTTGGAGTGTACCGGATAGCAGATTGGCTAAATTTGCCCAACGCGCCGAAAATGTAAAGTTAGCTTTATAACTAAGCTCTTGAGCTAAATTAAGCCACTGTTTTTTTTGTTTTTAATGTGGAATTTATCTGGTTACGCTCATTAACACTGAATTTAAGTCGTTACAGCTTACCGGATCATAGTTAATCTGATTTTGGTCCTTTGACTTTCAACGACCTGAACGGTATCCTTACCTAACTCTATATTGTGTTTCTGTATATAGCCAAAAATCAAAATTTTACTCATTTTACCTGTTGTAAGGATAATTTCTGTAATGAGCTTTAAGCCGCATTAGTTTAACCCCCTTCATTTTGGATCGCTCAGATCCGTTCGTAGTATCTACCCTTCGGTAGCTTTTGTTGTACCTCCATAAATCTAATATTGATTCGTCACGTTGACGATAAAAGCTCTTGTCTTTGCACGTCTGTGTATATGGCTAGCGTTAGCTTTTGTTATTGATTTAATTTTAATCAGAGTGAGTAACATGATACAAACCATAAAAAAAGAGTGGTTCTCCAATATACGCGGAGATCTGTTAGCCGGTATTGTAGTAGCGCTGGCGTTAATCCCTGAGGCGATTGCTTTTTCTATTATTGCAGGTGTCGATCCTAAGGTCGGCCTGTATGCTTCATTCTGTATCGCAGTGGTCATCGCGTTTACCGGTGGCCGTCCTGGCATGATCTCTGCCGCAACGGGTGCTATGGCGCTGTTGATGGTGACCTTAGTGAAGGAACATGGCCTCGAGTATTTACTTGCGGCAACCCTCTTAACCGGTGTTCTGCAAATTGCTGCGGGTTACTTAAAACTCGGCAGCTTGATGCGGTTTGTGTCCCGCTCTGTGGTGACGGGCTTTGTGAATGCGCTAGCGATCCTTATCTTTATGGCTCAATTGCCTGAGCTTACCGATGTGACTTGGCATGTGTATGCGATGACGGCAGCTGGCCTTGGTATCATTTACTTGTTCCCACTCATTCCTGTGATTGGTAAATCTTTACCTTCACCGTTAGTCTGTATCATAGCGTTAACTGTGTTTGCGGTTTATATGGGTGTCGATATCCGTACGGTTGGCGATATGGGGCAACTACCTGATACTTTGCCTATTTTCCTCTGGCCTGAAGTGCCCTTGACCCTTGAAACCCTGATGATCATCTTCCCTTACTCGGCCGGCCTTGCCGTGGTGGGTTTGTTAGAATCCATGATGACCGCCACCATAGTTGATGATTTAACCGATACCCAAAGCGATAAGAACCGCGAGTGTAAGGGCCAAGGTATTGCTAATATTGGCGCGGGTTTAATGGGTGGTATGGCAGGTTGTGCCATGATTGGTCAGTCGATCATCAACATTAAATCTGGCGGTCGCGGACGTTTATCATCCTTCGCCGCAGGTGTTTATCTATTGGTGATGGTGGTGTTTTTAGGTGAATGGTTAAAACTTATTCCGATGGCGGCACTGGTTGCTGTGATGATCATGGTGGCTATCGGTACATTCTCTTGGGATTCCATTCGTAACCTTAAGCATCACCCTATGTCGACCAACTTTGTGATGGTGGCGACGGTTGTGGTGGTGGTCGCTACCCATAACCTAGCGATTGGGGTATTTGTAGGGGTATTACTCGCGTCTCTGTTTTTTGCTAATAAAGTGGGCCGTTTTATGGTGGTTAAGAGTGCAACGACTGCTGTCGACACGGGTCGCCATTATCAGGTTATTGGGCAAGTCTTTTTTGCCTCGGCAGATAAGTTCAGTAATTCATTCGATTTTAGGGAAGTGGTTGATAAAGTGACTATCGACTTATCTCAAGCGCATTTTTGGGATATTACGGCGGTATCGGCGCTGGACAAGGTAGTGATTAAATTCCGCCGTGAGGGGACTGAAGTAGAGTTGATTGGCCTAAATGAAGCCAGTGCCACCATAGTCGATAAATTTGGGGTGCATGATAAGCCAGAAGAAGTCGAAAAAATGATGTCTGGTCACTAAGCCATTAGCAACACAACAAAAAAGGAATAAAACGATGACAAATGTGATTGCCTGTATTGACGGTTCAAATGTGACACCTGCCGTATGTGATGCCAGTGGCTGGGCTGCAAATCAACTTGATGCGCCAGTGACGTTATTGCATGTATTAGACAAGTCTGCATATCCAACAGAGTCAAATCTGTCGGGAAATATCGGTCTCGGGACGCGGGAGCACTTACTCAGTGAAATGGTTGAGCTTGAAGAACGCCGTGGCAAACTGGCTCTTGAGCAGGGCAAATATATGTTGCAAGACGCGCGAACTCGCCTTGCAGAGAAAAAGCCTTCTGTCGTGGTTGAAACCTTGCAGCGCCATGGCGACTTGGTTGAAACCTTGTTAGAACAAGAATGCAAGGCCAGACTGGTAGTGATGGGACGTCAAGGTGAGCAACATCAAGATCAGTCTCAGTCCATTGGCAGCCACCTTGAAAGTGTGATCCGCACACTCAAACAACCTATTTTAGTGGTGATGGCAGAATTTCAAACGCCAAAGCGATTTATGATCGCCTATGATGGCAGCCTAACGGCGAAAAAAGCGCTTAATCGCGTTGCTAGTAGCCCGCTACTCATGGGGCTTGAGTGTCATTTGGTCATGGTGTCTGACAACAAATCACACGCTACGGCTGAATTAACCTTAGTCGCAGATGTTCTCCACGAAGCAAACTTCAACGTGGTCACAGCAGCCTGCCAAGGGGAGGTGCAAACCGCACTTTCAGCCTATCAAGCCGAGCATCAGATTGACCTTATGGTGATGGGAGCCTACGGCCATTCGCGGATAAGGGAGTTCTTTGTGGGGAGCAATACCACAAGGATGATCAGTAAAAGCCATATCCCATTATTATTATTGCGCTAACAGCTATTGATATTGCACTAATCAGTATCTAAGACGCTGATTAGTGCATAGTAATAGAGATAGGTTCTGATGCTTAAGTTTGGAGGTGAAATGAACGAGCAGCTAAAGCAACAACTGCATTTACAGTTACAGCAAATGCTGGAAAGTTTGTTAGCGCAGATTGCAGCACAAACGAGTGATGTGCAAGTTGTCGAACTTGATCAATCACGGCTCGGACGCCTTTCACGTATAGATGCATTGCAAGGACAGCAAATGGAATTAGAAACGGCGAGACGCAAGCAGCATCAGTTACAAGTTATTGAAGGTGCATTATTACGCATAAATAGCGATGAATATGGCAGCTGTTTTGTCTGTGGTGAAGATATCGATTTGAATCGGCTTATGTTTGATCCTACCGTGACTCGCTGCATTAACTGTTCATAGAAATATTAATGTTAGGCTAAGACACTTTAGTTCAGTGCAATGGAATTATGTGATGCGTTAATTGTTGTATTAATATATTCAGAGGCCTGCATTTTATTTACTAAAGATTTGGCATCATCCGTTATTCAGAAATATGTAAAATAGTGTTAATTCAAGAGGAGACTAAAAATATTGACGATTTTTTTATGTTTCAATAAAAACAGAACTTTTCATGATATTATTTTTTTTGTGTAAATTCAGCTGAGGCACTTTGATGCATAAGTCATGTTGTTTACATATTATCAAATGGTGATATAATTAATCATCATAAATCAACGTGAGTATATTTAAGCCAATGTAAACTACCGCCATATCAGCTCAGAACCTCTGAGTATTAACTTATTTCGATTATTAGTGAAATAAGTGATGCTGGTATGCGTGCACTTGAATTTTACCATTTCACTTATCTTCATTAGATATTTAATAGCTTTTATTTTATTAAAGGGTATCGATGAACGAACAGGATATAGAGCTTTACCACTATATGTTAAATATAGAGCTTAAGCGATTTCTTAATAAAATTACTTTCCCAAACAGAAGTAATAATAAATTCAGCGACTTTATAATTAAGGAATTCAAAAGGTTAAGGCGTGAAAGAAAAATATCTCTATCAGGGTTAAAGCATTTTTATAATGCATTTTCACCTGATAAAAATGGGTTTGAAGTCCGTTGGAATCAAAGGCTGAATCGTTATCGAGACATTTATCATCACAACTCAAAATTGCACGGTCAAACACCATTTGAGCGTTTGAATGGTTTTCTTTTAGACTTGGTACGTTACCAATTTGTAATTAAAACTGAGCATGAAGATGAGATTGAATTTAGTGCATCAGAATCTCCAAATGTTTTATCGTTAGGTTTTGTTGGCATTCATAAAGACCAAATGCACAATTTACTATTTAAAAGGAAAGAAATAATATTAACCTATTATATTGGTGACAGTGGTACAAAAGGTGAGTCTATATTGCTCTATCTTCTTCAGAACTATGGATTTAATATCGTTTTAGAACAACAACGGTCTCAAATAAGACTCGCACATGGTATATTTGCTTACGTATTCATTGAATCGTTTCATGAAAATCTCAGTTATTGTGTGGGAGGACATTGAAAATGGGAGATAAAATAAAAGCATTAGTTGTCGAAGGTGGAGCCATGCGTGGCATTTTTGCGGCAGGAGTACTTGATACTTTAATCGCTTACAATTACTACGATTTTGATTTCAGTGTTGGTGTTTCAGCAGGTTCAACGAATTTAGTGGGATATTTAAATAAGCGATTAGGTCGGAGTGAGAAAATAATTAAACATTATGCTACCAGCGATAACTTCATCAACTTAACGCGTTTTTTCAAAGGTGGACACTTATGTGATGTGGAATGGTTATGGCGTGAGTCTTATCATAGTGAACCGCTGAATAACCACCTTTTCATTCCTCTTTGGGTGGTCACAACGAGTGTAATATCAGGTAAAGCTCACTACTATAAGATGATTGACCAAAATCTCAACCATGCGGCTATTATTGCTTCTTGTGCCATTCCACTGGCCTATCGTGACTACCCTATTGTAGACAATATACCAATGACAGATGGTGGAATTGCTGATTCAATTCCGGTTGAATTTGCTTATAGGCAAGGAGCAAGAGACATAACAGTCGTGTTATCAAGGCCATATGGATATCGAAAAAAATCAGCACATACGTTACGCTGGCTAACATCTCTCGCTAAAAGATACCCTGCACTGTATCAAGCAATGCTTAATCGTCATATACATTATAATCGTACATTGGCTTTTATTGATTCTCCACCTATTGGCTGCAAAATTCGCGTAATATACCCACCTAAGTCTTTCCCTGTAGGTCGATTTACCCGATCACAAGAAAAACTTGACCTCGGATATCGGCAAGGTTTAAAAGCAGGAATGCGCTTTTTAGATAAGGGAAATTAATCATACTTTGATGTTGCGTTAATACAGTAAGGCTAATTTGAAACGTCAATACATATAATGTCAGTATCAATCACGTTTTGTCTTTCCATCACCTTGTAACGCTTCAACATCTATCGAGTAGGGGAAACAATTGATTGTTTAACTGAATTAATTGCCCGATAAATAGTAGCTTCTCCAAGGTGATACTCCTTTGCAAGCTGACCAATAGTGGCCCCCTCAGCTCTTTTATCATAAATCGCTTGTTTTAAGGTGTCTGTCAGTTTTACAGGTCTACCAAATTTAACGCCATTTTCATGTGCTTTTACAATACCTTCAGCTTGTCTCTCTGTCCGCAAGTCATTTTCAAACTCAGCAATAGCAGCCAACATATTGAACATGAGTCTCCCAGTCGAAGTGCTCGTATCAATATTCTGATCGATAACGAGCAAATCAATGCCTTCTCTTTGAAAACGCGAAGCAATCTGGGCTAAGTGGACGACTGAGCGAGCAAGACGATCGAGTCGGGTTACCACTAGGGTATCCCCTTCACGTAAATAACTCATGCAAGATTGAAATTCAGACCGTTCAGCCGTCCTCCCACTGCGTTTTTCTTGATATATCTTATTGCACTCAGCTCTATGTAATTTTCTGAGTTGCACTTCTAAGCTTTGACCCGTGGAACTCACTCGAGCATAACCAACTTTGGACATAAATTACCATATCTCTTTAAAGGTTTTGATAATGCACTTATGATAGTAGTTTTGATAGGTAATAACCAGAGCTATCAAATAGTATACTTTTTGATAAGGTGCATTTTTGACTTTTATCGCCCAACTGGTGTAAATTGAGCGAATCGAACGATTCGTTTAAAGGTGATAAATGAACACTCTTTCAGCCAATGAAGCAAAAATTCACTTTGGAGATTTGTTGCTCAAAGCTCAACAAGCTCCAATCCAAATTAATAAAAATGGCAAGCCTGTGGCCGTTGTTATTTCAGCTGATGCATACCAAAGTATCGAGACACTAAAATTACATTTGCTTCAATCCAAAGCGGTGAAAGCCATAACTGACATCAAAATGGGCAATTTGGTTGATGGTAATACCTTTTTTGATGAGCTGGCCGCAGGGCAGTATGACTAATGCCGGTAACTTATCATTTAACGCCCGATGCACAATCTGATCTGATAGGTATTCACCGCTTTACGTTAGCCCAATGGGGAACGACTCAGTCGAAGACCTATTTATCAGGACTTAGACAAACGATTCAACTGCTGGCTGAAACACCCACCCTTGGGAAAAATAGACCCGAGGTACGCATGAATGTGTTTAGCTTCCCTTATTCAAGTCATGTCATCTATTACATCCAACATGAGCATCAATTCGTTGTATTTGGGATCTTACATAAAAGTATGGTTCCACTTGCACATCTCGCGGAGCGGGAAATTATTTGATGTAGTGAAATAGGGAGGGCACCATGAAAAATGATGTTCGGCGGCTATCTATTTTGTCAACTGATGAAATAGATGAACTGTTTGGATTACCTCATTTCTCAGATGATGATCGTCGATTATATTTTGACTTAAGTGCTAAAGAGCGCGAGCTATTCGACAATACCCGAACGTTTTCTGTGGCAGCCCATTTAGTATTGCAACTGGGCTATTTCAAAGCCAAACGGCAGTTTTTCAGTTATGAACAAGAATCGTCAGTACTAAATGACTTGGATTACATTGCCGCGCTGTACTTTCCCACCAAAACGCTTTCAAGACTGAAAAGTCCCTCAAGACCGATTAGGGCTGAACAACAACGAGCAATTCTTGATTTATTCCAGTATAAACAATGTGATAATGAGGTAAAAGTTGATTTGGAAGATAAAGCACAGCGGGTTGCGATGTTATCGACACAACCTATCTTTATCTTTCGTGAATTAACCCAATACTTAGCATTACACCGTATTGTCATGCCCAGTTATCGGTATATGCAAGAGATGATTGGTAGAGTGGTGGCTTATGAACGCACCCGTATTGCTCGATTACTTAGCACTTGCATGACTTCACTTATCGATCAGCAATTAGCGGCTTTGCTTCGGGCTGAGTCAGGAGTATTTCGCGTCAGCGCATTAAAACATGAAGCTAAAGATTTCAGTTATAAAGAATTGCGACATGAAGTCGCACGGCGGCAGTTTTTCCAGCCTCTACATGAGTTTGCCAAGCAGTTCCTCATAACAGCGGGGATCTCCAATGAAAGCGGCAAGTATTATGCTTCTATGGTTAAGTTTTATACCACTTATAAACTTCAACGCATGAAAAAAGAGACTGCTCAGTTATATCTGCTGTTTTTTGCTTTTCATCGGTTTCAGCAAATTAATGACAACTTAATTGAAGCATTGCTCCATTGGGTCGATCAATACGAGAAACAGGCCAAGCGTGCCGCTGAAGAAGCAATGAATAATGCGGTTACCAATGCAGCGAAAAATTTACAGGCTGCGGGTCATGTATTGAGCCTGTTTACGGATGACACCATCACCGATGACACACCTTTTTCCATTATTAAAGAAAAAGCCTATGCATTGCTTGAACAAGAGAGATTCCCATTAGTTGCTGATTACTTACGCAATATTGCTTTCGACAAAACGGCATTTGAATGGTCACATTACACAAAATTATCCGCCACATTCAAACGTAACTTAAGGCAACTTTTTACTGATCTGGATTTTGCCGGACGTGTAGAAGACTCTCCTTTGCTTGAAGCTATCGCGTTTTTACAAAACTTATTGCGCACAGAAAAATCACCAAGGCAAACTGACCCTAATTCATTTCCGACTGAGATTATTCCTAAAGGTTTACGCCGATATTTGTTTAGTAAAGAGGGCAAAACATTTAAAACGCTTGATGTAGATCGCTATGAGTTTTTGGTCTATCGCCTACTACGCAACTCACTGGAAGCGGGTGATGTGTACGTTAAACATAGTAATGAATTTCGCCGCTTTGAAGATGACTTAATAAGCGATCTTAGATGGCAGGATAAAGAACGAGTATTGCAAGATATTGGTGCACCCATTTTATTGGCCCCTATCCAAGATACTCTGGCTGTATTTCATACTATGCTAGCAGCACGTTATAGTGCGATTAACCAACATATTTCTGATGGGGTCAACAAACATATTAAAGTAATTGGGGCTGCCGAAAAGCGTCGTTGGAAGCTGCTTTATCCGAGCAGTGATGAATCCGTTAATAGCGATTTTTACAGCCAGTTACCAGGAATTGGTATTGCGGATCTACTGTGGTTTGTTGCGGGTAATACTGGATTTTTAAATGCATTTACCCATGTATTAGATCGTTATGTAAAGCATGAAGCTGATCCCCGTGAAATTTTCGCCTGTATTGTTGCGATGGGAACAAACATGGGGTTAGCAAAAATGGCTGAGGTTTCAGGCCTTAGCTCAGCATCAATGGCGGGGACATCAAGAAATTATCTACGCTTGGAGACATTACGAGCGGCTAATGATGCGATTAGTAATGCGACCAGCCAGCTACCCGCATTTCATCTCTATGATATTCAGGACACACTTCATTCAAGTAGCGATGGTCAGCGGATAGAAACGCAAATTAACACCCTTAACGCTCGATATTCTCCCAAGTATTTTGGTTTACAGAAAGGTGTCAGCGCCTACACGTTGGTTGCAAATCATGTTCCTATAAATGCAAAGATTATTGGGACTCACGAACATGAAAGCCATTACGTTTTCGATTTATTGCATAACAATACCTCTGATATAAAGCCAGAACGGCATTCCACTGACACCCATGGCACCAATCAGGTTAATTTTTGGATTTTGCATGCATTTGGATATCATTTTGCACCTCGTTATCGTGATTTGCATAAGAAAATGGATACGTTAGTCGGCTCACAACATCCCAATGAGTGTGGTGACTGGCTAATAAAGCCTGCCCGAAAAACCAACGATGAATTGATTGAACGTGAATGGCCCAATATTCAACGGATCATGGCATCGCTAGCTCAAAAAGATGTTACTCAAGCCACGATTGTTCGCAAACTCTCGAGCTATTCGCGTCAGAATCAGACCAAGAAAGCATTATGGGAGTTGGAAAACATATGCCGAACGCTATACATTCTCGACTTTGTCGACGATGTTGGCTTACGTCAATGTGTACAAAAAGCATTAAATCGTGGCGAAGCCTATCATCGTCTTAGACGAGCAGTTGCATTTGTTAACGGTGGAAAATTCAGAGTAAAAACAGAAGAGGAGCAGCAAATATGGAATGAATGCTCTCGGCTCATCACCAACGCGGTCATTTACTACAACACAGCGCTGCTATCTCGTGTCTATGAACAGAAGCAAACAGTAGGAGATCAAAATGCACTGGCTCAGCTTCACAGTATTTCGCCCGTTGCATGGCAGCACATCAATATGTATGGCAATTTTGAGTTTAGTCCATCAACCTCAAAAATAGATATCGATGCATTGGTTGCTCGATATGCTGAACCAGAATATTGGAAGCAAGCGCTGATTGAGAACGAGAATTCAAGTGAGTGATTTTAGAATTTAAAGCTAACTTTACATTTTTGGCGCGTTGGGCAAATTTAGCCAGATTGCCAACCAATGCGGAGAAGGGGCTGTTCACCGGCATCACAAAAGCAAATACGGGCGCAATCCATCCTTTCGGTCAAGGCAAGAATGCGTAGCAATCTAGCAAAGGCCTCTGTCTTGGCACAAAGGTGGGTCGCTCTGGAACCTCTGGTACTCGATACCGAGACGACCGGACTTGGTGAAAGAGACCAGGTGATCGAGCTGGCTGTTACAGACATCAGAGGCGCTGTTCTCCTCTGCACCAGATTGCGGCCAACCGTGGAAATTGACCCTCAGGCAATGGGTGTTCATGGTATCAACGAGGCAGAGCTGTCGAATGAGCCTACGTGGAATCAAGTTGCGCCAGCTCTCGCCCGGCTTTTGTCGGGCCGTCATCTGGTGATATTTAACTCCAGTTTCGACAGCAGGATGTTGAGGCAAACAGCCAGTGCATTTGGAGACCAACTCTCTTGGTGGCAAGAGCAGAACTGTCTATGCGCGATGAAGCTGGCGGCTGATGCCTTTGGCTCAACCAACCGGCACGGCACAATCTCACTTGCTGATGCCACCTGCGAGGCTGGTGTGAGCTGGAAAGGTCGAGCCCATTCAGCAGCGACCGACGCTATTGCCACCGCCGACCTGGTGACAGAGATAGCCAAAGTCCAACGTGACCTCGTGGTCCAGCTCCAGGAGCTTCAAAGCAAAGGTAATTTGGAATGACAGAACAATCCTACGGCGATAGCATCAAATTTTTCTCAGACTGGCAGAAGGACCCCGCGAAACGCACCGGCCTGAATGTGCAACACACGCTAACCAGAGGTGAGTATCCTACGGTCAGCATCGAGATTGCGCCGATCAGGGCTTCGGGGTCCAGCCCAGACTGGAAAAGCAAGATCACGGTGCAGCTCACTCGTGGCGAACTGACGGCGTTTTGCAGCGTTCTCTTTGGCTTGCGTAGCAAGGCTGAGGGTTCCTATCACGGGGACTCGAAGAATAAGAGCTTTGCGGTTTACAACAACGGCAAGGCCGGTGTTGCGATCATCCTGAGCGAGCGAGGAAACCAGCTCCAGAATTTCATCAATGATGACGACCGTATGGAGCTCGCAGTCTTCGCAGTTCGCCAGCTCTCCAACGCATGGAAAGTTACCCCTTCTGATGCCATCGCGCTGCTGCGTCAATCAGCGTGGATGGACCGCAATCTGTCCTAATCGCACATACCAAGGCACCCTAGAAATAGTCCCAACACCACAAACTTAGACCATCATGCAAAGTGGGGTATAGAGGGTGCCAGCCCCACCCCCGCAGTCCCCCTCGGCCACATTTCTGGCTTGCCCCGCGCTTTTCTTCTTTCTCTCTTTTTCTCTCTCTTTCTCAATCTAATCTCACACACGAAGGTCAAACAGGACACCCGCCGACGCGAAGCGGAGGCGTATTCTTGCCCTCCCCCTCGTTGCATGATGGTCTAAAGCTGTCTACTATGTAACCAATGATCTGTTAGAACAAACCCACACATAGGCGGCAACATGGCTAAAAACTTCATATCAGAACAATTCTCGGCCATGTGCCGCGACTTAACGAACCTGTCCTCCCTTATCAAACGACTACCGCCACGGTACGCAAAAGTTGCGGCCATCCCTCCTACCAGAAAAGGAATGGAGAACGAGCCCGTCAACAAGATTGTCGTAACTGAACAAACTGGCCGTGAAGCTCTTGAACTGGCAGCGCACAGCTACAGAGATCTTCACATCAACCCAGACTATTCGCAGAAGTCTGCCAGGCGCACCGTGGGGGTACTCTGGTTCTCCCCTTCCAGGATTGGTGTAGCTGACGAAATTGCGGCGACGGTTGAACGCATCAACGCGGCCAAAGCTGGTATCGAGGAGTTCATTATCTCGACGTACCCCACCAGGCAAGAAAGGTTTGAAGCACTTCGAGCGGACTGCCCTGGCGTCATGACTCTCCACCTTTACAGACAAATTCGGTGCTATACCAATGGCGACATCGACTCTATCCGCTTCACCTGGCAACGGAAGGACTCCTTGAAGAAGCCCGTAAAAGAGGAGCTTTTGCAACGCATCAGAGAGGAGCTGGAGCGATCTGGGCCAGACTATCAACTTCCCCTGGAGCAGCTTATCCAGAAGATCGCCAGCACCCCGGAGCCTTATCTCCGGGAACGAAGGGAAGTAAAGGTTCAGCCGGTGGCAAACGTCATGGCCGCAGGGGTACTCAAAACCGTTACCGCGCCAATGCCTCTGATCGTGCTCCAGGACAAGGAGGTTCAGCTCAAATTGCTTCGTAGCTTTGACGCCTCAGAACAACGCAAAACCCGATCTGATAAAGCGGCATCGGAAATCCTTGGCACCTTCGGTGGAGTCACCATCGAATCCTTCCCTGGATGAACCAGCGTGACCACGTAACAAGGCTCTTCCGCAGGCGGAAGGGCTTTGTACCACCCAAACAATTCCAATCGACAGCAGCATGATATATAATTATGATAATTACCGTATTACCGTATTACCGTAATTATCATAAACATTACAAATTAAAAGGAACGTTCTCATGGCAAGAAAATTGGTTGAGTTTGACGATGTAGCGGCTGCGGCCCAGAAGCTCAAGGACGCCGGTAAACGCCCAACGGTCATCGCTATCAGAGACATCATTGGCAAGGGGAGCTTTACCACCATTTCAACGTATCTCAAACAGTGGTCAGAGGAACACTCCCTCGATGAGGAGCCGGTAGAGGTAGTCCTTCCAGAATCGGTTATGAGTGATGCTGAGCTCTTCCTACAGAAGATCTATACGGTAGCCAAAGCAAGCGCCGATGAGCAGCTTGAGCGCGAGCGTGAACTGCTACGACAGAAAGAGCTTGAGTACCAGGAAGATATGCAGCAAGCCGTGGACATGGCAAATGATGCCACCGAACGGGCTGAACTACTGGAAGAACAACTTGAAGCTCTCACCAACAAAAAAACAGAGCTCGATGCGGCCCTTGGTAAGGCAGAAAACTCGCTATCCCTCAAGTCTGCGGAGCTAGAACGCTCACTGGCTGACATTGATAAGTTGGAAAAGCGGATCGTTGAGTTGGAAGGCAAGCTGGAGGCGAAAGCCGCAGATCTGACCCGAGCACAGGATCACCTGGAGCAAGCTGAAAGCGAAAATCGCTCTTTGAGCCAAAAATTGGCAACTACAGAGGGTGAGTTGGAAGTGCAAAAAGGCAAGAGTATAGAGCAGACAGAAAAGCTCCGAGCCGCTCAGGAACAAAATACATCGTTGAAAGAGCAGCTCGAAAATGTACAGGCCAAACTGGCCCAATCACAGGACTCCCTTGCCACAGCCAAAGCTCATGGCGAATCCGCTGAACGAGAGTGCCAGCGCCTATCTGGAGAGGTAGAAAAGCTGGACGCCAAATTATCCAGCGCCGAAGCAGAAGCTCGCGCTCTTGTTCAAGACAAAGGCATGATGGCTGGTCAGTTGCAGGAAAAAGACCAGCAGGCCAAGAGCCTCGAACAAAGACTCAATGATGCACTGACCAAAATTTCTGGGTTGGAGCAAGAGCTCGTTAAAGCTGGTAAGGGAGGGAAAAAGAAAGAGGAAAACTGATGGCGCGAAAGGCTAAATATTCAGAAGAGTGGCGACACAGAGCTGCGGCTCTTCAAACCAAGATTGAGGAGGCTATGACACTAGCCGCCTCATCTATTGGCGACTATCGCTGGTTACACCGTCTCCATAGTTGGGTTACGGAGGTGGCTCAAGGTAAAGCCCCAGACTGGTGGACAGATCTGGATTGTGAAGTATCCCTCCCCCGAGAAGAAAAGCGGATCAGCACGTTCCTCTCGACACAAAAGAAGCGCATCACTCTCCAGATGTGTTTGTCGTAGGGGGCATCATGAAACAACTTCCTCCTGACACACCAGAACAATCACTGATCACTCAGTACAAAGGGCCTCGCCTTGTCGTTAAGGCCTACGCTGGAACGGGTAAAACCACGACACTGGTGAAGTACGCCCACAACAACCTCGATTCACGTATCCTCTACTTGGCATACAACCGGGCTATCCGCGATGAGGCAAGAGAAAAGTTTCCTGCAAACGTAGACTGCAAAACGTCCCACCAGCTTGCCTACGCAACTATAGGACGGGGCTACCAGCACAAACTCTCCGGCAACCTAAGGCTCACCGATATTGCCCAAGCGGTGAATACGGGGTTTGAGGGCCAATGATGTAAAAAACCACGCTAAGGAGGTAATTCATTGTTTAAATTGAGATTTAACGGCCTCAATTCCCCCTTCATAATATCCTCCGGTAGTGTGAACGTATAATGTCCCAGCATGTTGATATGACCATGCATCAGAGGCGAAAGCCGCGCGATATGTTCATCTTCTGGCCCTTCCCCAGTGCTACGCAGGTGCGACAAGGCTTCCTGCATATAAAGCGTATTCCACAGCACCACTGCGTTTGTCACCAGACCCAGCGCACCCAACTGATCTTCCTGCCCCTCGCGGTAACGTTTTCTGATCTCACCACGCTGACCGTAGCAAATGGCTCTTGCCACGGCATGGCGACCTTCGCCCCGGTTAAGCTGTGTTAGGATCCTGCGGCGATAGTCCTCATCATCAATATAGTTGAGAAGATACAGTGTCTTGTTAACTCTTCCGACCTCCATTATTGCCTGAGCAAGCCCTGACGGTCGGGTACTTCTCAATAGCGATCGAATGAGTTCTGACGCATGAATTGTGCCCAGCTTCAGCGAACCTGCAACCCGCATCATCTCATCCCAGTGGCTTTCGATTTTAGAAAGGTCAACACAACCCCGAGCCAGTTCGTCCAACGCCCCGTAATTCGCTGCTTTGTCAGCCCGCCAGAACACCGCCTCACCAGCATCCGCCAGACGAGGTGAAAATTGGTATCCCAGTAGCCAGAACAAGCCAAAGATAATGTCACTGGTACCTGCTGTGTCCGTCATGATTTCAACCGGGTTTAGTCCCGTTTGTTGCTCAAGTAGTCCCTCCAGCACAAAAATGGAATCCCGCAGCGTTCCAGGGATCACTATGCCATGAAAACCCGAATATTGGTCAGAGACAAAGTTGTACCAGGTAATGCCACGCCCTGAACCAAAGTATTTTCTGTTGGGGCCAGAATTCACCGTTTTCACTGGTGTGACAAAACGCATACCATCAGCGGAGGCCACCTCACCGCCACCCCAGTATCCTGCCAACGCTAACGAGGACTGAAAATCAACCAGCCGCGCATTGGCGCTGACCAGCGTTTCTGCTCGGATGTAGTTCTGTTTCACCCAGCTCAGGCGATGGCGGGTCAGTGCAGGGATATTGTGCTTGATCAGCGGCTCATGTCCGATATTGCAGGCCTCAGCCAGCATCACCGCACACAGGCTTATATCCGACATTCCGCACCTGATTTAGGAATAAATTTGCCGATAGCGCTCACCCAATACCTCCAAAATGATCTGCTGGTCTCCTGTTAGCTCCGTTACTTGTGGCGGAGCTTCTCCCAGTCGATATTCATGGATGCCACCAAAGCGCAAAAAGATCCAACGGGCCGTCGGCTGCTGGGTCGGTTTCTTTTTCATATCCGCCACACTGCGATTCTGCTCCACTAATCCCTGCCGGATCCGGTGCTCCAACGCTGCGTAAATCATCAGGCTACAGGTCATCACCATGAGCAACGCTTCAATCCGCTCCGGCTTTTTCAGGTACAGTGAGGAGGTTAAAAACTCCGGGCTCTTGAGAAAACGAAAGCCCCGTTCGACATTCTGCTGCGCTTTATAGGTGGCCAAAAGTTCGGCCATGGTCAGCGTATCGCTGTGGTCATTGGTCGCCAGGATGAACACCCCGGTCTGGTTGCGGGCCTCTTCAACGCAAGCCAGGCTAGTTGCCGCCAACCCAGTGATTTGAAACTGATGGCCAATTGGCTCTTCGCCACGCTTGGGTCTGCCACGTCCTGTATAAACGGGTTCACCTACCACTTCGGCATCCAGTTGCAGCAGCATCAAGCTGGCGGTAAAACAGCTCAACTCAGCTTGGGCATCCGCCTCACAAGCAAAGCGTCGGGCACACAATTTGGCGAAGGCTTTGAGCTCGCGGGTACTGTCTTTGAGCAGGTTTTTGGCCAATGTCTGCTGCTCGCGGTGGCTGGCTTGTTCGCTGCGCACCAGCAACCAACGTTGCGCGACCCCGGCATAATTCGCGTGTTGCCAACGGCCATGATAGCCATTGCCCAGAGCGGTCAGCGGTTGTGCACCTATGGTTGCCACGGCCTGCTTTGCCTCATTGAGAGTGACGGGCACCCGGGTCACAAATAGTTGCTGCTGTTGCGCCAGTAATTGCAAGGTATCGGCGCAGTACAGTGCGGCATCGCCGACCAGATAACGGCACTCCTGCGCGGCCTTGAGACTGCTCAAATGGCGACGAACGGTCTGGGCAAAGGCTTTGGTGTCATTACTATTGCCGCTCAGGGCCTGCATATAGACAGGTAGGCCGGCCTGATTTTCACAGATGAGCTCAAGGATCACTTGATTCAGCTCTGGCCGGTGATCACGACTATAACCACGCACCAGTTGCAGCTTACCGACCAGATCCCCATCGGCACAGTCATAGGCGCCATCGACGTGGAAGCTGGTAATATCGAGGTGCACTGCGGTGCTTTTGAGCCCCAGCCGCTCGACAACTTGCGCCGCCATCACCTGATACAAGGCGCTGACATCGGCCTCAAAGAGGGCATCGAGACAGCGACCGAGCACATCATCATTGAGGTCATCAGCACAGATCCCGGGGCCAATCAGGCGCTCAACCGGCTTGTTAGCGAAGAATTGCGGGAACATGTGCAGGGTGCTGCTGTGAAAGCCGAGGCCGTTCACTATCATGGCGACCAAGGCTTCACCATGTGAGACCTTGAAAGGCGGGGTTTTGGGGAGCAAGGCATCGATCATGCGGGCAATGCCCAGTTCCTGGCAGAGTGCGGCGACCAAACCAAGGTGATCGAGGTTACGGATCGAGATAGCGGGTGCGGCCATGATGATCTACCTGCAAAAGAGAGTAATAGATCAGAACGGCCGATCGCCGTCAAGCACTGAAAATAGCAAAATCAGGTGCGGAATGACGGTTATATGCAGATCCTGCGCGCGGGCACCTGACTCGCTGACATGGCTGAATTCACGGGTGAAACCCGTTCTGGCGTCAATCTCAAGCAACAGTTCTGTCAGGTCAACGGGTGGGAGCAATTGTCTGACTCGGCTGCTCAGTCGTATCAGCGCCGGTGGCTCATCCAATTTATCCAGGCTGCTGATGGTCAGCGAAGGATGTTTACCTTCATTGCAGATGTCTACGGCGGTATTGCGGTCAAAACGTGATGCCACCGTTTTCCAGGTTTCATCCAACCGTGCTGCCAATTGCACCGATGCTTTACTGCCATTGGTGGGGTGACCCAATGCCCGGCACACTGGAACCCGCTGCGCCTGCCATTCCTCCCCCTGAAGAAGTTTTTGGCGCGGATCACCCCAACGATCGCTGTTTTCCAACCAGATGTCACGACGGCGTAGCGCATCCTGAAGTCGCTCCAGCAGACACAACGAGTAACCCGCTCGCTGTATCCGACCTTCAGCATCGTACACCAGGCGTTTCCAAGGGCCTGAAATGATATGCTCAGGTGCATCGTCCAGGATCCGTTTTTTCGAGCCGTTTAGCTCTGCCAGGTAATGGATGGCCGCGAGGGTATGTTCACCGTCTGGGGCCGCCCGGAAGTGCAGATCGCGCAGTAGTGCGGGCAAAAAACGCCTTACCCGTCCGTACTGCTCCACCATTTCATCCTGAAAGTTTGTATCCTGGGGGCGGGCCAGTTCATTCACTTTTTCCACTGACTCTGCCAGTCTGGCGACAGGTACACTGCTGAATATGGTCTTTCGCAGCAAATCATCACCAGTATCTTCATCAAGTAAAAGTGCACATGCCCGCGCCAGCAACAACGCCGCACGGTCAAGATCCTTGAGCGTCCTAAGTCGCTTTTTCTGCCCGGTTTTCTTCGCCTCCCTGGTAATATTGAGGATCAGCATATCCAGCACGTCAACGGCCTCGTCCAGCGCCGAGATTTCTTGCGCTTTCACGAACGCGGTAAGGATAGCCAGCCGCCGTTCTTCTGGCATTCTGCTGATATATTTCACCGATGCCATTCCGGCATAGCGTGCCAGGTTGCGGAGCTGTATGGCAGGCAGCCCAGTGAAATTCAGGCAGGAAAATTCCAGGCTGCGCAGGCGAGTGTAACGTTCAAGTGCTTCAGTGAATGCGGGGCCGCTGATAGTGACAGGGCCTCTTTTTAGGTGCTCCATCACTGAGAGTCGCTGTCCTTCGGGGATTTCAAGTAACCCAGCCAGTTGTGCGGCCTGCCAACGGTTTGGCAGCGCGGCCAATTTTCGCCATAAGCGGCGGGTCGCACGCTCACGGATTTCACCAATGACCCTCGTAAGGGTGGATGCGGCTGGCAACAACACTTTATTTTGAAGCAACCACGCGGTGGCAAAATCGAACATCAGTCCGGGGCGTTCATTACTGAGCCATGCACGAGTATACAGCAATCGCTTCAGTCTGAACGACCACGGGAAATCACCGAAATCATGATAGCTGTAGTGCTGCCTGATAAGCCCGTGGTGCTCCCAACGTGTATTTTCCCTTTGAGCATAGCGGGAGATGATCTCTGGATAGCGGATGTTAAGTTGCCTTGCGACATAAAACTGGACACCGGGCGGTATTTGCATGAGATCGGGCAAGAAGGTTCCCAGAAAGCGGGCGGTTGTGAGTTGAAGGGCAATCCCCAACCGGTTATGCCTGCCCCTACGTAGGTTGATGAAAGTAAGGTCTCGCTCATCAAGATGAAAATACCGTGCCAGTTGGATCTCGTTTGGCTCTGCGGCATAACGCCCGTAGTTCTGTGTCTGTTTGTCGGTCAGAAAATCAGCAGCCATCACGCATCCTTTCATTATTTATTGATCCGTATTATTTTGGCGGTATCAGATATTATAAATTTTGAGACCAATGAAAACTGCCCTAAACATGAGTATCAAAAATCGTGATTTATGCCTTATGATACTACGCAGTATCAATATCGATTTATGAGACCAAAATGGCATTATTAGGGTATGCAAGAGTATCAACCAGCCATCAGAAACTGACGAGCCAGGTTACTGAGCTCAACACAGCGGGAGTGAGGGATGATCGAGTGTTTACTGACATGATGTCGGGAGCAACTGATGAGCGCGAAGGGCTACAGCGACTCCTTGCCAGAGCGGAGAAAGATGACATTATTCTCTGTACAAAAATGGATCGTCTTGGACGTAATACCGCAGATATGATTCGCATCGTGGATACTTGCTATAAAAAAGGCATCGCTATTCGCTTTCTTGAGAACGGCCTTAGTACTGAAGGCACTATGGGAAAAATGGTCATCCAGATACTAGCTGCTGTTGCCGAAGCGGAACGTGAAAGGATCTTGGAACGAACTAACGATGGACGGCAGGCAGCTATGATTAAGGGCGTCAAATTCGGAAGAAAACCTCATAGAAAGGCTGAATTAGCTAATGAATTGATCAATAAGGACGTACAAGTAAAAGAGGTAATGGAAAAAACGGGTATATCACGGGCGACGTATTTTAGGCTGAAAAGAAAAACGGTTACTAACAATATTAATCTTTCCAATAATAAATAAGAAAGATGAGCATTCTTAAAAACCTGAACGGCTTCTATTTAGCAATATTTAAACTCGAAAAAAGGATGTATTCAAATTGAGTCAATATTTAAAGCTTGGCGATGACCAGTCTCCGGTTCAGTTGGACCCACACAGCGAAGTTGGTGCATTTAAAGTCGTTGGACACTGCGCATGGGCAAAACCAGAAGATAAAATCACTCCTGACTTTTTGCGTTCAAGAGTAGAACCTTGGTTAACTGCACTTTTTCAGTCTGAACACTTAAATATACTTATTGGCGCCGGCCTTAGTTCGGCTATCCAAGAGTCAGCGACCGGCACCAAACCTCAAGGTATGGGATGGATTAAAGGAGCCTCTGAATAACTCCCCACTTTTTGCGATATTAGCCGCATCGACCATTTTTTAGCCCAGCGAGCCGAATCATGAGCCAGTTGACTTTTGCCGAAGCAGAATACCAGAACAAAAAGCGTAAGACGCGTCGTGAGATTTTCTTGGAAAAAATGGATGCCATTATTCCTTGGAAGCGCTTGGAGAATCGCGCCGCTAAGCATTACCCAAAAGGTGAAATGGGGCGTCCCCCTTATCCGCTCAGTGTGATGCTGCGAGTGCACTGTTTGCAGTTGTTCTACAACCTTAGCGATCCGGCTCTGGAAGATTCGCTGTATGAAATTGAATCAATGCGCCGCTTTGCAGGATTGCGTTTATCAGACAATATTCCTGATGAAACAACAATTTTAAACTTCCGTCACTTCCTTGAAAAGCACGGGCTGGGCAAGCTATTTCTGAAGGAAATTAACAAGCACTTGCAGCATCAAGGCTTGCTGTTTCGCGAAGGCACCATTGTGGATGCCAGCATTATTTCCGCACCGAGCTCAACGAAAAATCAAAGCCGCAAGCGCGACCCAGAAATGCATTCCAGCAAGAAAGGCAACCAATGGCACTTTGGCATGAAGATGCATATCGGCGTGGATGATGTCACAGGTATGATTCATAGCGTGGAAAGTACGGCTGCCAATGTGCACGACGTAACCATGACTGCAAGCCTTCTACATGGCGAAGAAAAGCGTGTATTTGGTGATGCTGGATACCTAGGTGTTGAAAAACGCAGGGAAAACAAAGAGCGCAAAAATCTTGCCTGGCTGATCAGTGCTCGAATCAGTAAGCGTAAAACCATGACCGAAAATGAGCAGGAAATTGAAAAAATGAAAGCCAAGCTACGCGCTAAAGTTGAGCATCCGTTTCGCTACATCAAGTGCGTATTTGGCTATAACAAAGTTCGTTACAAAGGGCTTGATAAAAACCATAACCGTTTGTGCCTGCTGGCGGGGCTAACGAACCTCATGATCGGTAGGAAATACTTGCTGGCTTAGGGTTAGTGCGCCCTTAATCCGCCAAAACGGCGAATTAAGGGCTAAAAGAGGTGGTTTTACCTCGAAAACGGCCAAGATAGTTGACGCCGAACAAGTTTTCGAGTGATTTTCTGAAAAGCTCAATAATAAGCTGAGATTTTCAGAGGTTCCTTGAGCCGCATCAACACGCCTAGCATAAGTATGGGCTATAGTAATAATTCAATACCCAGACCGTAGCGGTTAACTCAAGGCTACGGCACATCAGGAAGGAGTTAAATATGAGCCAGAGTGCAAGTTTTTTCATGCCGAGCGTGTCGTTATTTGGTGCTAATGTGCTAACTGAGTTGGCCGCGCGCGTAGTGTCATTGGGCGGTACAAAGCCATTGATCGTGACAGATAAAGGTATGACTCAGTTGGGCTACACCAAACAAGTGACTGATTTGCTTGATCAAGCAGATATTGCTTATGTTGTGTTTGACGAAACCATCCCTAACCCGACTGACAAAAACGTTGAAGAAGGCGTTGATGCATACAAAAAAGGTCAGTGCGATATGCTGATCTCCTTAGGTGGTGGTAGTGCACATGACTGCTGTAAAGGCGTGGGTCTAGTGGTTTCCAATGGTGGTGTGATTGCCGATTATGAAGGTGTTGATCAGTCAAAATGCAGCCTGCCACCCTATATTGCGATCAATACCACTGCGGGTACAGCCAGTGAAATCACACGCTTTACGATTATTACCAATACCTCGAACCACGTAAAAATGGCGATCGTTGATTGGCGTGTAACACCTGATTTAGCCATTAATGATCCACTGTTGATGATTAAAATGCCGCCTTCGTTAACCGCTGCGACAGGTATGGATGCACTCACTCATGCGGTAGAAGCCTATGTTTCGACTGCTGCTAATCCAATTACCGATGCGGTGGCTTTACAGGCGATTCGTTTAATTTCTCGATATCTGCGCGTGGCAGTAGCACGGGCTGATGATTTAGAAGCACGTGATCGTATGGCTTATGCACAATACTTAGCCGGTATGGCGTTTAATAACGCAAGCTTGGGGCATGTGCATGCCATGTCGCATCAGCTAGGTGGTATGTATGACTTGCCGCACGGTGTGTGTAACGCCTTGCTACTGCCGCATGTGTGTGAAGCTAACTTGATGGCAGCGCAAGAGCGTTACGCTGATATTGCTGAGGCTTTAGGTGAAAATATTGATGGTTTGGCTGTGCGTGAAGCAGCAAAAATGGCAATTGTCGCCATTCGTTGCTTGTCCGCTGATGTTGGTATTCCGAGCAATCTGACTGAGTTGGGTGTAAAGGACGAAGATATCGAGACTATGGTTAAGCATGCGCAGCAAGACGTTTGTGCGGCAACCAATCCACGTCGTTTGAATGATAAAGAAGTGGCTGCGATTTTCCGTGCTGCAATGTAAGTGTTATCAGCTGTAAAGGTAGACCACAACGACGCCTCGCCTTAAACAGCGGGGCGTTTTGTGTTTGGGGTGTGATCTTTTTTTGTTGGCGATAATGCTATTGAGTTTAGGGAGCCTCTGAATAACGTTGCCGAGGGCGCTAACACAAGGCAAAAACGCACGAAAAAGCGCAGTTTACACATAGTAAATGAGCATTTTGAGTACGTTTTTAACGCGGTGGTAGCTACGCAGGTAGTTATTCAGAGGCTTCTAAAGATCTCAAAGTTTGTAAGGCTGAAATAGACAGTTATGTAGCTAAAACAGCAGACGCCTCAGGAAGGGGAAAGGGTAATATTGAAGATCAGATTCGTTCAATTAATGAGTTGATTAAAGGACTAGAGATTTTAACGGTACAAAACCTACCGGTTCCACCATCTCCACCAGGTGCTCCCTCATATCGAAATTTAAAAAGTGAGTTAGTAGAGTTAAATAATGAGCTAACAAGGTGTCTGAAATTATTTTCAGACTCAGTTAGTTATGGTGAAAAATTAATTCGTGATGCAAACAACGATTTAAAAACAGAAACATTTAATTATTTAGTAAGTTTTTTGATGAGTTTTTCAAGTCGAACAGCAACTAGGGATCGATTACATATTTTTACGACAAATTACGACAGGATAATTGAAACGGGCGCTGAAATAGCAGGTCTTCGTTTAATTGACAGATTTGTCGGTACTATAGCACCAATTTTTAGGGAAGCTGCGATTAAGTGGTCCGCAGCTCCCGATATGACGCCCCAAACCGTCCTTTATCGACGTCCTGTGGCTCAATTTTCCAATTTTCAGCCCAAAATCGTCTCTTCGTGGCTGATTTTGGCCCTGTTTCAGGCCAATTTCCTCATTTCAGGTAGATCTCGCCTGTGCCCGTATCAATTGGTCAACTCGAACCAGGTTCGCCAGGGTGAATAACATCGCCAGTTGACTGTCATTTTTAGCCAGCCCCTTGTACCTGGCTTTGACGAAACCAAACTGACATTTTACTATCCGAAATGGATGCTCAACCTTCGCTCGGATACTCGCTTTCAGGTATTCGTAACGGATGGCCAGCTTGTTCTTGCGCGGGTGTTGCTTCAATGCATTCACTTTGCCGGGACGCTTGGCGATAAGCCAGTCTGCGCTGACATCGCTGAGCTCATCGCGCTTTTCGGCCCCCTGATAACCAGCATCGGCTGAGATAAATCCGACATTCCGCAGCTAATTTAGGAATAAACTACCTCATAGAGTCTACCGAGTAATTTGAGTAGTTGTGTTTGGTGCTCTTGAAGTCCAGTGATGAACCGATGGCCGTTAATCTCTAACGTATCAATGCCTTCGAACTGCAAGAAGACCCAACGTGCCGTCGGTTTTGCTGTCGTCTTGTTCTTTACCATACTTGGGAAGAACGCTTCGGTTTGTGCGAGTTGCTCTCTGATTTTGTGTTCTAAACTGGCGTAAACAAGCAAGCTCAACGTCATTATCATTAGCAACGCTTCAATGCGCTCAGGCTTTTTCAAAAAGATGGAAGAGGTTAAAAACTCAGGGCTTTTTAGAAAGCGGAAGCCACGCTCGACTTTTTGTTGCGATTTGTAATGAGCTAGCAGAGCTGCCATGGTGAGTGCTTCATTGTCGGTGTCATTCGTCGCGAGGATAAACATGCCTACTTTGAGCCTAGCCAGTTTTACTTTTTCTAGGTCGGTGAAGGGAGCGGCCTCGATAAAGTATTGGTATCCTGTCGGTGCTTCATCTGTCTTTGGGCGCCCCGAATGAGAGTAAGTCGGCAGTTTGATGAGAGTGCCTTGTTCAAACCCTAGTAAGTCACATTGTTTCTTGAAATCGTTAAACGCGAGTTCTGCGTCAACTTCACAAGCGAATGGTTTTTTACTTAGCTTTCTCAACGCTTTGATTTCTTTTGCTATATTTGCCTCTAAGTTCTTGAAGAAAGTGATTTCTTCCCGCTTGGTGGCTTGTTCACTGTGAACGAGCAACCAACGTTGATTGACCTTTCCGTAATCCGAGTTTATCCAACACCCTGAGTAGCCATGATCGATAGCGCTCAATTGCTCTGGCTCTAGCGCAAGCAGTGCTTGTTTTGCGAGCTTGATGGTCATCGGTACACGGGTAATGAACTTTTGATTTTGCTCATCTAGCGAGGAGATGCTTTCTTCGGTGTACAAGGCAGCATCAGCGATAAAATAACGACTATTTTGCGCGGCTTTTAGGCAATGTATGTGTCTTTTAGTGACTTCAGCGAATGCCTTGGCATCATTGGTGTTGCCACTCAGTGCTTGCATGTAAACAGGAATACCTGCTTGGTTTTCACAGATGAGTTCAAGCACCACTTGGTTAAGCTCTGGCCTATGATCCCGACTGTAGCCTCGTACAAGCTTGATCACGTTGGTGTTTTCATCTTGTGCATACTCACCATCAACGTGAAAGCTGGTGATATCAAGATGAACTGAATCCGTCGTCAAGCCCAGTTTATCAACAACACGCTCAGCAATAACCTGATAGAGCGCAGAGACATCGGCTTCGTATAGAGCATCTAAGGTGCGCCCTAGTACATCATCAGTAAGATGGTGTGCTTCAATCTCCTTGGCGAGTAGCTTAGACACAGGCTTGGTCTTAAAAAAGTCCGAGAACATGTGCAGTGTTCTGCTATGAAAGCCAAGTCCATTTAGGAGCATGGCCAATACCGCGTCACCATGAGAAACATTGTGGTCAGAATATTTTGGGATAACGGCATCTATCATCCGTGGCAGGCCAATTTCGTGACAAAAGGCGGCAATGAGACCAAGGTGATCTAAGCGTTTAATAACAGGATGGGTAGACATATTTTGAGACCGTCAAATAGCAGCAATAGATCAAAACTGTCGATCGCGGTCAAGATGGTGCCGTGGTTTTTATGAAAAACTGATCGCCAGATCACGCTATTTAAATTCTGGAATTAGCTGCGGAATGACGGATAAATTCTTCATCGCCATGCAGTAACTTGCCAACCTGATTGAGGTCGTGCTCGTTAGCCGCCGTGGTCACCAGACTGTGGGTCAGGCCACTTTTGGCGTCCACGCCAATGTGCGCTTTCATGCCGAAGTACCACTGGTTACCTTTCTTGGTCTGGTGCATGTCTTCATCACGGCTGTTGTGTTTGTTTTTGGTAGAGCTGGGGGCTTGAATGATGGTGGCATCCACCAAGGTGCCCTGGGTCATTAGAACGCCACACTCTGCTAGCCAGTGATTAACGGTACTGAAGATTTTGCGGGCCAGTTCATGCTGCTCCAGCAAATGCCGGAAATTCATGATGGTAGTGCGGTCTGGAATGGCTTTATCCAGTGACAGGCGAGCAAATTGGCGCATGGAGGCGATTTCATAGAGGGCATCTTCCATGGCCTCATCGCTCAGGTTGTACCATTGCTGCATGCAGTGAATACGCAGCATGGTTTCCAGCGGATAGGGCCTGCGACCATTACCGGCCTTGGGATACACAGGCTCGATAACGCCAAGTAATTTGTCCCAGGGAAGCAAGTCATCCATTCTGCCAAGGAAAACTTCTTTGCGGGTCTGGCGGCGTTTACTGGAAAACTCACTGTCGGCAAAAGTCAGTTGCTGGCTCATCCGGTTACTCATTCTGGGTTCAGGTTACAACACGATGATCTCACATCTCGGACTTATTCGCACCTTCCTTAGATCTTCTCGGTTAGAAGTGGATTATCATTACAACCCACCAGGGATTCGGGGTGAACCAAGATATTTGGAGGGTGTGGCGCGATTTACTAAATTACATGGTTCATTGGACTGGTATGCTACTGAAGGGGCTATAAGGCGTTTTGGATTGCCATTTGGAGCCAGTTCGGTTGAACCCTTTTTACAGGTGGAAACTACCGGAACTGCAAATTATCAACAATTAATGATTTATCCAAATTCAGTTAAAGACCGTGAAACATCTGAATATCCTTATGTTGAGCTATTTAGGGATTTAGCATCTGCAACATGTCGTCCTAATAGCACCTTGGTAACATATGGTTATAGTTTTGGCGATGAGCATATAAATCGGGTTATTATTGACATGTTGACAATACCCTCAACGCATATAGTAATAATTGCATACGGTGATCCACTTGGTAGAATCATGCGTTTTATAAACGATAGTGGAAGAAAAGCTCAAATATCTTTATTGCTTGGTGATCACTTTGGAGATATAAAGAAATTAGTAGATTTTTATCTTCCTAAAGCCGCGATAGACAGATCATCAATTCGTATGGCGGAGCTATTGAAGTCAAGAGGTTTGTATCGTGCAACTACCTCAAATAATAGTGGGGATTCCGAATGAACTCATTTCCCATTGAACAAGGTGAGCAACTCAGGGTAGGTACTGTAGATTTTGTTTCACCCAATGAAATTAGAGCACTATTAGATATCGATTCACCTGATGCTGTCGCTTTGAATGCAGGCACACCTAGAAATTTTCCTAGAGTAAACAGCTATGTATTAGTCTCATGTGATAATGGTTACTTAGTTGGGCAAATAGAGTGGCTTGCAGTTGAGCATTCACCTTATCCTAAACAAAGAGATATTCAAGATTTTGGTCTAGTAAACCTACCATTTCCTCGAAAAAAAATAAGTTTAAATCCAGTCGGAACTCTTAAACGCTTTTCCAAAGATGGTACTGATTATTTTAAATTTCAACGCGGCTCTGAATCATTTCCTTCTATTGGTTCAGCTATTTTACTACCAACAGATTTACAGCTTAGATCAATTGTCGAGTCTGGTGATAATAGACGAATAGTTATTGGGCAAAGTCCACTTGCTAACAATGCTAATGTAGCCGTAGACCCTGATAGATTATTTGGTCGTCATATAGCAGTACTTGGTAATACTGGTAGTGGTAAGTCTTGTTCTGTCGCAGGATTAATCCAATGGTCACTCGAAGCTGCAATGGAGTCAGAAGTAAAACCAAACGCCAGATTTATTATATTAGACCCCAATGGCGAGTATGTACGTGCTTTGGGACCAACTACAAAATTTAAAGGCAGAATTTTTAAAGTCGAAGCTGGGGAAAATGAGCATCAACTCCAAGTGCCATCTTGGTTTTGGAATAGCTCGGAATGGGCATCATTTACGCAAGCGAGTCCTAAAGCCCAACTTCCTTTACTAAAGCGTTCTCTAAGGGCAATGAGAAACGAAGATTTTGAACTTGAAACAACCTCAAATATAGAAATAAAACGTTTTCTAGGGAATGTTCTCATAACCTTAAAACATGATAAAAGTTCAGGGAAACCCTTTGGAGCTTGGGGGCCTGCAAAAGGCTTTAACGAGATAATGGGTAAATGGATTGAAAGCTTTGAAGGATACAGAGATAAACTTGGAAATAACAACTTAACGAATGTAATCACAATAATGTCTAAATATAGACAAGATAGGAATGTACAGTACGCAACCATGCAAGCGACCGTGCCTGAAATAGATAGCATTATCGAGAGTGTTACCTCTGCATTTAGAGAGTTCGGAGGGTTTGAGAAAGAGTTACTACCAAAGAATGAAGATATACCGTTACCATTTGATGGTAATAACCTGGTTGCCTATTTAGAAGCTCTTGCTCAAGAAAATGGCAGTGAACAATATGTTGAATATTTGGTTGCCAGAATACGCACCATGCTCTCAGATACAAGGATGAGATCTGTTACTAATGATGCTGATAATCGGATTGACTTAGCTAAATGGTTAGAGAAATATCTTGGTACCGATTGTTCAAGAGATGATAACAGTTGTATTTCTATAATAGATCTATCTCTAGTTCCAAGCGAAATTACTCACATTGTTACTGCTGTGATTTCAAGGATTATTTTTGAATCATTGCAACGCTATAGAAGACTATATAATAAATCTTTACCTACGGTACTTGTAGCTGAAGAAGCACATACATTTATTAAACGGTATCGTGATGACTCTGAAAATCAGGATGTCGCAGCTGTTTGCTGCCAAGTGTTTGAGAAAATTGCACGAGAAGGCAGAAAATTTGGTCTTGGGATGGTGGTTTCCTCGCAACGACCATCAGAATTATCACCTACAGTTTTATCTCAATGTAATACTTTTCTTCTGCATCGAATTAGTAATGACAAAGATCAGGAGCAAGTTCATAAAATGGTACCTGATAATTTGCGAGGATTACTCCGTGAGTTGCCTTCACTGCCATCCCAACATGCAATACTGATGGGCTGGGCATCTGAGCTTCCTGTCCTGGTTAAAATGAAAAATTTGACGAAAGATCAGCAACCCCATTCTGATGACCCTGACTTCTGGGATGTTTGGACAAGAAAGTATGCTGATGGGAAATTGGTCGAGAGAACTGTCGATTGGGGAGCTGTTGTAAAGGAATGGCAACAAAAGTGATCTGCGGCAGAAAATGAAAGCGGGAGGGCAGATCGGAATTGAAGGAACTTTATGTCATCAATCTACTTGGTGTTGCGTTCCGTTGTCCCTCAGCCCCACCATGACGACTGAAGTGGCTGTAAACGCAGTACCTATCAATTTCAATATAAACAATGAACTAACGCTGTTAGCGTGGTTTTTTGCATCATTGGCCCTCAAACCCCAATACCAAGAACTGGACGTTTGCCAAAGATATTCTCGATACGCTCAACGCCTTTATGTGCAGTGCAGACATGCGGATTCTTTATACGCATTTTGCTCGCGCCGATACGGGTAAAGTGCTTACGTCCAAACAGGAGAGATACCAAATCCAGGTGGTCGAAGGTGCTGAGCTCATATGGAAACGGATGACAAACGTTCAAGATCCGTTCCCGACCGTACACGACTGCTACCTCAAACAGTATCAGCTCGGGATGCCGAATCTGTCTCGCCGGTACACCACCATTCTTTTTGATGAGGCACAAGACGCTAACCCCGTAACAAGTAGCATCGTCCTACAGCAGAACTGCAAGGTAATCCTGGTTGGAGATCGCCACCAGCAGATCTATAGGTTCAGAGGCGCAAACAACGCCCTTGATAGCAAAGAGCTCATGAACGCCGACCAACTCTATCTCACTCATAGCTTCCGCTTTGGCCCTAACGTTTCCCTGGTGGCAAACGCCCTTCTTGAACTCAAAGGTGAAACACGACCTGTTGTTGGCCGGGGACCAGCAGATCAGGTAGTCATGTTTTTACCAGGTGATGTGGGCCATCGCGCAATACTTCACCGAACTGTCATGGGGGTTATAGAGACGGCGCTCTCTGCGACCGAATCCGGAGCGCAGGTTTTCTGGGTCGGTGGAATCGACGCTTACCAGATCAATGAGCTCCAGGATTTGTACTGGTTTTCGATGGCAGAGCCAGACCGGGTAAAGAATAAGAAACTGCTTGATGAGTATGAAGACTACTTCGAGTATCAAGAAGTAGCGAAAGCGACCAAAGACCCTGAGATGATGAGGGCTGTCAAGATCATAAACAGCTACGATGAAATCCCTGAGCGACTCACTACTCTACGACGCAATACAGTCAAAGAAGAGTTTGGGGCTGACATTACGGTCTCAACAGCTCATCGGTGCAAGGGGCTGGAGTGGGACTTTGTTCAGCTCTATGACGACTTTCCGGATGTCCTGGACCCAGAGCTCGACCCAATGGCCCGTGACGATGAAATAAACCTGCTCTACGTCGCATCCACCAGAGCGATGCGAATCCTCGCTTTGAACAGCGCCGTCGAGATGGTTATCCGCTACATCACCCAAAAACGCATGGTGGAGAAGCAGATGAAGATGGCCGCAGAAGCGACAGAAGTTGAAGAGGACACAACCAAATAGTTTGGTCAATTCTTTCACATGTGAAAGTTGACAAATAAAACGCTCTAAGCGCCCTAAATGGGCGCTTACACCTGCCTAATTTCACGCCTCCCGCCTCTACCATATCGAGCATGGGAAAATACGTGCGTGAGACTATGAAAAAATCACCTTTGAATTTACTGCTCCTCGCAGCGCTCACGCTGGGGGCATCACACCAGGCTTGGGCTCAAGATGGCACAAGACCTGGTTTCTATGAGCGAAAAGAAGAGGGTTGGTTCTGGTACAAGGAAGAGCCCAAAGAGCCAGAGAAAAAACCTGAAAAACCCAAACCAAAGCCTGTGGCAGAAGCGAAGCCTACACAGCCTAAACCTGCTGCTCCACTACCGAGCGGCCCAGAAATGTTCTCAGCGGAATGGTTCCGGGAAAACTTACCCAAGTACAAAGACCTAGCTTGGAACAATCCTACCGTCGAAAACGTCAAGATGTTTCTCTATTTGCAGCGATTTGCGATAGATCGCTCTGAGCAGTTTTCCGATGCTACTGAGTTGGCAGTTGTGGGAGATCCATTCCTGGATGAGATTACTCGACGTCCTGCGGCCACGTTTGCCTCACAACAGGTTGACCGTGACGCTGGTAACGCCAAAAACATGCTACTCAAAAGCGTAGCTGACCGTGTAGGGATATTCTTCTTCTACAAGTCCGACGATGACTACAGTGACTTACAAGCACCACTCATCAAGATGTTGGAACAAGGAGAAGGTTTCTCAATCATTCCAGTTTCTATGGACGGCAAACCTCTCCCTAGTGGGATTTTTCCCCATTACAAGACTGATGAAGGTCATGCCAAACAACTTGGCATCGTAACTTTTCCAGCGGTTTATCTCGCCTCTCCAGACGGCCAGTTCGCACCTATAGGACAAGGACCAATGTCTCTTCCTGAGTTGAATCACAGGATTTTGGTCGCAGCAAAACGCAACGGCTGGGTCACAGACGAAGAGTTCAACCGTACACGCCCGGTACTCAACCTAGAAAACAACATAGCCGAACGCTTGGCCTCACCAGAACTGGGGGCTGATCTCAAACAATTATCTCAAGCGAGCGGTGACAAAGACAACTTTGTGCCACCGGAACAACTCATGAAGTACATCCGCGACAAATTACAGGAGAACTAAGATGGTCACGCACAAGACAATAAAAAGGAGCCTGCTTGCCGTGAGTGTGGCGGCCAGTATCTTCATAGCACCAACAGGGGCGATAGCCGCTAACGGCCTTCAGTCTCAGATGGACAAACTCTTCAATGAAATGAGCAACACAACACCACCTGGCGTTTATGAAAGCCAACGGCGTGGTGTTTTAGCTGGTGGCCGGTTCACTGCTAAGACCCGAATCTTCGATGAAAACCTTGTTAGCTTTGCCCCTCCATCGTGGAAAGCCGGTTGTGGTGGTGTGGACCTGTTCGGCGGTTCGCTTTCCTTCATTAATGCGGACCAAATTGTCCAGCTCCTACGAGCTGTCGCAGCCAACGCCAAAGGCTATGCCTTCCAGCTCGCTCTCGACAACGTTTTTCCGGACGGAGCAAAATGGATAGAGAACTTCCAGAAGAAAGTACAAGCGCTCAACCAACATCTGGGTAACTCCTGCCAGCTCGCTCAAGGTTTCGTGAATGACCTAACCAGTGGCATGGATCTTAAACACAAAACTGATGCTTCTATCACCGCGACAACTTCCGGCCTGTATGAAGACTTCTTCGGGTCTAAACAGGAAACTAGCGGTAAGAGCCCTCTGGAAGAACTGAAAGCCAACAAGCCTGACGAATACAACAAGATGATTGGAAATATCGTCTGGAAGCAACTCAAGAGCAACAACGCCAACACTTGGTTCCAGTACGGGGATAACACCCTACTTGAAGCGATCATGTCTTTAACTGGCACAGTCATCATTGGTGATTTAGTAAACGACCCTAACTCAACCGGATCAGGTGCGAAAACCACCCCTCTGACAACCCTGCCAGGTAACAAGATCACCTTGTCAGACCTCATTTCAGGTGGCTCTGTTGACATCTATTCCTGTGATTCTGACACGACCAACTGCCTGAGTGCTGGCACCAGCAATAAAACCGTCGTGCTCAAAGGTATTAAGAACCAGATCACCGACATGCTGCTGGGAACCAGCTCTACACCTGGCGTCATCTACAAATACGCAACGAACTCTGGGACCTTAACTGACCCAGAAAAGGCCTTTGTCTCTAACCTCCCTGGGGGAATTGGCACTATCGTTCGTAACTTGTCTGTCCTTTCACAAGACGGCGCAAACCTATTCGCAACAGAGTCATCAGGAGCGATAGCCCTAACCATGATGTATAGCTTCTCGGAAGAGTTCTTCCGTGCAGCTCGTATTGCGATGGCTAATAGCAAATCGCCTTACAAAAAAGAGGCTCTGGAGCTTCTCGCGCAATCGCAACAGCAAATCCGTGCTGAATACACAATCCTGTCCTCTCAATACGGCGATCTAGCAAGCCAGATTGAGAAATATAACAACCTACTGGACAACATCCGCAAGCAAAAATACATGCTGGCAACTTTGTCCAATCCTCCTAGCACGAACTAAGGAGCAATTGGAATGGGAGCTTTTTCAATCCACTCTATCGGTGACTCTGCTTTTCTGGAGCAAATCCTAATTGCAGTATCAATGATCACCGGCACCGGAGACTTCGAGAAGATGGTCAGTATTGGCCTACTTCTTGGGTTCTTGATGATCTGCATTCAATCCGTTTTTCAAGGTGCAAAACAAATCAATCTCCAGCAAGTTCTGGTTGGTTGGATTCTATATGCCTGTTTCTTCGGCCCGACAACAACGGTGACTATCGAGGACGCATACACAGGACAAGTTAGAGTCGTTGCCAATGTACCTATTGGTGTAGGCTTCGCTGGCGGCGTCATATCAAACGTGGGATACACCATCACCAATTTATTTGAAACCGGATATGGTGTAATCGTACCGAATGTCACTGAAAGTCATTTTTCCGAAACACTGAAATTGCTGAATGATGTAAGAAGGCGAGCCTATGACACTGGAGTGTTTACCGCGCTCAATTCAGCGAATGGCGGTGGCTACGTTGATGTTAGACGCTCTTGGAATAACTACATCCGAGAATGCACGTTAACTAAAGTCGATCTCAACCTGATGTCCCTTGATGAGTTAATGAACCGTTCTACCGATTCTGCTTTGAGGTTCAATTCACAGCTCTACGGAACTCGGCTTTATTTGTCCACCTCAAACCCTGATGGTGCAGACTACACATGCACTGATGGATGGGTGGCTATTAGCACCGCGACCGCAAACCTAAGCAGCCCTGTTGTTGTTGATGCTCTAAACAATCTTCTGGGCATTGACACATCCACTGGCGATAACGCCATAACTAAGCTAACTGACTCCCTTCAAGCGATGGGGGCGACTACCACTTTATCCATCGACTACCTGAAAGCCGCCGTTCTTGAGCCCCTATATTACGAAGCCGCAGCAGGACGCTATCAGGATCTCCAGGACTACGGTTCCGCGTTGATGATTAACCAAGCTATTCAACAACGAAACACGCAATGGGCCGCAGAGCAGTCTATGTTTATGACCGTCGTCCGCCCGATGCTGACGTTCTTTGAGGGCTTCATCTACGCCATCACCCCGATTATTGCTTTTATTATCGTGATGGGCAGCTTTGGCCTACAGTTAGCCGGTAAATATGTGCAAACCATCCTCTGGATTCAGTTATGGATGCCAGTCCTCTCAATTATCAATCTGTTTGTTCATACCGCAGCGTCAAATGAGATGTCTAGCCTCAGTGCTAGTGGTCTCAACTCCATGTACGCGCTGTCTTCAACTGGAGATGTGCTACAACACTGGATAGCAACCGGTGGCATGTTAGCTGCGGCCACTCCGGTGATTTCGCTGTTTATCGTCACAGGTAGCACCTATGCCTTCACCAGCTTGGCATCGAGAATCAGTGGTTCTGACCACGTTGACGAAAAGATGCAAACGCCGGATCTGCTCAAGCAGGGTCCGGTTATGCAAAGCCAGCCAGCGTACAATCACAACCAGTTCAGTGGAGCAATGGCAAATGGCGCAGAAAGCATGATCAGCACGTTTTCGCTTGGCTCCACGTTGGCGTCAGGAGTAAGTTCTGCACAGGCTTTACAAAGTCAGAAATCAGAGGCGTTCCAAAGCACCCTGGGGCGAGGATTCTCAGATGGTGTAAGTCAAGAACAGGCGTATTCTCGGCTTTCCAATATAGGTCGTAACGTCTCGTCCCAGAACTCAGCGCAAAGTCAGTTGGTTAATCAACAAGCCAAGAATTTCATGGATAAGTTCCAAGTTGATGACAGCCACTCAGATGCTGTAAAGGGTGCCTTTGCCATGCAAGCGATGGGCACTCTTGATGTAGATGAAGCCGCATCAATGCTTATGCCGATGGTTGGTAAAGCTAGAGCGGCTATGAAAGCCGCTGCTGGTATTAAGTCTAGTAGCACTTCGCTAGTACCTGTGGCTGGGGCTGAGAAGAAAAAAGGTGGCAACGACGACGACAGCGGGGATCTTTTCGATATTGAGGCTCAAGCCAAAGGCTCAACAGAATCATCCGCCCAAGACTCATCAAGCTGGTCTGCAAGTGATGTATCTCAATTTATGAAGGGCGTGGGCTTCTCTCAAACTGATAGCCAGGCGTTAACTAATCAACTAGCTCAAGGATTCAGTCGTTCTGGGGGAGAATCATTTAAACAGGCATGGGGAGATACCTTATCTCAAAATTTATCTAAATCTGCGTCAGAACTCGTTTCTGCATCAGATTCCTTTACCACTATGAGTCAACTTCAAAGTCAAATGGGCTCAATGACCAATACAGATTTTAAAACTCTTGGCGGTGCTGTAGCCCAAACTCCTGAGGCTATGAATCAACTTAACGATTACTTCCGTAGTGCCGCGCCACAATCGGTAAAAGATGAAGCGGCATCCTTACAACAAAGATACCAGGCATACGGCATGTCTCCTCAAGTTGCTCAAGCGGCAGCACGAATGACAGCAATGACCAACTCTAAAAACTACGAGCCAGGTAAAGAGCTTGGAGGGTATCAAGCTGCACTTCAAGCTATTAACACCGCTTCGGGTAGAAACAGTGCATTTAGTGGTGACGCTTATAGCCAACAGGGATTGAGTGGTCCAAATGTCTCAGGCGTAACCGGGCAGGTTCAAGGGGCGGTGGGAAGTGGTCCGAATATTGCCCCTGGGTTCCGTGATAATGTTTCGGGCACTGCTGGTACAGATCCTGCGACAGAAGCTGGGCAATTACCAACAAATAGTCCTATTGTACAAAACGAAAACGCAACTGGGCTAACAGCTCTCAACGATAAAGCTCAGCAAACAGAAAGGGCCGTATCAGCTCCAGAACTGAAAAAAGCTCAAGATAACTTAATGAACTCACTCCCTGATATGTCTTGGAGCGCGTCAGGATGGGGGGCTTGGGATAACTCATCTGACTGGATAGGACGAAGAGCAGAACAAGCCGGTGGAGCCCTTGTCGCAGGGAGTCAAGCTGGTGCCGATGCGTTTTCAAAAGCAATGGATCAAATGAGAACCATGACCCCTGAGCAGCGGGACCAATTCATAGCAGCCACTCAACGCGGCGATCAAGCTGTCCAAGAAGAATTTGGCTGGGCCGGTGATGCGTTGGTTGGAATGGCTAAACTTGGGCGCAATGTCATGGGAGCTGCTGCAAGTGGATATGACGCAGCGAAAGAATGGCTTACAGGAAAATCTGACTTGTCAGAAGCGGCCAAAGGGATGAACCTTGAAGAGCGAGGTGCTTTCTATGCGGCAGCTCTTGCCTCTGCCTCAGAAGCTGGTAGCGGTGCTGCGCAGCAGTTTATGAACCAATACGGTGATGAGTACAAAGAGACGATGCAGTCTATTGCTCAAAGCCGTTATGGGCTGACAGATTCACAAGCCGCTGTTTATGCTGAGTCCTTTGATACAAATGAAGGACGCATGAACCAAGCTGTTCAGAACTTAAAAATGGAATATGCAGAGAGAAATCCAGATGGTTCACCGATGATGCAAGGGGGCCAGCCAGTCTTATCTCAGCAAAACGAGGAGTTTACAGACAAGCTGGTTAACGTCTTGCAGAACTCAACGGGAGCAGGAGATCGCTCGGGTAGCTATTTGACTGCTATCAGGGGGTACAACATCGCAAATCAGCGGTTCTAAAAATTAACCAAAGAATAAGGGGGCTATCATGCCCCCTTATTCGTCTCCAGCACCAATATGATAGCGCTGGTCAAAGTCATAGGAATTTTGAAGTCCACCAGCGCGTTTCTTTCTTCGCCGAGTATGCGGAGCCTCTTTATATGCTAACCGAGCGGCGCGGATAAACCATGTCACCCCAAAAAGAGCGCCGACCAGCAAAGCAACTTGCCACTGGAAGTAGGCTATCCCTCCCCAAAAGATAACAGCAGCCCAAAGACTTCTGTGAACTAGGAATAGGAAGCGAGCCCCCCAAACGGCAAATGGTGCCAGTGCCACACCAAGCCCCCAAGGCGTATCAGTCATCATGGCTATTCCAAGAAGCACCATTCCCAACAGCAGAATATTGACTACATATTTCATACCAATCTCCTTACTCTTTACCTCCAGTTTACCACGGCATCAAAAAATGCAACTGTGAAATTTTTGACTAATTGTTGTTGAATAAGTATTCCTTTAGCAAATTTTATGATTAGAATTTGCCCACTAACTTTCACATGTGAAAGTTAGACCTTACGGAATAAGGCATTTGTTGACAAAGCATTACATAGTTGAACATGTCAAACAGATCGCATACACTATGGAATAGGCCATTGCTAACGCTTTGGTCCCCATCTGCAACACCGCAGAGTTCTCTTTCCCAAAAATCTCTTTCTGTAAACACCTTCATTCTTGTGTGGTTAGGGCGTGCCTTTGCTTACCCTACCCTCCTCAGCTCTTGCTGTATTCGCAATTTCAGCCCTCGCTGTATCCCTAAAATCACTTATACCTTAACGCTATTAATTATCTCAAAATAACGCACTTCCAGTGCGCTATTTTCGCCATTCCTTTGGCGCACTTTCTATTTCAATCAAAAAAAATTCTGTATCCCATTGATTCCTAACAGTATTGTAACTTTGTTCCGTCAGTACAAAGTTAAGTGTATGTTTTTAAAGGTTTTTTATTGTTGACAGCATCAATATTTGGGCTTATAAGAGCGCAAAATATGTCAGTTTGTGACAATAGAAGAACTCTAAAAGCGTTCATTGAATAACGCACTTTTTGTATGGGTAACAACGCAGTTTAAGGGTGGCAAACAATGGATAAATGCCCAGTGATAGACATCCCAAGCGACCCAGAGAAGAAACGTGAGTGGATCAAGTACAAACTCAAGATCCAGGGACTTTCTCTGGCCGCATTGGGCAGAAAACACAAAACATCTCGGCAGGTGGTGTCTACGGCACTCTACAAGCCCAGTCCACGCTGGGAACATGAGATAGCGACAGCTTTGGGTATGAAGCCGTCTGAGATTTGGCCGGAGCGGTATGACGAAGAACACGAAATACCCCTCAGACATAAGGAGGCAAGCTGATGAAGAACAAAGCCAAGGCGCTGGTTCTGTCTGCGGCTCTCCTGTCATCAACAGCGAATGCTATTGACCTGAGCGGAACCATCTTCGACAAAGCGGCGAAAGCATATAACCTCGACCCTCTTCTAGTGTATTCGGTCGCATTGGCCGAATCTGCATCAGGGAGAGGTAATGGCTCTATAAGTCCTTGGCCTTGGACGCTTCGCGTTCCTGGGCTTCCTTTCTATGCCAAGTCGGAAGATCAGGCAAAGGCTAAGCTCGCAGAGTTTCAGCAGCAGTACGGTCGTGCCATTGATGTCGGGTTCATGCAAGTGAGCATCCGCTGGAATGGTCATAGAGTTTCTTCTCCAGCAGATCTTCTCGACCCAGAGACCAATGTCATGGTTGGGGCAGAGGTGCTATCAGAAGCCATTCAGTCATCTCCAAATGACTTGGAGCTTGGCGTTGGCCGCTATCACGCCTGGGAAGACGAAATCCGAGCCAGAAACTATGGTAGCCGAGTCTTGGCTATCTATCGCAACCTTCGTGATTTGTGAGGGGGCGGAATGTTGGAACTGGATATTATTGGTGCGTGGGATGCAAGAGCCGTCAACCTCGATCAAGAAGAAGCTGATAGAAACGTCTACGAGTTCGATCTGACATTGTGGAACCTGCTATCCACTCTGGCAAAAGAACGTCCAGATGATGCGGCCTCACAATTTTCTTTGGGCATGGACACCGTTCAAAAGCTGTCACTGGCAACACCTTCCCAATTGGAAGCTCTGGCGTCTGGCGTTTTGATCTCTTTCAAGCTCGAAACAGCAGAGCAGAACATCATCACGCGACTCTCTGGCGACTACGACCCGGTAGTTTTCATCAACCATAGTGTTGATGAATTTGATGCTGCCTACTGGTTGCTATTTAACCGCGTCGCATCGAGAGACCCGGAGATGGCAAAGGAAGTTTTCGGGGTTTCGAGAGAGCTTGCGGAGCTGGTGGCTAAGGCAACAGACAGCCAGTTGCGCCACATGTCTGGAACAACGGTTACGCATTTTACGCTTCGTTTTGCTCCGAGCATCATTGAAGAAATTCTCGATGACAGCCGGGAAGAGTTAACACACCCGGTATTGAAAAAACTGCAACAGTCTCTACAGGGACGTGGGAGGTGGAGATGAACATTGGCAACTCTGGTACATTGGGTCGCTGGGTTACAGCTCGACACATGGCCCTTGCTGGGTACATCACAAAAATCATCATGATCGAGACGGGCCTAACCTACAAACAGGTCAGACGGCTTTACCAGGATCTGGAGAGAGACGGATATACTCTGGAACGAAAATCCAGAACCTTCCGTGGTGGTGCGACACTGATTCATAGTCACACATCCAAGATACAGGCCTCTCTTCTAATGCAGCTCTACTTCAACATTGGTGGAGAAGCCGTGTTGCGGTCTGTGAACATCAAAGCCTTGAACAAGGCATTTAGAATGTATCACGCAATCCGCAAAGAAGTGCCCGGAATGAAAGGTGCTCGATGGGCTCCGTTTGATATTACTGATGCCTGGTGTCTTGCTTCGGAGTTGAGAAGTGGGGACGCAATGCTGGAGGTGTGCGACAACTGCAAGTGTACGTACTTCACCTCTGTTAATCAAAGAACCTGCGTTGAATGTCCGTTCTGCAAAGAACAAGGAAGGCATGGTGGTGGGGAGAAAGAGTGTGCTTGAGTAGACTATGACATTTCGGACCAGAAGATGAGCGCCCAAACTTTGCGGCGCTCATTTTTTTTACTTCTTCTGTGGGATACGGTAGCGCTCCAGCTCGACAGCTCCCAACCCCTTGAAAGCATCCGGGCGACGTCCTTGCCCACTCCACGAAACTCCGTCTTTTGAATATTTAGCATTATCAGGTTCTGATTTGCTCGTGAACATTTCGTTGAGCAAGCCGATGTCCACACCGCAGGATTCCATGTCGCTCATTATTCGCTCGGCCTGAGCTCGCTTTTCTTTTTCTTCTTCTTCTCGCTTTTTGTACTCTTCCTCCAGTTCATTGAGAACGCCCTTCATTCTGTCAATGATCTCCCGAACTTCATCTAACGGGAGCCCTCGCAACAGGGTGCGAATGCGGCTTTTACGCTTTAACTCTGCGATTATTAACTCTCTACGTTCAGCCGCTGATAGCGTAGAGAACTCCTCGTGGTCTTTCATGTCATACGGAGCCCATCAGTTTTCCTTTAAGTGAATCACGTTGAGAGTTCAGTTTTGCGTCAGCCTGCACTGGCGGATTTTGATGCTGTGCAGGTTGACTCTCTGAACCCTGTTGCTCAAAAGACCCAATGTTGCCAGAAAATCGAAGAGAATAAAGACCCAATAGAGCAAGGGCGCGGAGCCGATCACTACGCGCCTTATGCTGCATCTGGGACAGTTCACGATAGAGCTCCGGAAAGGCTTGCTCCGATATGTTCAGATTAGATATTTTTCCATCCCATTTGCTACCAGCCACAACGACCTCCTATCTATCAGCCGCAGAACCAGAAGCCCCTGGCATTGGATGCCACGGATTCGTTGGGCAGTACAATCCTGCTCTTAGGGAAAAGCTCCCTGGCCGCATCTTGGTAAGCCTCGGCACCGCCACCAGCCAGCAGAACTACGTCAGCATCCATCCCGTCCTCACGCATTGACTTCCGCATAGGGATCAAGGCGTTTTGAGCGACTTTGGTTGAGGCTTTCTTGAAGTAGTCTTTGATCGATACCTTTTCGCCGTAGAGGAAGATTTCGGCCTTACCGGCACGAATAGCTTTCTCGATCTTCTCGATGCCAGGGGCACCGCCGTGGTCTTCCTGAATTAGCCGATCCGTTTCCTGTAGCAACACCGACATCGCCTTGAGGCTGGTGCCAGATGAATGATAGCGGACCTCTCCCTCTTCAAGAGCTACCCAGTCTACAGAGAAGAACCCAGGGTCAATTACAACGGTTTTTCCTCCCTGGATAATCTCCAGGAGGTCTTCATCTTTGGTTGAACTGACAACATCCATGTAAGCACCGGCAGGTTGAGGTACAACCACGACAGACTTAACCGCCACCGATCGTTTTGGCGTGATCTGGTGCTCGCCCTCAAGTCGAGCTTTCAACGCCTCTCTGCGCTCTACTTCCATGTACTGACTAACAGGCAGGCCAGTCACCAGCACATCAATCTCCTTCTGCTCGGACATCAGGAGTGCAGCGTAGAAAAGAGCCTTGTATGGATTGGTCGAAGGATAGTCGCCGTGAAGCTCACGCTCCCAACCTTGCAATCGGTCAGGCTCGACGCCTGCAACCCATTTCTCTCCATCAATCACAACCTGAATGCTGGACCCTGCACCGCCAGTTAACTGTTGTGGCATCAGTTCCAGTGGACCTGCCCCCACCGGCATGACGACTGTGCGAGCTTCCTCACCTTTATGCCCCATTGCCATTTTCAGGTTGGAGTAACCAATATCCAAACCCAGAACAAATTGACTCATGAAATCCTCCAAAGATTGCTTTTTGATTGCTTTTTGATTGCTTGCCGCGTGTTGGATAGAGAATAAGGCTAAAGGCGGGGACAAATGGCCTGTGTAATTGCCCAAAAGGGGCATTTAGATTGCTTTTCGGTGGTTTTTTGATCGTTGAACAAGGAAACCTATGGGAACGCTGCACGGATAGGTTCACATAAACAGACCTTACCCCTACATCGAGAACCGCTTTCCCTCCAGCACCGAGAGACGGCGGTAAAGAGGCAATTGGAATCTTTGGTGCTATGTCCAATATATCTGGAATCTTTATTTATAGATTCACATTGAAAGAGGAGGTGAAAGAATAAGGGCGTCAAGATTCCAGATAGATAGAGGGAAATTTGACAAATTCCAAGGATGGGTTAGCCTAGAGACAGAACTAGATTCCAGTAGTGGAATAATCAGCTTTAAATTCCAGATAGATAGTTATGTGGATAGGAATTGGATAGGAATTGGGAGGGTTTTGAGGTGAGTCTACCAACGGAGCGATGGCTAGATCTGCTAGATCCGAAGCTCGAAGAAGAACGATCCGAGATAACAGAGGATCTGCTAGAGGCAGAGGGACGTGAGTTTGTTGCAGAGGTACGGAGCAAACTGGATCACGCCTTAGCGGTTCTTGCTGTCGAGGCGCAGCAGGAAGCGGACATGTACTGGAACGCGCACAAATCGGCGCGTGAAGAAGCATCAGAGGACGAACAAGGGCGTGTCGGTACACGGGTTCGCATTCTAGGCGTATCACTCGTTGCAGAGTGGTATCGCAACAGATTTGTCGAACAGGTTCCCGGACAAAAGAAAAGGGTTCTATCGACACATATCAAGAAGGGTCGGGGTCATGCCTATAGCATGTCGCACTTCAAGAAAGAGCCTGCCTGGGCACAAGAGTTGATCCAGCAAGTTGAAACCAGGTATGCCGTGTTAAGACAACGCGCCACTGCCTTAGCAAAAATTCGCCGGGCGCTAAACGAGTACGAGCGCCAGCTAAACAAGACACATAGCGACGAGGTGTGACAACATGACAGCATCTGTAGCGGCCACTGAAATGGCGAAACTGGGGAAATGTGAAGCGATGATCAAGAAAGTCGCCAGCCATCCTCGCCCTGCCCTGTCAAAGCGCCCACAATCGCTACAGGGGACAGATAGCACTCTTCGGGGTGAGTTCGCCCATTTCCGGTATGAAGCGGCAGCCCTGCGCTTCATGAGCAGCACTGCGGGGGCTAAGCGTCGCATCTACCAGCTAGTGTTTTCAGCAACGGTAGCAGCGGGAGTTTTGACACTGCTGGCGGCATGGACCACCAGCTAGAAAGTATCGACGGAACAATCATGAGCAAGAGAACCAAAGACAAAGACCTGGAGAAACTCGACGTAATCAAAGACTCGCCGCAAATGAGCCTGTTTGAGATTATTGAATCTCCGGGCAAGAAAGACGACTACTCCAACACCATCGAGATCTACGATGCGCTGCCTAAGTACATTTGGGACCAAAAGCGTGAGCATGAAGATTTGTCCAACGCTGTAGTGACGCGACAATGCTCCATCAGAGGCCAGCAGTTCACGGTGAAGGTGAAGCCAGCCATCATCGAGAAGGATGACGGAAGAACCGTGCTGATCTACGCGGGACAGCGAGAGGAAATCCTTGAGGATGCTCTACGCAAGCTCGCAGTGAACGGGAAAGGCCATATCATCGAGGGCAAGGCTGGAGTCATGTTCACTCTGTACGAACTCCAGAAAGAGCTCTCGAAGATGGGTCACGGGTACAACCTGAACGAAATCAAGGAAGCAATCCAGGTTTGTCGTGGCGCAACACTTGAATGTATCAGTGATGACGGTGAAGCCTTCATCAGCTCCAGCTTCTTCCCGATGGTGGGACTGACCACCAGAGGTGAGTTTCGCAAGAAAGGCGGGAACGCCAGGTGCTATGTGCAGTTCAACCCGCTGGTAAACGAATCGATCATGAATCTGTCGTTTCGTCAATACAACTACAAAATCGGAATGCAAATCCGCTCCCCTCTTGCACGGTACATCTACAAGCGAATGAGCCACTACTGGACTCAAGCATCACCAGATTCGCCGTACACGCCATCGCTTATCAGCTTCCTGACCCAGAGCCCTCGTGAATTGAGCCCACGGATGCCGGAGAACGTCAGAGCCATGAAGCTCGCTCTGGAGGCCCTCATCAAACAAGAGGTCGTAAGCGACTACGACGCGAACCAGATCAAGGATGGCCGCAGAGTCATCGACGTGCGGTACGTCATAAGGCCTCATGAGAACTTCGTGAAGCAGGTGATGGCGTCCAACAAGCGTAAGCAGCAGACAGAGCTACGGGCCATCAAGCACGGCATGATCGACCACGACATCATTGATGAACCCCAGCGTAAGGGGAGATAGCCACCAGAATCTCCCATCCCCCCAGGGAAAAGAAAGATAGGCGCGTCAGCGCCTTTTTTTATGCCCGAAGAAAGCGCACAAGGTACGCCCACCAGGCAGGACCTGAAACGGAATGCCTCCGCATATGGGGGAACTGCACGGATAGAGCGAACGTGACCCCAGATGCAGCGTGGGCTGGGGCTCTATATATGGGATCGTTGCACGGTAGTCGCAAGCTGATTCTCAGTATCGTGCAAGCGTAAGCCACGACGAAGGATAAGTGCCATGCTGCTCCGGTGGTTCCCGTAGAGTGGTTCCCGTAAGGTATTGATAGTTAAAGGGTGAGGATGTGGGGGACCTGCACGTTATGAGATTTGATATGTGGGTACGTTGCACGGAAGCAGGTTCTGAACCTCTCGATATATGGGAACTCTGCACGATTGACGAAGCAGAACAAAGATTGACAGATCAGGACAAACCTAAAAAGGCAGTCAAAATGACTCTAATAGTCCATAAAGTGATCACGCGCACACAAAAAGAGGCCAAAAGTTATCCACATCTCCTGTGCATAAACGGGGTTTTGGTATATGGGAACGCTGCACGATCACATGTGGGTACGTTGCACGGTGCAAAAAACGACCAAAATTGACATGTAGGTACGTTGCACGTTCAGAAAATTGTATATGGGCCGACTGCACGTATGACCTTAGACATGTGGGAACACTGCACGAACACCAGATCTGATATGTGGGAACGCTGCACGAAAGCTCTGTTTTGTAAGGATTTTGTGGAAAAAAGAGGGGTTCCGTGTGGATAACAGTGGATAAGATCCAAGGGTATGTGGGGACGTTGCACGGCAACCTATGGGAACGCTGCACGGCAACCTATGGGTTCGTTGCACGGAATAAATATAAAAACACCAGCAATATCAATGTGTTGAGTGGTGATTTAGAACGCCTAACCTGTCTTTAACCGTTTTTAATCCTTTATACAAAGATCTAAAGATCTTTATATTTATCCTTTTGATCGCTGAACAAAAAATAATCAACACTGTTTTTTTAGAAAAAAGTCTCGTATGCAAGGCCGAACAGGACGAGTATCACCAACAAGATAAGCATCGACAGCACAAAGTAACCAGACTCGTACATCACAACTTTGATCACAGAAACGACGCTGATCGATCTTCCAGAGATCCTTCCGATGATCCACTGAAACGCAACGAACGAACCAAGCCCACAGATCAGCACCACCGCTACGGAGACAAGTGCATGTTCCCTCAGGACAGACTCACTCAGGAAACCATACTGCATCCCCATCAATACAAGCCTGCCAATGCCAAACCCCAGGCCCAATGCAACAGCTCCACGAACCAGCACGACCTTCAACGACTGGAGCCATGTCAGTTCAAGATTCATCCCCTTACGGGAAGACCGACGCACCAGCACCATAGATATGCCCAACCCCAAAAACACCAAAAAAACAAAATCCAACATTGCCACCTCTGCACAAATCAATCAGAACCACAGGCCTCTCGGCCAAATGCGCCACCAGGGAGAACCCACTTCTGCCCCTCCGGCACAAAAATCGGGAGCGTGTAATCTTCTCTGGATACCTGCTCCAATGCCTCAACATCACTAATCTGTATCGGCGCAACAGCAGAACCTAAATCTATTACGTCGATTTTTTTTCTTGATACCGTCACACCAAAGGTTTGTTCATACTGAGCAATTTTCCCAGCTCGTTCAGGCCAGTAGTGACGGATCGTGGACCAGATACGCTGTGAGTTGTAGATGCAGGTCATACACGACGACCGGCTCCAGCCAAGGCGATAAGGGACTGGGGCCAGGATGCGGTGACGCTCGATTACTTCCCATACCTCCTCCTCAGTCCAATGAAGAACGGGCCTCCAGGCATCAACTAACCGTGCAGTCTTCCCATATCTTCTGTCACAGGCATGAGCCTCAAGCTGGTTGTACTTGGATCTGTTTGCACTTTCCTCCCGGCGCTCACCAGTGATGAAAAGGATCTTCTTCCCCTTGAAGCGCTCCTGGTTATTAAGAGCTCTGCGGCCAACATCGATCTTCAAGGCTGATGAGCACCACCTTGTTTGGAGTGATGGCGATTGCTGAGGGAAACGAAGGCGCGTACCAGGCTTAGAGCGCTTATGGTCTCTAGGCAGCACCAGAAGCCCCTCAGGCGTCTCTACACGATGGGGGTGGCTATAGGCATTGTCTTTGAGCATTTCGCCCTCAAAGCCGCCCTCAAGCCACGAGAAGTACATTGGGATACCCAGTTCTTCCCCGAGCTGACGACAGTAATCACGCATGAAGGCCCAATCCATCAACGAACTGCCTTCCTGACCATCAACATCATGGTGCCAGAACTCCACCTTTGACTTATCAACACCCATGTCCACCAGCCGCAAGTACGCAGCAATCGAGTCTTTGCCTCCAGACAGGCAAACAATGATGTGATCGTACAAACTCAGGTCCACATCCGGAGCGGAGAAGTACGTTGTTCTATCGTCACAACGCTGACTGGAAGATATGCCGGTAAGAACCGACTCCAGTGATGGCAACACCACCTGGTCATCGAACAAATCTCCTTGGTTTTCTCGTCTCAACATAAGTCGCTCTTTTTTCTTTACTGGGTTGTTTTTATGATTTACAGTATTATAAAATGATACTGTGAAAAGTAAAGTTTTCAGAACGACTAATCACTCAGGAGAACTTGATAAGCACCAGAAAGCAATCTAAAGGTGGTTTTTCGGTGAGGTTAGTTCAGGGGCAACCTGCCGCTGCTGATTGGAAATCATCAAGAAGTGGCTTTTTGGTGGGGTTACGGTTTGAAGGGGTGAGTATGTGGGAACGTTGCACGGTTAAAGGGGCCGCACATGAAAACGATAAAGCGGTTCATCGTATGGGTGAATTACGGTCTTGAGGGTTGGAGCATTTTCGGATCGAGCGATGACTGGGATGAAGCTGTATCCATCCGTTCGGAAGCGATAGACGAATGCAATATTGACGAGGAAGACATCATCTTGGCAGAAAACAAAAACGAGCTGGTGGTAAAACCTGCGGCCAAGCAAATGACGGAGTGGCACCGGGAACTGGAAGCCGTCCTTATGACCTTGGATGACTGCCAGATGGAATGTGACGGTATGACATGGGCAGTAAGCCACCTACTCAATGAAGCGGGTGTACCTCATGACTGCATGTATGGCTTTGTGCGAAACGAACAGACCAAGGACATCGTGACACCGCATTTCTGGGTTGTCCTGGATGATGGGTGGCTGGTGGATCTGAGGCTACGCATGTGGCTTGGCGATCACGACAACATTCCTCACGGGGTATTCCATCCCGATAACGAGCCAGGACTTTTCTACAAGGGAGACCCGGTTCAAAACCATAAAGGGATGAGACTGGGCAAAGCCGTCCTGGACATCATGACCGACGGAAAACTTTCACATGTGAAAGTTCCTGAACGACAAGACGGAGAGTAATAGCGTGGAATTTGATTACGACAAGTCAGTATCAAACGCACATCTTGAGGCCGCAGGCTGGGGTATGGATGCCTTTAACCACTCCAACCCATTTGAGAGTCATGTCATCTATGTGCGTGACTACCGCAACGATCACATCCGCCTGTTCACCATCAAGCAGGCTGACTTCGACACGATAAAGCTGCCGCTTCACCTTACCTCCGACATGCTGGCTTCGGTGATCGCTGAGTTCGTATCGAGGGCAGCAAAAGGGAAGTTGAATACGAAGGAGTCCGACACGCTGGCTCCTGCCTTGGTTGGCTATGCCAAATCAACAGAAACCTACCGGAGCTGGCGGAGAGTGTCTGGAGCAACAGAGCGATTGCATATGGTCATCAATATCTACGCGGGTTCTGGATTGCTGAGACCTTTCATCGCTCGGGCTCCTGAGACCGTCCTGACGACCCAAGAGCTACTGGTCTTCTCATCACAGGTTAAGAGCATGGATGTATCCAATCATCCAGAGTGGTTTAGGGGCTAAAAAGTGTCCAATAAACTTTCACATGTGAAAGTTTTATGTTGGTGGAGGTGCCCGATTTGGGCATGAGGGAGTGGTGTTAGATTAAGCCGTTAAAGATAGCCTAGGCACCCTATTTAAGCAAAAAGGCAAGAAAATGTTGGATGCAGAAAAAATGTTAGAAGAAGTTGCTGCTGAGGTGGCGGAGCTCAAAAAGATGCTGGAGCAGCTAACCAAGGGGGTAATACCTAAAGAAGAAATTCAGTTGTTGACTATCAAGGAACTGACAGAACTTCTTCAAATATCGCACGTAACGCTCAATCGGTTGGTTAAGTTAGGTGACTTCCCGCAACCGGTTCGGATTAAAGGAGCTGGTGAGAGTGCTAGAACCGTTCGTTTCAGGGCTGTAGAAGTGCTCGACTGGATAAAGCTAAATCAGCAGTGAGGTGACGTGTGAAGCCTGTTCTCTGGATATTCGTCCTGATCATCGCCCCTTTCGTCATTGCGAAAGTGGACCAGTGGCGCAAACGCGGCATTGGAGACACCTGGGCGTGGTGGAAATCAGAGAACATGCCTTATGAGCTGCGCTCGGCCACTCTGTTTTTGTCCGAACAGGACATATCAACCACACAGCCGGTGCCCATGCACGGCAGGGTTGATCAGGTGTACCAAACCAAGAATGGGGTTCTCATTCCTTTGGACACCAAGCTGCGCCAGGTAAACCACATCTATGAGTCGGACATTATCCAGCTCTCGGTTTACCGGGTAATTCTGTCACACAAGTACAAGGCACCCGTTGCCAAGTACGGCTATGTCCGAACCGTTGTTGAGACAGCGGACGGGGATAGAGTCCGTTACATCAAGACAAACCTTCTCAGCGAAAAAGAAGTGGTCAAGCTGTGGCACCGCTATCAGTCCATCCGTTCTGGTCAGGTAAAAACCTCCTGTTCCTGTGGCGGAAAGTTTCACATGTGAAAGTTCTGGATTGAATCAGGGTTGCCCGAATTGGGCAGCTAGGCGGGGTTGCATTTTTGAAAAGTCCTGTACGCTGGTTGGTATAGGAGGTGAATAGTGGCCCAGCTTAAACATAACCACTTCGTCATGTTGGGGTCCTTGGTAGCGACGGTCGTAGCCGCCGCCAATGGCTTGAGTTTTCTCACCCTTATGGCTGGTGGAATGACCCTTCTCCAGTTCATGGCTTGGAAGCAACAAGATGCTGTTCGGAGCCGGTTTAAAGCTGCGAAGGATGCGTTTGAAGCGTTGAACGTCATTGCGTTCGACAAGCACTGGGTAGGTTCAACCGCGACGGTGGCCAAAGTGTCGAACATGATCACTCCGCCCGAACGACTGGATAAGCCCTGGGCGGTGCAAGTTCTGGCCGTGACCAAAGGTGGGACGTGGTTCGCGGTGGATCTGCAAGTGACCGGCACTGACAAGGTTCAGATGCTTAGCCTCCACCAGCTTAGTGAAAAGGCGGCAAAGACCATGCTGGCCTTCGACCTCGAAGTGTATGAGAAATTTTTCGGAAAACCTGATGTTGCATGAGGACAATGTGATGGAAAAAGTCAAAAGCGTAGATGCCGTGGAGTTCACGGCAGCAGATAAGAAGGCGATGACCCATGCGGCATACGCCCAGTGTTTCTTCATTCTGGCCCAAGTGATGGCATTCCCTTCCCTGGGGGTGGCTGGCGCTATGGTTGCTGCTCTGTGCGGCATGATGCCGTGGTTGACCAAGTTCGCCAAAGAGGCTCCATCGAAAGCCTTTGGCATGGTGATGGCTTCACTCTGCCTTGCCCCTGTGTACGGGAAACTCTGTGAGCTGGTGGTCCACGCGATTCAGGGAGCTTGAGCTTATGGGGGTAGTACGAGTTCCCTACCTCTTGGCTGAGCTGAAAGAACGCGGATGTGCTGATGAATCTGCTCTGGCGCAGGTTATGCAGCCTGGATGCCGAATTGGAGAGGAAGACCTGCGGAAGTTGGCCGCAAATTTAGGGCTTGAAGTGTCCGAGCTGGCACCAGCGCCAGAGAACGCGGCCAACACCCGGTTCAAAGCAAAGCTGAGAGGAGGTTTGGCCTCCTTTCTTTTTGAGTACGACGGCTGTTTCCGACATGCAGAAGGCTCCAGCCATGCAGAAATGTTGGGTATCGAGCAAGAAGACGACATAGGTCTTCCGAGTCGAGCTGCTGACGCCATGCTCCTGGAGAAGACGCTTTACCAGGTAATCGCTCGGGCTAAGTACATGCTCGGCAAAATCGACAGCAAGTTTGTCAGGTCAGAACAAGCAATCGAGTTCCGTGAGCAACTTGCTCCTGGGATCTTCAAACCAGGTTACAGAGGTTTCCGATTCAAGGAGGCTGCCGCTGGTGATTTGCCTACTGTCATGATTGACGGTCGGAAGTTCAACTGCGTTGCCAGCATAGCCAGAGCACATGGACTTGATCCGGTAACGGTGCGTAGGCGCATTGCGGACACCGGGAAGGCCGCAGACAAACTCTCCAATGATGAGTGGAAGCTCATCCTCGCCAAGAAAAAAGGTAAAGGGAAACCCTTCACCTATCTGGACAGGACCTACAGCAACATTGCTCAGTTCTGTCGTGAGCATCAGCTCAACACCAACCTTGTTTACCAGAAAGTCAAAGACCGGGCTGATAGCGCTGATGAAGAGTTCTGGGGACAGATAATCGAAACATGCAAAAGGAAAAACTAATGGCAGAAAACAAAGAGATCCCCTGGGAGAAAGAACTCATTGAGAAGTACATGTTCACCCTGCATAAAGAGCAGGTGAAAGACCGGCGCTGGCGGACCATGTTGCGTGTGCTTCGCGCATCGGGTTTCGTGTTTCTCATGATCGGCTTCATCATTTTGGCATCTAATCCGGGTGGGATGCCGTGGCAAAGCGCCAAGGCAGGAGCCCCTCACACCGCGTATATCAACATCCGTGGTGAAATTGCTGCTGGCACCCTGGCCGATGCTGATCACCTTATCCCGTCCATCCAAGCTGCATTCGACAACCCGAACTCACAAGCTATCGTGCTTCGCATAAACAGCCCTGGCGGTAGCCCGGTTCAAGCAGGACGGATTTATGACGAAGTGAAGGCGCAGCGAGCCCTTCATCCGGAGAAAAAGGTCTACGCCATCATTGATGACATCGGTGCCTCTGGCGGTTACTACATCGCCTCTGCTGCGGATGAAATCTATGCTGACCGCGCCAGTCTTGTCGGTTCTATCGGTGTCATCAGCTCGGGGTTTGGATTCACCGGCTTGATGGACAAGCTCGGCATCGAGCGCCGGGCTATCACTTCCGGAGAGCACAAAGCGCTTCTCGACCCATTCTCCCCTCTTACCTCTGACATAAAGAAATTCTGGGAGGGCGTTCTATCGAAAACCCACCAGCAGTTCATCGAACGAGTGAAGGCTGGGCGGGGTGATCGACTGAAAGACGACCCAGAGGTGTTTTCTGGATTGCTCTGGAACGGGGAGCAGGCCAAAGACATTGGGCTGATTGATGGCCTGGGTAGTTTGAACTCCGTGGCGCGAGACGTCATCCACCAGAGCAATTTGGTGGACTACACACCAACCGAAGACATCATCCGGCGACTGACCCAACGAGCGAAGCTCGAAGCCAGTTCCTTCGTGCAAGAACTCAGCGCTGTGAAAGTTTACTGATAGGAGCAGTTTGATATGACAGAACAAAGTACCAAATCACTACGTCTCGGGGTTGTTGCCGCCATTCTTTTGGGGCTCGTAGGAACCGGGTTCGGGATCTACCAGTTCGTGAAAGAGAAGGATCTGGCGCAAGAGATCGCCAACGTGAAGTCTACGGTCAACCAGGTGAAGGATGCCGAAGGCGTCACCTTCAAAAGCAAGGCAGAGTTTGAAGCTGCTGTGGCCGAAAGCATCAACAAGTTTGTCGCGCAGAAACAACAATCCGACATCGATCAGAAGTATGCCCAGTTCGAGGCAGCACCTGAGAAGGTCGAAGAAGGCAAACACATCTACGGGGACCTTGGTGCTCGGTTCACGCTGGTGGAGTTCTCCGATATGGAGTGCCCATTCTGCAAGCGATTCCACGACACACCCAAACAAATTGTGGATGCCAGCAAAGGCAATGTGAATTGGCAGTGGAAGCACATGCCTCTCGATTTCCATAACCCGGCAGCTCACAAGGAAGCTCTGGCCGCTGAATGTATTGCTGAGCAGAAGGGCAACCGTGGCTTCTGGGTCTTCGTTAACGACATTTTCCAACATACCCAGGGGAATGGTGGCGGTGTTGCTGACCTGGCCTCTGTTGTCACTGGTGTTGGTGCTGATCTGGATGCGTTCCGGGAGTGCCTCGGCTCAGGAAAGTACGAAGACAAGGTTGAAGCTGACATCCAGAAAGCCAAGAGCTATGGCGTCAACGGGACGCCAGCCACTTTTGTAGTGGACAACCATACCGGCAAGAGCCAGCTTCTCGGCGGCGCTCAACCGGCACAAGCCATCATGGCCGTGATGCGAAAAATGATGATTGAGTCGCAACAAGACGACTCCGCGAACCAATAAAAACTTTCACATGTGAAAGTGGAGTGAGAACTGATGATCAAGATTACAACTAAATTGGGATGCCTTCTGGCGGGGCTGCTTGTCCTGTCGGCTTGCTCAAGCGTCCCTCAGCCAAACAACGAATACACGAAGGCCTTGGATGATACCAAACAGGTATGCGCTGCCTGTGCCCTGGTTGGTAATGACCTGCTGGTTGCCCTCAACAAGTCATGCGATACACCCATGACCCCCGAGACTCTTACAAGCGTCATGAACAGTAACCCGATGTTTGCCGCCATGATGGCAATTAACTCCATAGGTGGAACCGACTTCTATCAGGTTTACCGTGATGCGGCCATAGACACCCTGCGGTGCAATGAGATGGACAGTTGGCCTGATCGGACCAAGGTGCGTTTCCAGCAGCCCGACATGCAAAAGGCGCTGGCCTTGAGGGTTTCTGCCAGACAGCAGAAGGCAAATTAACTTTCACATGTGAAAGTCAGGCTCTCCGGGGCCTGATTTCACTATGAGGTGAATCTATGGAGTTACAAGAAGCAAAAGAGGCTCTCGATAGCCTTCATCCACACAAGGCCTCAGCGCCTTTGAGGCTTGTCATCCACCAGCCAGGTGGGATTGGTGGAACCCCTACTGTGGGGGTGAAAGCTATTCACGCAGGCTTTGACTGGGACAGCAACACCATCCTGATCTATCCGGAAGAGCAGCTCACCCGGTTGACGCCGGATGAGGTCGCCGCCATCACGAAGTCAGTATCGAAAGGACAGTCCTGGCATTCATATCAGCAGTTCAAGAAGTATCGGGAGCAGTTGGCCGAAGCCACGGAAGAAATTAATAGGCTCAGGGCTGAGCTGGGCAGGTATCAGAATAACGGGAGGGGGTAATGCTAAAACGCGGAATAATCAATCTCGCTGCTAGTTACATCATTGTTGATGCCCTACTCCGGAATGCAGCAATTTGGATCTTTGGCTTGTCCTTCTCCGTTGGTGGCACTTACGTCACTGGCGAGGCCAGTACATGGGTCGTTTACCTAGCCACTTCTGGTGCAATGACACTCTGTTCTGTCGTAACAGCCTACCTGCTCGTGACCTATCACCGATGGGGGCTGATGACGGCCAGGGTCTGGTTGTTATTGAGTGCCTGCCTAAACGGCTATGCCGTCTACTTGAGTAGCCACAACATCCAGTTGGTGGTGGCACTGCTTTCCAGCCTGTTTATTGCTTTGTGGATGCTCAAGACCCTTGAGCAACCAGCAGTGAAGGGGACGTACAAGGTAATCGCTGATCTTCACCGTCAGCTATGGGGAATGTTGAAGGGGCAAACACAATGACGACGAATACTCAAAACGCGAACGCCAACCAGGTTCGGTCTTTACGCGACATGCTTGTCCCCGCCCTGTTGTTCTATGTGGTGATGACGGCCATGTTTGTGGGTCTTGACGCATTCATGGATAAACCCACCAGCATGAACCTGCCATTTATGCCGTTCCTTGTCTCGATGGTGAGTTTTACCAGTGACGCACGTCGAGCGTGGGACTGGCGAAACGGGACCAAGGTTGTAGCCGTATTGACTGCGGTAGCCATGCTGTTGGCATTCATCTATCAGCTCGCGGTCGGAGAGATGAATCTCTTAGGGGTTGGTATATACCCGGCCACAGCCATCCTTCTGTTGGCAATCACCTGGGTGATTCGCGCTATCGGAAAGACAGCACCTTTCCAGTTCCTGGGGAGACACCTGGCGCGGTTTGGTGCATCGAAGTGGGTCCAGCGTACCGCCGCAGTCATTGTGCTCGCGGGAGGCCTTGCCATCACTGTCTATGCCTACTGGCTTAACCACGGGAGCTGATGATGATCATTGCAACGAAGAACGGCTTGCTGGTGGCCGCAGAACTAATCAGGGAAGAGGCCGGGTACTGGCTACTACAGCCTCGTGACCAAAAGACGCCGGTCAGGGTGAATAAGCAGGATGACAATAAACGCGCTTTCACGCATATGGGAGACGCCCTTCGCTGGGCCGGTGATCCTGAGCTTGCAAAGCAATTCGATGCCGAAGGGGAAGAACATGCAAATTCGTGACTACATGACAAAGTTGTTTGACGCATTTGGTGATGTGGAGGAAGTCACCCGAGAAATGCTTCTGGAGCAGGCGGAGCTCATTCATACGATCAGCGATAAGTGTCAGAGCACAGGCCTGTTTCTGGATAGTCAGGTTCGTTTCAACCAGTTCGTTCAAGAGATTGAGGCTGACGACAAGGTAGAGGATCGGTTGCTTCATGCTTGGTGCTGGGTAATGGACCGAATAGTGAAGGCTCCAACATCCTTTCACATGGATGGGGCTGTGATTTTGACAATGCCTCTGGTCGCCAGATACCTGCCACCGGTTGAACGGGAGCCGGAAACCATCGTGGTGAATCTCGATGAGGACTACAAGGCTCCTGTAGGCAACCAAACGCTCTGCGAGCTCGTTATGGAACGGAGGCATTGGCCGCAAGGTGCAACCTGTGCGACCCAAGAAGCGGACGGGGGAGTCCTCTACTGGGACGCCCCGGTTGATGTGGTAGAGGAAGGCAGAAAGGTCGCCGGTAAGCACGGCATGATGGCCGAGATCGGATTGAAACATCAGGTTGATGCCTGGTATGCAGATATGGACGAAACACGGCTCGCAACCGATTGGAACACCGCCGTCATTACGCCTCACTGCTTGCTGCTTTCCTATCTGGATGTGCTTCAAAAGAACAAAGTTCCCTTTGATGAAGGTGTGCAGCTCGCTGCCGAATGGGTGAAGCAACTTGGCGGGGAATTTCGTGAAGACACTGAGGAAGCGCCGGAAGCTGAGGCTACAGTGCTTTCCCTGGGGAGAGCCACGGCTCATTGCTTTAAACCCTATCCGGACACAAAAAATTTCTATTACGAGGCCTAAGCCTCACCCAAACAGGAGGATCAACATGCGATACCAGGTATTTAAAACGAAGGAAGGGGGCCAGCCGGTGTTTACGGCACCGTGGTACTGGTTGGCCTCTGCCATTGCTCAGTGGTCATCTCTTAACTGGGATGCCTGTCGAATCGTAGACAGCAAGGTGGATGAAACAAGGCTCTGTTGGGCCAAGGCTCTACCGGCTGGGAAAAACAAGTAATTTGGATGGAGTGATTATGAGGTTAGGTTTTGTGAAAAATACGGGGGTTTCAGCGTTCCTGGTAGCCATGCTGGTGGTGGCCCCTCAGGTATGGGCAGAAACCTTTACTGCGAAGGTTGTGGGGGTGTCTGACGGTGATACGGTCAAGGTCCTGACTGAACAAAGCTGTGACTCCGGGAAAGATTGCCGGAGCGGCAAAGTCCAGTACCGGGTAAGGCTGGCGGAAATCGACACCCCAGAGAAGAAACAACCCTACGGCTCAAAGGCGAAACAGGCGTTGTCCGATCTGGTGTTTGGTCGAATGATTAAAGTCGAGCAAATCGACAAAGACCGTTATGGCCGTCTGGTCGCCAACCTTTATGTCGATGGCAAATGGGTCAATGCCGAAATGGTCCGTTCTGGGAGTGCGTGGGTGTACCGGCAGTACGCCAAAACACCGGAGCTGTTCAAGCTGGAGGCCGAAGCCAAAGCCGATAAGCGAGGTCTCTGGGCATTACCGGAATCGGAGAGAACTCCCCCTTGGGAGTGGCGAAGAAAGCACTAACCACACCCCAGAGTATGCAGGTGTAAACAGTAACCAAGAAAACAAACAGGAATAACGATGAACAAAAGTGAACTGATTATGAAAGTGGCCGAAGACGCTGACATTAGCAAAGCAAAGGCCGAAGCTGCGGTAAATGCGCTGATCAACTCAGTGACAGAGGAGCTTAAAGCGGGTGGGACAGTAGCGCTAACTGGGTTTGGTACTTTCCACGTTAAGGAACGCGCAGCGCGAACCGGGCGGAATCCCCAGACTGGAGAGAACATCCAGATCGCGGCGGCCAACATTCCTGGGTTCAAAGCTGGTAAGGGGTTGAAAGACTCCGTGAACTAGATCTTAATCATGCGACACATGAATAAGGTTTACATAAGGCTCCTTTCGTGGGAGCCTTATTCATATTAGACATGAATAAGGGGAAGGGATGAGATTGTCGTCAACTCAAAAGGACGTTTTGTTCATTCTATACGCAATTGAGGCCGGTGGAAAAGCCGAGCCTGTACCAGGTGTAAAAATACTGGAGATGATCAACTCAGCTCGCCAGAGCGGTATTCATGGAACGAACTTCCGAACGTCATGCCACACGCTGGTGGAGAACGGCCTGTTGAACAAGTACCGGAATGCTTCTCTAAAGCTGGCCTTTAGGCTGACCGACGATGGCAGGGAACGTGCAGGAGAGATATACCGAAAACGGCTGGAAGAAGAGCAAGAGAAGTAATACGCCCCATAACGGGGCGTATCGAGTTAAACGGCAAAGCCGTAGTGGGTGCCGTCCGGAAGTTCAACATCGAGGCGTAGCTTGCCACCGGAGGCCTCAACGTACCGCTTAATGGACGACAGCTTGAGATCTCGTCCAGGTTTTTCCATCTCGGAGACTGTCGGCTGTCTCACACCCAGAGATGCAGCAATTTCCCCCTGGGTAAGGTTCATGCGATCACGAAGCTCTGCCAAGTGGATGTTCAGTAACATCTCAGTGGCCGCTTTCTGTGCTTTGGCAACAACCTCAGGCTTTTCTGTTGCCAGCATTTGGTCAAGAGTTCTTGCCATAACGTCACTCCTTCTTCAATTTATCCAAGTGCGCCGCAAACTCACGGTCTGCAATTGGGATCATTACTTCATAAAACCTTTTCTCGTCCCCGGTCTTGTTACCGGCGCAGAGAAGAATCCCCTTACGCTTTGGATCGAACGCAAAGAACGCTCTGATAGGATCTCCTTTGCTTTGGACCCGAAGCTCTTTCATGTTGCTGTAGGATGAACCGTTAACAGTATCCGCGTATGGCCTCGACAGCATGGGGCCTCTATCTCGCAGCACCATCATCGAAGCCAGCACGTTTGCTCTATCGGTATCATCCAGAGCATCGAACCACTCATCAAAGGTGTCGGTTGTCTCGATGACCCACATGATTTCTCCTTACTTAATATAGGCGCAATCCTATATAGATTCAAACCTATAATCAAGAAAAATCGGCGGCGATGGGGGCCGAAATGTCGGTGAGTAGTCATGTGACTAAAATAGGGGGTAGAATAAGCCTCGATATAGTCATGTGACTAAAAGGTGTCCTGAATGAACAACCTGCCCCTACTGCTCGATGCAAGAGAAGCTATTGACTACTACCACCAGCATCCAGGCATGACTGATGCAGAAAAGGCCTATGTGGTCGCGTTCCTAAGCGGAGAGGGGCGTTCAAACAGTCAGATCAGAGAGGATCTGGGTATTGAGAAGGTCTATACGGTTACACACCTGAAACGCGCCGGTACGCTATCGGAGGAAGAGCTAACACTCTGGCTCAGAAATCCACGCAAAATCACCCTGGGGCATGTGAGGGCCGTGGCTAAGTTACCTTTCAGCAAGAGAGAAAAGCTCCTGAGGGATCTCCTGCATACCAGGACACCGGTTCATAAATTTGAGGCGATAGCGAAGGGCAAAGAAGTGGACAGGGATGCAGACATTAAGCGCCTGGAGACCCTGATGAGCGATGCTACGGGTAGGCCTATCAAAGTTCGCTATAACCCCGCGAAGCGCTCCGGGGAACTGACGCTGGGATTCTTCACGCTCGATGACCTGGATGACGTGTGCAAGGCTTTGGGGTTTGATCCAAGCGAGCAGATGTAAACCAGAAAACTTTCACATGTGAAAGTCTTGCAAGGTGTCTTTTTATTGTTTACAGTATCATAAAGTGAATCTGTAAAGGTGCGCGATGAATGTGCTTCCAACGAAAAGCTGGCCTTGGGCGTTATAACTCAACCAGACCTGAGTGGCTGGTGGCGTACCGAAACGCAAGATGTATGAGAAGCTCAGGTAAAGAACCTGATGCTTCTCTTTCCGGGATAGCTTGGAAGGCGCAACTCATTGTTGCCCATGAAAGAGGCAGAATTGACAGCCTGGCTGTCCCTTTGGATGCCAGATTGATAGCAAAGAACCTCATCGACGAGATCCTTGCTGAGGAGAACTGATGGACGAAAAAATTACCTACGAAGAAATGCTTGAACAACTCGACCAAAAAGGCATCCGCGTCACCAACGGGGCGAGACGGCTTTATGTCGCGTTGAACAACGGAGTCAAAGCTGAGGTGCTGGGTAACTGCGGTCCAGCCACAATCAGCTTGGTTGACGGGATGATTGTTGTGGAAGAACAAACTATCCATTAATAAGGAAAAGGTATGTCCGTAAAAACAGGGCATTTTTGCCCCCATTGTGAAGAGTGCGAGCTGGTGATTGATTGGGATGAAGGGGGAGACATTCCCAATGGACCTGGTTCTTTCCATTCTCCGGGAGGATTCGTTGTCAGGTGTCCAGGTTCTACCAATGGCGAGTGCAATGGGCCTGATATTACGGGTAAGTGCGAGACGGAAGACGAAGCTCTTAAATTTACAGAAGAATGCCTGAATGATTGGAAGCCTTATTTGGTTAATTTAGCCACAAAAGAATAGAGGGGTGAAATCAACATGGATTCAAGAAAAAAGATAGCTATAAAAACTGGTGTCAACTGGTCAGCTATTGCTCAGTTAGTAACGGAAAACGCACTAGAAAAGGCAAGACGGGAGATTAAACCTGATATAACCACTCACAGTTTGGAAGGCAAGCGTCGGAGCGGAGTACACCAGGGCGTTTGGGAAGTTGTTGCCAAGTTGCTTCCACTTAATCAAGCGTGTGCTGAACAAGTTGCAAGGAACCTGAATCCCGAACCGCAGTTTATTCACGAATTTGATTGGGAGGGATTAGAGGAGCACTTTAATTCGTTGAAGAACGCTAAAGCCTGGGTAAAAGGAGTCACTCAAAAAGGCCATTCTCCACTTGAATCTCTAGTGCCTTGCGGATTGGATCAAAATGTTAAAGGCAAACTCGGTGATAAAGTGGAGGCCGATGTCTGGGCGCAGGGGAGAGACTACGGTATTGCTGAGGCTCTGCTGGAGGGATACCTATTAGATGCGAAATGCACTTATGAAGTCATGTCCTCCGACTTGTACGTTCCTCAAAAGAGTATCCATCCACTGACGATAGCCAAAGCCAACCTGAGCGATAGTGGAATGAGCGGCTTTAAGTCGTTTCTAGGTGAGGAAGAGAAATAACCGTGGAGCCACTCTTAGCTAAAGCATTCGCCGGTTTTAAAGTCGTAGCTGTAAGTGCCCATCAGATTGGCTTTTCGGCTTTTCTTGCCATTGGTGTTTGCTGGCGCTTTAGGGGTCGCAAGTACGCCATAGAACAGGATACCAACAAGTGCCGCTTGCCACGCGAAAACAGCAACCAGAATCCAAAAAGCAGCAGCCAGAACCGGCAGTTTGTGCAGAAGGTTGAGCACCGGCTTGGCCCAAATCACTGCCGGGATAGCCAGCACTGCGTAACCCCAGTTGGTGGCCTCAAGCATAGCCAGGCCAAGAACAACAACAGCCATCAGCGCGATATTCAGTACATGTTTCATGGTCATCTCTCCTTTTCAACTTACACTTTTATCCTATCACAGCATTAAAAAATGCAACTGTGAAAGGGCGTTTTTCATTCAAAAAGAGGTGACACTTTGAGTGCAATTATCAGCAAGTGCGGCATGTACAGATACCGTCTGGAAAGGGATGTGCAACCCGAAGGCCTTGTGTTCGGTTATTTTGGTGTAAACGGCTCTACGGCCACGGCCACCGAGGACGATCACACGGTCAGAAAGTGGATAGGGTTTACCAAGGTCAACGGAGGGAGGCGATTCATAGTCGGTAATGCTTTTGCTTTTCGGGCGACCGACGTTCGAGAGCTGGCTACGATGGTTGATCCAGTGGGACCTGAAAATGAAATCCACTTGGAAAGGATTATTCGGGATGCTGATGTCTTGGTGCCCTGCTGGGGGAGCCGAACTAAGCTGCCTAAGTCTTTGTATGTTCATTTGGACAGGCTTTTAGAGCAGCTCGTTGCATCTGGGAAGCCGGTATTGGCATTTGGCGTGACTGGTTCGGGGGACCCGAAGCACCCGCTAATGCTTGGATATTCGACAAAACTTGTGCCTTGGGGAGGAAAATAATTATGTCGCTAGTGCCGGCATTCGTCGCTTGGAAGCTGGCCCAAGACAACCACTAAAGGAAAATCACTCCGGAAGGGCGACTATGGTCGCTTTCTTTTTAATGTTTACAGCATCACATAATGATACTATGATGTTGTTAATTTAATTGGGGAGGCGCTTATGCTCACTGCGAAATGTATAGGGTGCGGATGCACCGATGATCACGCTTGTGTTGAAAACGGTCAACCGTGTCACTGGCTTCGCGTGAATAGAGTGGAAGGTATCGGGGTCTGCTCTTCGTGCCCGGATGCTCTCAATCAATTCGCATCGACCAGCCAGGAACAAGCAACTGGACAGGATGACTACCGGAACAGTCCAGAATGGAAGGATTTTTCATCACGCATTGGTAATGCACTATGCGGGGGCCGGAGCAAAGCAAAGTAAGGTAAAATGTTTGAGAGTATTTAAGTGTCACACTAAGTATTAAAGTCTCATACCAAGTATTAAAGAATCATACTGAACTGAAGGACATAGGCGATGAATTCAAGACAAAAGGTTGCTGCAAAAATACGTGCTGAACGAAAAGAGCTGCGGGAACTACGAGAAGCGGTCGTCATGGCTCACGCATCTTGTACTGCGAACTACGTCCAGAGTGATACAGAAATGAGGCGGAGAGCTGGTAACAGGCTTGCTAAAGCGATTAATAAGTCTGAGTGGTGCCGTAAGGTTTTGGGGCTTTTCCCCGCAGAGAGTAATTAACATCAAGGTTAATTTAACATTGATGTTAACTGCTTCTCTAACCGAGAGTATGACTCATTAATACTTGAAAAAAGGCTGGGTGGGTGACAAGCAACGAATTGGTATGAAACTATATTTCTGCTGGCTAAATTCCAACTATTAAAAACTAAGGGGTTAGGTGCAATTCAGTATGGATCTTTAATCCATTCCCACAGGTTGTTGCTATGTTCCTCTCGCTAACAGCTTTAGTCGCTGGGGTCTGGATGGCGTACCTTCATTCCCGATTTTTGATGGCGGTGACTCCAGTAGTTATCTCTGTGCTAATGGCGACCCTCGCCATGAAAATGTTTGAGCCGAGACTCTTTGTTTCTGCCAGCGAAAAAGGCTGGTTCCCTTTGTCATTGTTCGTCTCGATACCGTTTTACTTCTACTTGAGTTACTTGCTTGAGATAGAGGAGAAGAGACGTACATTCCGGGCCAATGTGATTGGGTTTTTGCGTGGAGTTTCGGAAGAGATCCGTCGTTCAACCAGAGAGCATAGAGATCAAGGTGAGATAAGACACGGTGGAACAGAGCTGGGGAGTATTGACGAACTACAAAGGGGCGAGGCCAAAGAGCCAGAAGTCATCAGCTCTACATCGGACCAGAAAGAACAAGGCACTCCCAAGCGAGACAAGAGAAAAATCATTCTGGACTGAACATGGAACAAATCAGAAAAGGCTTAACCCTCGAATACGCAAAAGAGAAGCGTGAGAAGCTCTTGGCGGAGCTCAAATCAGATGAACACTACAGCCAGACTGAAACAGTAGCCTATGGGCACCACGACCCGCTCAGCGTTCCTGTGGCAGCCTGCGATAGTTGTCATGGCCGGGCGCAAATGCAGAAGGTTATAGGTCCTCCTGTGCGCTGGAATATGGTCTGCCTGGGTTGTGGGAAGGCGATCCAGCAAATCCAGAAACGACCGTGGCAAGCAGCAATGGCGTGGAACCAAATTAACTTGGGAACACAGGACTACAGACAACTGCCCCTCTTTGGACTTGGGAGTCTGTCTCCTGAATCAGCAAGACAGAGAATGGTGGGAATACGCAGAAACCTGGAGCTGAGAAAGAGCCTCGCCGGTATCGAGAGGACGATAGCCCACAAGGAAGGTCAACGCCCACCAGGGAAAGAGTACCAGCAACGACTGGAAGCATATCTGCAATGGGCCATGCTGGCGCTGAGGTTGCTCAAAGTCAAAGCAAGTTAGTGGTGAGAAGGAAGAGAGAACCCGGTACTGTAAAGCGCCGGGTTTTTTATGCCGCCCTGTTTACAGTATCAAAAAGTGATGCTATAAAGTGAGCAAGTCACAAGGAGAACCAACGAATGGCTGTTATCAACTCACTCCGCGCTCTCAAAGGCGTAACCGCCCCCGAAGAACTGAAAAAAGGGGATGGATTCACTATCTCTCCTCAGCTTCTGCTGGAGGAAGAAGGGTTTAACACCCGTGGCGCTTTCTGCGAGAACTACTACGAGCGCCCGGACATCAAAGCTGGTATTCGAGTGCTGGCCGATGCTTACAAGCGTGGCGACTATGTTCCGCCGATCATCGTCAAAGTTATCGACGGAAAGGTGTATGTCCGTGAAGGTCATCGCCGTCGCCGCGCCATCCTGCTTGCTATCGAGGAAGGTGCCGACATCCAGTTCGTGCAGGTCGTAGAGCACAAGGGCGATGAAGCCGAACAGAGCCTTCTGATCGCCACCAGCAACGATGGGCTCCCTCTTTCTCCACTTGAGCGAGCCGTGATCTACGCTCGGCTTGCAAACTGGGGGTGGAGCGACCAGATGATTGCCCAACGTGTTGGCCGCTCGGCTGAGCACGTTCGTATCGCCCGTGCCCTTCTGGAGATGCCTCTGGAACTGAAACGGATGATTCAGGAAGGCTCTGTGGCTGCCACCTACGCTCAGGAGCTCTACAACGAGCACGGCACCAACGCTGTTGAGATCCTGAAAAAGGCGCAGGAAGAACAGGCCAATGGCAATGACGGCAAGAAGGCCCCGAAAAAACTGACCAAAAAGTCTGTCGAGAAAGGTCCCCGCCTGGGCAAAAAGGTGGTTGAAGCCATGCACCGAGGCGTGAGCTCTATTACCAGTCGTCTGGACAACATCAAGCCGAACGATGACGGTGAAACGTTCACCCTTACCCTGAGCCGGGAAGATGTTGATGCGTTTCAGGAGCTGAAAGCCAAGCTGGCGGAGCTGGAGCCCAAAACTGACGAGTCCAATGAAGACCAGCAAGAGCTGGATTTGGCGGGTAATCAGTAATGGGGCGCTGTACTGTTGAGGATGCCATCCAGTTGCTGGAAGGGGGAACCATTGTTGCGGTCGTACCGGCGTCATCCGGACCAGATACGCTGGTGGTTTCCTCTATCAGGCTTGAATCCGGACTGACAGTACAGTTTTCCCCTCCAGCGGCAGCCAGTGTCAGTGTTCAGCTCGCGGAGATCGATGATGAACAGTGACAAGAAATCGTCTGAACTAGCCAGACTGAGGCGTCAGCATCAGCTAGTTTGCTCTGTCATCGCAGCCTTGCTCATCTGTGCAGGTATATATGGGACCGTTGCACGTTTGGGCTTCATCCTGATGGCGCCATTGTTTGTTATCGCCTTAGGTGTGTTAGTCGATGCGTTCCTGCCAAGGGTAAGTTGGTTCTTCTGTGTGCGGGACGTGAGAGACATATTTGGGTGGCGAAAGCGACAGGATAAGCAGCAATGATTGATGTAGGTGTGGAGCCTTACGAAAGATTAAGCAACTTCCATCCTTACCATTTTTTATTCAGGGGGGTGGAGTGTGGCTCTATGGAGGGGTTACTTCAATCCTTGAAGTTTCCATTACCTGAGAAACAAATGAAGGTTGCAAAGCTCGTTGGCCTTAAAGCAAAGCGAGTCGGTAAGAAAAAGAAATGGTTTATCGACCATAAACTTTATTGGCAAGGAGAACCAATTTGCCGTTTCAGCGAAGAATACAAGTTGTTTCTCCTAGAGGCGTTCACAGCGTTATTTGAACAGTCTGAACAATTTAGAACAGAACTGCTAAAGACCGGAACTGAGCAGCTAATACATTCCGTTGGAAAGAAGTCTGAGAAGTTTACTGTGCTAACAGAGGATGAGTTTGTTTCAATTCTTAGTGAATTGAGAGAGCGAGTTACTGGCACTGTATTTGTGAAACAGGAAGGGTAATTGTGAGAAGTGTTTTTGTATGGTTGAAGGCCGGGGCAATACTGGCTTTCCTATTCATCGGTATTGCTGGTGCTGTCAACCGGGTCTATTGGGTTAACAGCCAAGGTTTGAGCCAGGGGTCGATGTCATCCACATGGGTTAAAGAAAAGTTTGGCCTAGACCTTGGTGCAATGTGCCGTTATGACAAACCCCAGCATGTCGAGTTCAAAGTCCTTCCTGATCAGACAATCCAGTTCCGCTGCTCATGGTTTGAAGGTGGCGGATTAACCTGGTGGCCTTTCTACACCGAGCATGATGTAAAGAGCGCCGAGGCGACCTCTGTGCTCAATGACATCTTCCAGGGTACGGAGGGGCATGATGAGTAGCCAGCTAGAACTTTTTCATGTCCAAGAGGCGTATGCCAAGGCCGATAAGCCGCTATCGAATGAGGAGCTCTACGATTCAGTGGCAGAGCTCGCTGGAATCCCGAAAAGCGCTCTGAATGAACAAAGTGAAATTGGCAAGGCAAAGGTCAAGCGGAGCAAGCTGAAAAGACAGATACGCTGGTATCAGCAAACCCTCAAGTCGATGAACCTTCTCCAGAAGGTGGACGGCGAGCGGGGTGTCTGGGAGCTCTCAAGCAAAACCAAGAAGGGCCTGCATGAAGCGCTTGGTGGCATTCGACTTGTCGCCTATTCAACAAATCTTGGGCTGGCGGTGTGGTCAAACAACAAGAGCTTTTTCTCTGACCTCGATGAGCCGGTGCATCTGTGTGTGACATCTCCGCCGTTTCCGCTCCGAATACAGCGTGGCTATGGAAACGTTGATGAAGCCAAATGGGTGGATTTCATAACCCAGGCACTCGAACCGATAGTCAAGAACCTGGTGCCAGGAGGAAGCGTTGTCCTGAATGTCAGCAATGACATATTCGAGGCCAAGAGCCCCTCCAGATCTCTCTATGTTGAAAGAATGGTGCTGGCGCTCCATGATCGGCTCGGGCTGTCTCTCATGGATAGATGGCCGTGGATCAACCTGTCAAAACCACCAAGTCCAACCCACTGGGCTTGTGTGAACCGTTACCAGTTGTGTGCCGGGTGGGAGCCTGTTTATTGGTTCACCAACGACCCTGACAGGGTGCGTTCTGACAACAGAAGGGTCCTGATCCCTCATACAGAGAAACATCAGAAGCTGATGGCTCAAGGGGGGGATAACCGAGTGGTCAGTTATGGTGACGGGGCATATCGACTGAGAGGGAACGCATTCTCTAACGTCACGGAAGGACGGATACCGAAAAACGTTATCCAGCGCGGCCACCGTTGTGCGGATACGCTGGAGCTTCGGAGAATCGCTAGAGAACTGGGATTGCCACCGCACCCGGCAATGTTCCCAACAGACATACCTGAGATGGCTATCCGCTTTCTGACGGAAGAGGGCGACCTTGTTGTTGATCCGTTCAGTGGGTCGAATAAGAGCGGGTTGGCCGCAGAAAGGAATAACCGGCGCTGGATCGCCTGTGACATCATTCTTGAGTACATTCGTACCCAGGCGGAAATGTTCACCGGCTTTGATGGATTTTGGATTAACCCAGCCATAGCAACAGTGGGCGGGGGAGCGTTGAATTAAGAGAACAATACCTATGAGTTTAAGTTTTATCGCAAGAGTCTTGCGCCAATTGGCAATTATGTTTGTCCTCTCCGTGCTTATTGTGGCCGGATATATCTACTATGCCGGTAAACAGCATCAGCAGGCAGCAATCAACTTTTGGGGTGAGCAATACCAGCCTGATGCCATCTCGACGCAAATTGATTGGGGGTTTATCGGTAACTGGGTTATTCCTCGCGGGGGGCCAATTATTTCTCCGGGCATTGCTGGAGTGTGTCCCAATACACCACTTCCCGTTGTGCCTCTTAAAATTGGTCCTGATGGCCGGGGTTACGTTCTCTGTGGTATTGGAAGTGAGGCTGTCTCTACCAGCTTTGATGTCAATGACATCCAGGATGAAGAAATACGAAACACATTAAAAACGATGTTTGAGGAAGAATTTGAAAAAACAGTTAAGGGGGATAAATGGACGCTAAAGAACTGAACCACATGATAGCTGAGGCCTACAGCCGGGATTTGCAAAAGCCTGAGCTGGTATCGTTCAAAGAGGTGAGTCGCTGGGGGCGTAAGTACGGTTTCCCCGTCGTATGCACTCTGGCCGATGAAAGTGAAGAAAAGCAGATCCACTGGGCTGCCAGTTTGCTCATTCAAGTAGCCGGTACTTGGCCGCGAGAAGATATGCCGGAATTGCTCACACCGGAACGGGGCTCCGCGCTGTTCAACGATGCGATGCAGTTATTGGCGAATGGGCTTGGAGCAGCAAATCAATTGCGCTGACAGCACAAACCTTGTCAATAAGCGGCCTTCATGGCCGTTTTTTTGTTTAAAGTTTGTTTTAACAGAACCATAATTAGATATTGCAGTATCATTTTATGATCGCTACAATCTTTCACATGTGAAAGTTTGGGGGTGGTCTTGATCACCTGCGAGAAACCAAAATAGAGGTGGGTATGGCAAAAGTAATCAGCTTCGCCAACCAGAAAGGCGGAGTGGGTAAGAGTACCCTCTGTATCCAGCAGGCCTTTTATCTGGCGTTACAGAAGAAAAAGAAAGTGCTGGTCTTGGATATGGATGGTCAGGGGAACACGTCCTCTCGACTGGCCCCCAGACGAGAGCTTGAGGATGGTGACTACGAGCCCATCCTCACAGGAACCAAAACCGCAGAGCTGTTCGCTTACGAGCTGGACGGCATTGAGGTCATGCACTGCCCTTGCGGTGCAGACCTCATTCATACGCCGAAAAACGACCCGGATCTGTTTGAGATGGAGGCTGTGCCTCTTGACCAGGCCATGAATCCGGCTCGCCATTTGGCTGAGCTGTTTGAGAACTACGACTACGTGCTGATTGATTGTCCGCCTAGCCTCGGCAGAAAGCTGGTGGCAGCGTTGGTGATGTCTACCCATGTGGCATGTCCAGTAAAGCTCTCTGGCTTCGCTGTGGACGGCGTAGAAGGTCTCCTGAACACGATTATTGGTGTGCGCGAGGCGTACAACCAAGATTTGGAGATCCTGGGCATCGTGATCAACGACATGGACCGCTCTGTCAATCACGACAAAGCCCTCAAGTCGCTGGAGAACACAGTTCCGGATCTGTTGTTTGAGAACAAAATTATGCACCGGCCTCCGCTCGATACGGCGACGACTGATGGCATCCCTGTCTGGGAGCTTCGCTATGGACATGTCGCGGCCAAAGAAGTTGAGGCGGTGTTGGAAGAACTATTAGAGAAGGTGGGCTAAGCGATGGCATTGAACAATTTAAAAGGCCTGTCCGAACTTGCTAAAGCCGCCAAAGGCAAGAAAGGCAAAGAGGTTCTTACCGTACCTGTTGACGACGTTGTATCCAAGGTCCAGGTTCGTAAGCGCTTCCGTAACATTGAAGAGCTGGCGGCAACCTTGCTGACCGAAGGGCAGCAGTCTCCGATCATCGTGTTCCCGAAGAACGAAGAAGGCAAGTTCGTCATCCAAAAAGGGGAGCGGCGTTGGAGAGCGTGTAAACACGCTGGTATCGAGACCATTGACTTGGTGGTGAATGATAAGGTCCAGAACAACTTGGACGAGACTGCTGGTGAGCTGATCGAAAACATCCAGCGGGATGACTTGACTCCGGTAGAGATTGCCGAGGCGTTAAACCTGTTTATTGAAGAAGGTTGGAAGCAAAAGGATATTGCTGATCGGCTCGGTAAGAATATCACTTTCGTATCTACGCATCTGTCGTTGCTCAAGCTACCTGACTGTGTGCGTGAGTTATACGATAATGAAGTATGTTCTGATACAGAGACCTTGAATAACCTTCGTCTCTTGTTCGATCTGAATGAAGAAAGATGTCGCGCCGTCTGCGCGGTGGCTATGTCTGACGGGATTACTCGTAAACAAAGCCGTGAGCTGCTGAATGATGCCAAACGTATCAAAGACGAAATGGAAAAAGGCCCACTGACTGGCTCCCACCAGAATGATGAGCTTGGCGCTGGCAACACCGACGAGCAATCCCTCAACTCGGGTGGGGATGGTACGTCGGAACAAACCGGGAATGACGACCTGAACCTTGCCCAGGAGGAACTGGAAGGGGGTAAAAATTCCAATGGTCAGGACGATGATGACGAAGACCCTTTGCGTGATGAAGAGGGTGAGCACAAAGATCCTGTCAAGCAGCCAGATAACAGCGGCAAGGACAAAGATGAAGAAGGCGGTGATGCTCTTCCTCCTCTGCCGAAGGACAAGGAATGGAAGAACGTCCGGGCTGACAGTTTGATTTTTGCTGTCAACGTTAACCTGGATGGCGAGACCAAACGTGGAGTCATCATGACCGACCGTGTTGCTCTGGTTCCGTCTACTGTCTGGGTTAAAACGCTCGATGGCGAAGGCAAGGAAAAGCATGTTCATGTGCCTGTGTCAGACATTGAACTCCTGAGTGTCGAAGGCTAATAAAGGAGGCCCAGCCAGAGAGGTTGGGCCTGTCAAGAACAGGTGAATATGAAGATCTCACAGGACATGAAAAGAAAATTTGCTTTGGTGAATGCCCTGTCTAAAACGGAGAAGCCAAGTCTCCAAGACCTTCACAAGGCAACAAATATTCCTGAATCAACGATCAAGAGACAGTTGTCTGCCCTGCGTGACGAGTTCGGAATGAATATCTTGTTCGTCAGGGAGTCTACCGGCGAACGAGGTGCCACCGGCTACTACATGCTGACAGACTGGGGGATCTTAGACAGGTCTTCGTTCTTGAACCGGTACGGAAAACTGTAAGGTGCCATAGAGCAGCGCATTGAATGCAAAACCCGCCAATCGGCGGGTTTTTTTATGCTGCCACGGTAGCGGCGGTTGCTGGAGGTTTTTCGGCGTAGTAGGCGATGTTCTTGGTTCGTCTGCTAAGGGTGTCTATGCCGACGATACTCAGCGTTTTGGGAGTGGTATTGCGGGACTCGAAATAATGGAATAGCTGGATCATGCAGCACTTCACCATCAACGGATCGATGTCTTCCAGGTAGATTGAGGCTTCTCTCAATGCTTCGGGACCGTGGTTCTCGATCAGGTTTTCCATCCAGTGAATGGCGTTGATGCCAGAACCACAGCAGGGCTCATAAAAGTCTGCCGAAGACTGTGAGCCAACAATGAGTGACATCAAGCGGCCAATCTCTGGAGGAGTGGGGAAGTAATTGGTGCCCTTCTTGTGGAAGCCAGACATGCTTAGGACGTAACCCAAAACATCGCTGGTGGGGTCGCGCTTAATGGCGGCAGACAGGACGTGAGAGAGCTCGAAGGCGACCGGCTGAAGTTCTTCCGGGATCTCCTCCTTGGCTGGGTATAGGCCAGTCTGCAAGTATGCCCACTGGTCAATAAAGGCCTCAACAAACCGAGATGTGCCCATTCTGTATCGGGACTGCTCGATGAGAGATAAAGCCTTGGATGTAAGTTGCTGTGTTTCTGGTGACATAAGCGCTCCAGTTTGTTCTGACGAAACATTCAAGAGGTAGAAACGAAGAACCCCGCCGAAGCGAGGTTCTTTGCTTTCCTGCCTGATCGCCTTAATGCCGAAGCAAAGACGTCTTGATAAAGTCGGGGCAACCGGACATTTCCCGGTCGATGAAGTCCTGACGTTTCGCCAGCGGCCATTTCATGAACGCCGCGAGCGGGATGCGCTTATTCGTGTTAGTATTGCCTTGCAGCATAACAAAGCTCCTTAATTGCTTGATTGTGTTGTAAGGGCTGCAACGAAGGTCGAAGAGCGATGCGGCCCTTATTTATGATTATTACAGCATCATAAAATAATATCAAGAGACAATAAAACGATACCAAGAAACAAAACTTTCACATGTGAAAGTCTCCCCGCTGTCCACCTCGCACACTCCAAACGCCCAAATAACTTGTCTATCTGCCCAAAATGGGCGCGTAAGCGTCCGATAGAAAGTAATTGTTAGTGAGATATTGACTACACGGAATATGGCTATATCATAGAATCATAAAATGATGCTGTAAAAGTGATATGTATGCCAAAGCAAGCAAATCATCTCCGTTTGAAGAAACCTTGCGCCAACTGTCCATTCCGGAAGGAGGGCGCTATCGAGCTGGCCCCTGGGCGATTAGAAGGCATCATCAACGACATCGTTGAAAACGACATGACGACGTTTCATTGCCACAAGACCGTGCATTCAAAGTCAGGTGGTGAATGGGATGAAGAGGGTAACTATGCACCTTCGGGACAAGAGTCGATGTGTGCCGGTGCTGCGGCTTACTTGATGAAAATAGGCAGGCCGACAGTGGCTATGCGAATTGCCTTTGCGTTTGGTGATGCAAAGGTGTCCGACTGGGACGAAGCTCAAGAGCTGGTTGTCGAGCCTTTGGTACAAGGGGACCGAAATGAGTAAGCGATATGCGGTAGTGCCGCATCCGAAACTGAAACGAGAGTACAAAGGTCGGCTGGTCAGAACTACTCGGGTACTAAAAAACGGCTGGGGGTTGATCCCTCTAGGGGCTGTGGCAACGGTCACGCATCAGTCTCCCAAGGGATCAGAACTGACCTTTGAACCATGCGACTGCTGCGGCCTGAAAGCCATTATCAGTCATGTAAGCATGGACTCCATTGAATTTATCGAACCGATTACTGAGGAAGAAGATGGACGAGAACAAGCTCAACATTGAAACGGTCGATGGGCACAACGAGCTGGTAGTCAGCTTTTTGTCCAGAATGGTAAGCCTGAGTGACGAGGAAAAGCAGACAGTATTGTCCTGCCTTCCGGACACCGGCAAACAAACAATCACCCAGCTCTATGAGGCGCTGCGTTCTCAAGGGCACCAGGATCTTGCAGAGAAAGTCGAACCATACCTCCAGCAGGGGGTGTTTGGGCCGATCTTCGATAACGCCAAGTCCAAGGTGTTCGTTCGGGACGAAGCGCCTTTTTTCCTCATGGATGAAAATCCTTTGAACTGGGATGACGCTAAAGCATTCAATCGCCTACGTATGAGTACGACCTGTGTTCTTGGCCGTGGCGGCTGGACTATCGGTGAGCGCTTTGATGACCGCTTTGATACCGAGGTGGGTGGAACACAGCTTATCGTCACCCAGTCACTCAACGAAAAAGGTGAGATTGAAGGAGGACTTCCTACCTCGATGTCGCTGAATGACTTTGCTGAGTTCCCTAAACAGCCAAGGCCTCCTCAAATAGTCGATTACCAGGAAGACAAGCGATACACGCTTGAGGAAGCGGAAGCTATCCCTGAGCTCGCACCAGTGGTTCAGCGTCTGAAAGAGCGCATCGAAGAGTATGAGGAGAGAAGAGCCCATGATTGACCTGACATGCCGCCTCTGTGCTGGTTCCGGTGTTTATGACTTTTCCCCTTCCAAAGAAACCTGCGGTATGTGCCAAGGGCATGGGAAATTTGCTGACGCCAAAGCAATGCTGGTGGCTGCCATCGAGCTGGCAAAGAAGCAACGCGAGCCTGTCATTGAAGTGGTAATGGGGTTGGTGCTCCAGGGTGTGGATGTTAGAGGGAAGGAGCCTGGAGAGCGGTTCAAGGCTGCTCAGGCCTTTAACGCCCCAGGGCACAACCTATTACGATACGGGTGGGATGCTTGGGAGCTCTATGCCCTCCATGAGGGTGTAAGTCCAGAACTTGCATCGCTTGGCCGAAGTGTGATGCGCGAGTGGCATAGCCATTCATGGGGCCGGTTCAGTGGAGAGGTAGGCTTTAACGCCGCCGAGATCATGATCAAACAGGCCAAAGACAACCCAGAAAAAGCAGAAGAGCGCTGGGCGTTCCTGCTTAGTGAAGAATGGATGGTGGAGTAATTGTCGTGACAGAACAAACCAATAAGAAATTGATGCTGGATGAGTCTCCAGATATGCCCCTGCAATTCAAGTGGAGAAAGTTTGGTGGTGCGATTTTTACTGCCACACAAACAATGGAGCACGTCAAGGAAGGACGTAAGCTCGGGCCGACTCCAGCAGGGATGCTACCTCAAGAAGTGTGGCTGAACCGCCTGATCGCTATGGAAGAAACCCTGCCACGAGGGAAGTTTTTTGACAGATTCCGCCGCCGCGACAAAAACGAGCAGTATGACTTGGCCGCCGATCATCTCCGTCTTGTCGGACAGAAAAAGCGATAGGGGGATAGATGAAAGCCCAGGCATACCCACCATCAGTCATTCGTAAAGGCGCTGTGTTGTACGCAGCCCTTTATTACATCTCTGATGATGATAAAGCAAAGGTCGAGGTTACAGAGTGGATAGTTCGCTCTATTCAGAAACGACGCAACTCAACCAGCGATCAACGCTATGTCAATCTTGCCCAAAAGTTAGATGGGATTACGTGGGGGAAAAGGTCACGGAAGAATGGGGACTTTGGTTGGTTGCCATCTATACCGAGCTGGTGCTTGAAGCAGTTCCGGGAAGGTGGCGAATTGCCTTTTGGCGTTTATACGACGCGACTGGCCGCTCTCAAGTTTGCGAAAGTCAGCTTGCAGGAAGAGGTCCAATATTGCGAGGCCGAGCTGAAAAAGCCTCAGACAGAAGAGGATACTCAGGAACTCCAAGAGGAGCTGGCGGAGAACCAGAGACTTCTGAAAGCTGCTGGAGCAATGGTGAAGCGCGAGCAAAACAAGAAGAAAAGAGGTTGACCAATGTTACCGATCGTCTCCCCCTCCGTAGTAACCAAACAACTTGCGTTCAATCGAGTAGGCGATAAACGCAAGGTTAGGGTTTCGTCCAACTTTTTGGATGTTATGGGGTTCAAGCCAGGTATGGGCATCGCCGTTGAGCCAGGGGAGGGGATGGGCGGTTTTTCGGTGATCCCGGCGACCGATGAACTACAGACACACCAGGTTTATCAGCGCCGGTATCAACCAAAGAGTCGCTCCAACAACCCGCTGGAAACCGTTATTGAGTTTTCTGGACAAGGGCTCATAGATAAGTGCTTCCCTCGCTATACAGAGCGTTTCCACGTCGAAATGCGAAAAGGCCGAGTAGTCTTCACTCCTGTCGCAAACAGAGCCTTTGCCATTGCTGATCGGTTCAGAAAAACCAGCCCTTTCCGTGCCTTTGTGGCATTGACTGGCGGGGTAGACATTCATGTTATGGAAGCGCTTGGCTGGAAGGCTGAGATTGTTTTGGAGCATCGTCCAGTTGAAGCCAGAGACAGAGCATCCGGGCGGAACCTGAGTGAAGTACATGCGCTCAATACGCTGGTGAACAGCTCCCCGCGTATCCTGCTTAATGAAGACATTCATCACCTGGAGCTGGATCGCCTTGGAGCCTTGCTGGCGGAGTGCCCACCAATTGGTTTGGCCCATTACTCGTTGGGGTGTGATGACCACTCAAACGCCAAAAGTCCAAGGGACAAAGAGCGTTCTCTTGAAGATCTCTCCACCATGCTCGACATGGTTTACCCGGCACTAAAACAGATCGAGGTCGTGAACCCTGCCGTCGTGCTGGTGGAAAACGTCCCGAACTTCAAAGCATCCGGAGCCGGGGCGATGATGGGAACGACACTGCGGCGGATGGGGTACTTCCTCACTGAGATGGTCTTGAACGGTCTGGATTTCGGCGCTTACCAGGGGCGAGAACGCTATTACATGGTGGCGTCGGTCTTCCCTGGGTTCGTTCCACCGAAACCTGAGCAGAGAGCTGGTGGACGATTGTGGCCGGTGATCGAGAAGCACCTCGGGGATTGTGCTGACGTCACAGCGTTGAAGTCAATTCAGGCCAGAGAGTCAACTTCTCGCAGGATGCCTGCGTTCTTGACGAGAGAAAGCACCAGTTGCCCGACCATCCTCAAGTCTCAGGATCGTGGGGTAAAGGATGCAGTGTACATCCAAGACGGTGGCCGCATTTACAAGCCATCGGTCGATCTGGTTCAGGAGTTGATGTCGATACCTGATAGCTTTGATGTTTCGTGGATGGCAAAAGAACAAGCGACAGAAACGCTTGGGCAGAGTGTGGATTACAGATTGCATTCAGCGGTCATGGCCGCAGTTCGGGATCACCTGAATGTGAATTGCGGTCGCCATACCGTGGTGCAGCACGGTATCAGAAGTAAGGAAGGTAGATAATGGCAGTCATTTACTACGGCGAAGGAACCCATGACGCCGGTTTCGTCGGGTTCCGTGTCGCACGAACAGTTGGGGTGGCGGATGATTACCGGCAAGAATACTTCTCCTTGAGAGAGTATTCCTACGCAACAGCTCACCGGCTGGCCTACAGCTTGGACCGAAAGTGGGAAGCTGAGGCAGAAGAGGTGAAGCGTCAGAATAAGACTTGTAAGCGGCGTCGCAACTCCGGGCCAAACATCATTGCTGAGGGGCTGAGGGCTTATATCAGCATCGAGAACCGGAGCCGGATGGGGGTGAAGAGAACCTACTTCGCGCCTTGTTTTCTCGTCACAAAGCCAGGCTACGGCAATGGGGATATTGCTTTCAGGATTTCCACTCATGGCTACGCAGAAGCCTACGAAAAGGCGGTGGAAAAATATTGTGAGATCCATGATTTGACGGATGAGCAGTATGTTGAGTTGCTTGACCGTATGCCGAGTACAGAGGTGTTCACTGGATACCTGCTGAATGCTCTTTTAATGCGCGGCCATCGCGCCACAAAAGCGGAGATATTGAGTAAGCTGGGTGCTGCGAAGAATGAAGAGGACATCACCAATGGCAAAGGGAAAAGCGGCCAGAACAGAGTGCGTTGCCCAGAGTATCGGTGGGCGCAATAACAGCGCCACCAGCTTTTGGGATCGTATTTTAACAGTTGAGGAGACGGCCTCGCTCATTGGTGTCAGGATCTCTGAGCTCAAAGACGCGATTGCTCGTGGCGAACGGCGGACGACAACTCGGAAGTCAGCTATGACTTTGATGTCATCCCTGGAGGCCTATTTAGGTTTGGGAGTCTTGCATTATCCGGCGGTTATTGCCGTGGAAATTCGGATGTTCAAACCATGTTTTAAAGAAATGTACTAACCGAGGGAAAATTGTGAAAAAAATCATAATGGCGTTAGCAACTATTATGCTTCTTTCGGGGTGTGATAATCATCAAGACGGTATGATAACCACCCATGATGCGTATCGTATGAGCCAAGAGCTTTTCCCTACCCCTATTCGTGAGAAGCTAAAGACAATACTGGAGGATTCTAAAACCTTTGGTATGACCGAATATCAAGAGTTAGATTTGGCTATACAAAAAAATTGCGATGGAACTGATTACACATGGCGCGATTACGCAAGTTTACTGCCGACGAAAATCATAGCTTTTGTCATTCCTGGTTGGAATAGCTTTGCTGTTATGAGCAGTCCTGAGATATTGCTCGTTAGACAGATTGATGCGGCAAACACCTGCGTTTTCAATCCATTGACCAAGTACATCGAAGAATGAGTGTTTAGAGTCGTTAAAGGAGGAAAATTCATGACCGTACCGTTATGGGAGGCACAGAGAATGCTTCATAAAGAAGGCGAGCAAGCAATTAGATTCTCTGTCCACAAATACAACCCTTACAATAATGAGCGTAAAACCACTCTCGAAGAGGCGGTCCGATGCCTTGCGTTTCAGTCTCGCTTTGCTGGAACGCACTCATTTGTCGATAGCGAAACCAAAGAGCCGATGCACTTACAAATTGATATAGCATCAAAAACAGATGTTCCTATGCTTGGCATGTTCCTGTCAGTCTACATTTCGGATGGAAAAGAAAAGTACCTGTCTCAATTTATTGTAAGCGAATCAAGGTCGCACTACTTTTTCCTAGATTTTAGCTTGGCAGCAGCTAAAGCCAAATCCATAGAAGTATAAAGGAAGGTGAAATCTGGGGCGGAATTATGTTTTTTGATAACAAAGTAGAATCTCACTCGCTTGTAATTGGAGCCAGCGGGAAGGGTAAATCGGTCTTTTCCGAACAAGATGGGATTTGGTGTGGACAAGATAGATCGGCAAAGTTGGCTCGTTAAATTCAGGCGAGCGAAGTGTCAGGACACTTTAGACACAATGCGGGATGCGGCCATTGGCTTTGTTGCTTAAATCGATGGAACTAAATCAAGAAGCTACGATCTGATCGGCTACACCCATTAATCGTCGTAGCCTCATGCCTAAACCTCGTTACAAAACAACTAACTGGACGCAGTACAACAAAGCCTTAATAAACCGTGGTTCTCTGACCTTTTGGATTGATGAGGAAGCGATAGCCGAGTGGAAGCAAAACAAACAAGGCAAGCGCGGCAGACCTCGCCAATTCAGCGACTTAGCCATTACTACTGCACTGATGGTGAAACGCATATTCTCTATGCCGTTGAGAGCACTGCAAGGATTTCTAGACTCGGTATTTAAGCTGGCTAACATCCCGCTAGTTTGTCCCCACTACACCTGTATAAGCCGTCGAGCTAAGGAAGTTGAGGTTTCATTTAAAACTAAAACCAGAGGTGCGATACAACACCTAGCCATTGATGCCACTGGCCTCAAGGTTTATGGCGAAGGCGAATGGAAGGTCAAGAAGCATGGTACTGACGGGAAGCGTAGGGTTTGGCGTAAGCTGCATATCGCAGTAGATACTAGCACCCACGAAATAGTCGCAGCAGAGCTGAGCTTATCTAACGTAACCGATGCCGAAGTACTTCCCAACTTGCTTAAGCAGACACGTCGTAAAATCATTGAGATATCAGGCGATGGTGCTTATGACACAAGGAATTGCCATGATGCCATACGGCTCAAGCGAGCTGTTCCGCTCATTCCGCCACGAGAAGGGGCAGCCTTCTGGGAACGAGGACATCCTCGCAACTTAGCAGTGGGTTGCCAGAAGCTCTACGGCTCTAACAAGAAATGGAAAAAGCGGTATGGTTATCATAAGCGCTCGCTCTCAGAGACAGCAATGTATCGGGTAAAACAGTTGTTAGGTGGGAAATTAAGCTTGAGGGACTACAACGCTCAAGTTGGTGAGACTTACGCTATGATCAAAGCGCTGAACAAGCTTACAGGGCTAGGTATGCCTGAAACTCAGTATGTTGTTTAAGAACTGAACAACATGGGGCTACCATGTCTTCTCATCGAATTAAGCAACAAAGCCTTTTCGGCGCGTTATTGGTGCTGCTGTGCGACCTGATTGGCCGCGTGATTATCTTCCCGTATGAAGTTCCGATTTCTATGATCATCAGTATTTTTGGTGGCGTGGCGTTTATTGCGCTGATTCTGCGAGGCCAGCGCCATGCACGATAAACTCAAACTCAAACTCACACTGCTGATTGTGCTGGCGATGGTGTTTGCCGCTGCATTCATCGGTGTCGGCCTGACGCCGGACAACTATCAGTATTTCTTGTCGCGCCGCGTGCCGAAAGTGCTGGCGATTGTGCTGGCGAGTATTGCGATTGCGCAGTCGTCGCTGGCATTTCAAACCATCACCCACAACCGCATCCTCACACCGAGCATCATGGGTTTTGATTCCTTGTATCTGTTTGTACAGGTGGGGATTGTGGCGCTGTTTGGCGGCCTGAGCAGCTTTGCGATGAATGCCTACCTCAACTTCTCGTTGTCGGTTGCGGCGATGCTGGGCTTTTCAACTGTGCTGTTTACGTTCTATTTCAGCAAAGAGAAGCGCAACCTGATTGCGTTGTTGCTGCTGGGTGTGATTCTGGGGCAGTTGTTCTCCAACATCGCATCTTTCCTCATCATGTTGATGGACCCGAACGATTTTGCGTCGGTGCAGGCGAATATGTTTGCCAGCTTCAACAACGTCAAAGTCAGCCTGGTTTATTTTGTTGCGCCATTACTACTGCTGGTCGCGTATCTGCTGTTTCGCATGCACCGCGTGCTGGATGTGTTTTGGTTGGACAACGATAACGCCGTCAGTCTCGGGGTAGATGTGCGTAAAACTACGCGTAATGTGTTGATGTTGAGCGCAGTGCTGATCTCGATTTCCACCGCACTGATTGGTCCGATCATGTTCTTTGGCATTCTGGTCACCAACCTGACGCGCGAATGGTTTAAATCCTATCAGCATCGCGTGCTGCTGATTGCCTGTTCGGCGATGTCGGTGTTTGCGCTGCTGGCAGGGCAGTGGATCGTAGAAAAAGTGTTCCAATTTGGCACCACACTCAGCGTCATCATCAACTTTGTTGGTGGCATCTATTTCCTTTCTCTTCTGATTCGTAACAAAGTGGTCTAGCAATGATTCAACTCGATAAACTGACGAAAATATTTGGGCAACAAGCGGTGGTGAAAGACGCCAGTGCTGAGTTCGAAAAAGGTAAGGTCACGTCAATCATCGGGCCCAACGGCGCGGGTAAAAGTACGCTGCTCTCAATGGCGAGCCGACTGGTGAATCGCGATGAAGGTAAAGTGTGGATCGACAGCAAAGAGCTGGTGGATTGGGACACCAAAGCACTGGCGAAAAAGTTGTCGGTGCTGCGTCAGGCCAACACGCTGACGATGCGTTTCACTGTACGAGAGCTGGTTTCATTCGGCCGTTTTCCTTATTCGCAGGGCAAACTGGATGCGCGTGATCAGCAAGTGATCGACCAGTCGATTGAGTATCTCGATCTGCAGAGCATTCAGAACAAGTATCTGGATGAGCTAAGTGGCGGTCAGCGTCAGTTGGCGTTCATTGCCATGGTGATTGCCCAAGATACCGACTATGTGTTTCTGGATGAGCCGCTGAATAACCTCGACATCAAACACTCGTTGCAAATCATGGCGACGATTCAACGCTTGGCGCACGAGCTCAATAAAGCGGTGGTCGTGGTGATTCACGACATCAACTTTGCGTCGTGCTATTCCGATTGCATTATTGCGCTGAAGAAAGGCAAAGTGGTGGCGACGGGCAGTGTGGAAGAGGTGATACGGGAAGAGGTTTTGGGCGATATCTACGAAACGCCGTTCCGCGTGCTTGAGATTGAAGGCAAGCGCATGTGTTTGTATCACACGCACTGATGCCCGATTAATCCGATTGTTTTGCCATAAAAGCCTGCGGTGATTGACCAAAGGCTTTTTTAAATGCCGCGGTAAAATTGGACGGGTGATGATAACCCGCTTCATACGCCGCTTCAGTAATGGTGACGTAGCCACGCTCCAACTGCTGGCGCGCGTTATTGAGGCGTCGCTGGCGCACATAGTTCGCCACCGTCATGCCCATCTGCTGCTTGAATTTGCGTTGCAGATTTGATGTGCTCATTGCCATTTGCTGCGCCAGTGCATCGAGCGATAACTCCTCGTAAAGATGCTGATCGAGAAAATGCACGATCTGTCCCATTTGCGAACAGTAACTGCGAGCCTCGCTGGTCGTTTGTTCATGATTGAGTGGCTCAAGTTGTTCAACCGTTTTGAGCACCAAATCAATCGCGGCGTGCTCAAGGTGCAAGGTTTCTAACAGAGTCTGCGGTTTGGGTGTTGCCAGTATTCGGCGTACGCCGCTCACCATCTCTTCACTTAATGTCAGATGGCAAAACGCTTTGTCTTGCTGGATAAACTGCGTTAGCGGGCAGGGCTTGTGAATGCGTTTACTCAGCCACGCCTGATCCAGAATGATGTTGAGTTTAACGACGTGATTGTCCTTTTGCAGACGGCGGCGAAAGCTCGCTGGCTGAGTGAAATTGACAATTACGCCCTGAGCCTGTTTACCCGCCTCTAAATTAAACTCCAAATCGTCATAGCCAAAAATCAAACTGCCTTCAAGCAGCAACGTAATGATGACCGATGCAGGCGTCGTAGCGACCACATTGGAGTTCGTCAGCTCGTGGCTTATTCCGCCATGCAGCATAAATGCGCCTTCGTTGGCGTAGTTGATGTAAGATCCTTCCGCCAGTGCGGCCGCCTGTCGCTGGCCGTGGCTAATAATAATCTGCTTATCATCCTGCTGCAGTTTTCGGGTCATCGTGACCTTTTTCGGAATCATTTCCTGACGTTGACTGAGTGACATACGGTTATTTCTCATAAGCGTTATGCGATTTTGCATAACCTATTCATCTTCTCATTCTGAGTGCGTCACTCTACCATACTTGCGAATTATTATCATTTGTATTTTCATAACTAAAATATAAGGAATGTAAGAAAATGCGTTCTATTCACAAGTCAGTGGTATGTTTGGCGATCAGTGCGGCGCTGAGCAATATGGCTTTTGCCCAGCAAGAAGAGACTCAGACCGACAATGTTGTGGTGTGGGGAACCAAAGTGTCCAGTAGCTCAGAATCTCTGGGTACGGATGATTTGTCAGTCAAGCAGGCTGACCATATGTCCGACCTGCTGCGTGATATTCTTGGTGTGGATGTCGGCGGCACACATTCAGTCAACCAGCGTATCAACATTCGTGGTCTGAACGAAACGGACCTGGATATTCGTCTTGATGGTGCTTCACAACACGCCAACATGTTCCACCACATCGGCAACCTGACTCTTAACCCAGACATTCTGAAATCGGCCGATATTCAGGTTGGTAACAACTCGGTGACGCAAAGTGGTCTTGGCGGTGCGGTGTATTTTGAAACCAAGAACGCGAAAGATCTGCTGCGCGGTGACGAACAATTCGGTGTACGCGTTTTTGGCGGCTACAACTCGAACGCCAGCGAGCAAGGTTCGGTAACCGTTTATGGTCAGCTGAGCGACGATGTTGATGCCATGTTGTACGCACAAGGCATTGCTCGTGACAATTTTGAAGACGGCAATGGCGATGAAACCTTTGGCGTTAAGGGCGATACCTACAACATTCTGGGTAAAGTGGGCTATGAACCTGCGGCCGGCCACCGTTTCCAGCTAGCTTATGACCTGTATCGCGATGAAGGTGATTACAGCCCGCGCCCGGACATGAACGGTTCAGCGAACACCAACCTGACTGCTGATGACCTGCTGCCAACCAAATACAACCGTGACACTGTCACTGCGTCATACAAACTGACCAAAGAGAAACACAGCGGTACGGTAACGCTGTACAGCAGCGAAACCGAAATCGAACGTGACGAAAGCAAAGTGACCGGTCGTTGGCCGCGTCCGAAAGATACCAATACGGCGACCAACCGTAACGTGGGTCTGAACGCGAAGTTCCAGTCGGATTACCAATTGCTGAACCTGGACAACCGCGTGGTCTACGGTGCCGATGTCGTCGATCAAACCAGTAAGAGCTCTTACGCCGGTTCGTCTTACATGGATGAATCTCGCCTGTCGAACGCTATTTTTGCTGAGAACACCCTGTCACTGACCGAGAGCTGGAACATTACCGCTGGTCTGCGTTACGACGACGTGAAGCGCAAAGCGGTGAATGAAACCAACAACTTCGATGACGTGACCTGGTCTCTGGGCACCGAATGGGCAGTGAATTCAGACTGGACGCTGTTTGCCAATGCTCGCTCGCTGTTTAAAGCGCCTGAGCTGTTGGAAACCTTCGTGATGTATCAACAGACATCTTATTTGGCGGATGACATCAAAGCAGAAACCGGTCTGAACACTCAGGGTGGTGTACGCTTTGACAAGCGCATTGATGATCACTTTGTGGCTGCGAACCTGACGGTATTCCGCACCGAAATCGACGATTACATCATGCAAACCTGGGATAGCGCGGTAGACGGCTATCGCTTTGAAAATACAGGTGATGTAGTGATTAAAGGTTTTGAAGTGAGTGCGACCTACGCATACCAAGCGTTCAGCTCTCGCCTGTCTTACTCACGTTCAGACACCGAAGACAAATCAACCGGCGGTCCGATGCTGGATGCCAACGGCCGCAGCGCCGACATGGGCGACAGCATTGCTCTGAACCTGGGCTATCACGCGGATTCAATCGATACCTTGTTTGGCTGGACGTCAATCGTGGTGCTGGATGAAACCAATGTGGAAGAGAACAGCGATAAGAAAGAAGGGTATGACACGCACAACCTGTATGCGCAGTGGATGCCTTACGCCGTGCCTGACCTGACGGTAACCTTCGGTATCGACAACATCTTTGATGAACTGTACGTATCACACGCATCACGCACTGGCGCGAATGCCCGCGCAGGTGCCATGGATGATTACGAACCGGGTCGCAGCTTCAAGATTTCCGCATCTTACCAGTTCTAACCCTTTTGCCCGCTGCGAGGCGGGCAACATCAAGGATATTTTATGCAATACCAATCTAAAGCCGAATTACGTTCTGAACATGTCGCCAAATACCTTGTCACCTTGTGTCGTCACTTTGCCCGTAAAGTGCCGGCCAGCTGGGATGAAGTACAAGGCCGCGTGGAATTTCCATCCGGTGTGACAACGCTTTCACTCGATGATGAACAGCAGTGCCTGATCTTCGTCTGCCAGAGTGACAGTGCCGAGAAAGTCGCCGTGCAGCAGTCGATCATCAATGAACACATTGTCATGTTCGCGCGTCGTGAACCGATCACACTCGACTGGAATGAGATTCTGGTTGCATAAAATACAAAATATTATTCATAACAACATCAGCTAAGCTAGGCAACAAGGGCTCCTTCAGCAATGACGGAGCTTTTTTTATTCACTGAACTGTGATTGATAGAAATATTTCCAACCTCAAAAAAAATCAATCATTGTCAAAGATCAACAAAAAAACGTTTCCATCACATAAAAGACTAAAACAAAGTTGAAAGATTCAAAAATTATTGAATAATGGGAGTCTGTAAATGGAGAAGCGCAGGCTTCGAACTCTCAGTCGGAAACAGGATACAACCCCATGTCGAACTCGTATGTGTTGGTCATCAACTCAGGTAGCTCCTCACTTAAATTCGCAGTCATTGATTCAAAGAGCGGTGATGCTTTGGTGTCGGGTCTTGGCGAATGTTTTGGTTTGCCGGAAGCGGTCATCAGCTGGAAATATCAGGGTCAGAAAACCGAAGAAGCGATTCCTGCTGGCGGGAACCATCACAAATACGCAGTCAACCGCGTGGTGGCACTGCTTGAAACGCTGGGCCTAAGTTCTAAGTTTGTCGCTGTGGGTCACCGTATCGTTGCAGGTGGCGAAACCTTTAAAGAAACGGTTCGTGTGAATGAGTCTGTGATTGCTGACGTTGAAAGTCTTGCTGAACTGGCACCTCTGCACAACAAAGCCAATGCGGCGGGTATGCGCGCTGCGATGGAAGCATTCCCGAATCTGCCTCAATTTGCTGTTTTCGACACGGCTTTCCACCAAACCATGCCAGAGAAAGCGTTCGTTTACGCGCTGCCATACGAGCTGTACCAAGAGCACAAAGTTCGTCGTTATGGCGCACACGGCACAAGCCACTACTACGTGAGCCGTGAAGCTGCGAAAGCCATCAACAAACCCGTTGAAGAAAGCAACTTCATTACTGTTCACCTTGGTAACGGCGCGTCGGTCAGTGCCATTAAAAATGGTCAATGTATCGACACCAGCATGGGCTTAACACCGCTTGCTGGCCTGATGATGGGCACACGTTGTGGTGATTTGGACCCAAGCGTGATTGAATTCTTGTTCCGCAAAGGCTGGAAACAAGAAGAACTGTTTGAAATGCTGAACAAAAAATCAGGTTTCCTCGGCGTGTCTGGCATCACCAGCGATGCTCGTGGCGTGCTGGAAGCGATGGACAACGGCAACCCACGTGCCAAACTGGCGTTTGATATCTTTACTTACCGCGTGGCCAAATACATCGGTTCATACATGGTCGCGATTGGTGAAGAAGTGGATGCCATTGTGTTCACCGGTGGTATTGGTGAAAACTCACTGCCAATTCGCAGTGAAATCCTGAAGTATCTAAAAGTATTTGGCTACCAAGAAGACGAAGCTGGCAATGCGGCAGCGCGCTTTGGTCAGTCAGGTACTGTGACGACAGCCGAGTCTAAACTGGCGATGGTGATTCCAACCAATGAAGAATTCGTGATTGCTCAACAATCAGTCGCGATGTTGTAATCGTTTAGTTTGCTCCACACTCTGACGATGCTTAAGCGAACCTTCGGGTTCGCTTTTTTTATTCTTGATTCTGGATAGACCAACGTAAGGTAAGCACGTGGCGACACATCGATTACTCACTACATCGGCTTCTGCAACTCATTTTTGTTGCCCTAAGATAGCGAGGTTAGTGTTGGCTTGGTTATGCCCCAAAGCGAGTTGACCCATTGTCTGTGGCGCAGTCAAACCCAGACTTTCTCGCCTAGGAGTTTTCATCCAATTTACTTAAATTTTGCAATTCTTTGAAATGCCTAAAAGCTGGACCGGCATACAGTCATATTGAAATCATGACGATCACATCCCAACTTCGTGCGTGTTTTCACATTTCAATATGAGAAAATTTTATTAAAATCATGCAATTATAAAACCTATGGGGTAGATAATAGGTTTGGGAAACGCACATGCGCGTTTTTCCAGATGGTGAATTTAGCAAAATGCTGATAAGTTCATTACATACAAATAGTTAACTGTGCGCGTTTTCACTGGTCCAACAAGGTAAACGCGCATGCGCACGAATAAAATGTTATGTGACTGATTAAATAAGATTTTTTAAATGAACAAAACTATAACTAAAGCGCACGTTCAAAGCGTACTAGATAGTGCGCAGGCTTTACCCATGAATGAAGCGCTAAGCTACCTAACTAATGAGCTCTACGATGAGAACGAAATTGCTTGGGAGCACTTTGACACAATGCTAGAAATGTACAAAGAGAATCGGGCGAGCCTTACTGCAGAGTATATTTGCGTAAACTTTCTGTTGGGCTGTGGTGAAAGTGAAGAACTGAAAAATTCTTGGGTCGATTAAATATCTAATTTGAATATCCTATTTCTTGAGTAGTGGAGCAGCGAGGAACCTCAGCCACATAACAAAGCGTTTAAGACAGATTCGCAACGCGGGGCACTTTTGGTATTAGTCAGCTTTTGTGTTTACGGTACAATGGGTTAAGTTCGGTGGTCGTGTTGCTCACTACTTAACGCGGCGTTATAGGGCTTACGTAAAATTATACTTCGACTATGAATTAGAGATAAATAGGGACATATGAAAGACCGTATGAGTGTAAAAAAATGCTTTGATTCGGTGTTTAAAGCTACTAGGGAATGTATAGCTATAGGGCTGTGGATTAGTGTTTTCGTTGAAGTGTTTGTAACGGATATTGGCGATGTTGTAGTTGCTTCTTACCCACGTGCGCAGTTCTTATTCGACTTCTCCTTGCTAATTGTACTGGCTTTGTTGCGTAATTCGATGGAACTAAATCTGGAAGTTACGATCTGATCAGCTACACCCATCAATCGTCGTAGCCTCATGCCTAAACCTCGTTACAAAACAACTAACTGGAAGCAGTACAATAAAGCCTTAATCAACCGTGGCTCTCTGACCTTTTGGATTGATGAGGAAGCGATAGCCGAGTGGAAGCAAAACAAACAAGGCAAGCGTGGTAGGCCTCGCCGATTCAGCGACTTAGCCATTACTACCGCACTGATGGTGAAACGCGTTTTCTCTATGCCATTGAGAGCGCTGCAAGGTTTTCTAGACTCAGTGTTTAAGCTGGCTAACATCCCGCTTGTTTGCCCACACTACACCTGTATAAGCCGCCGAGCCAAGGAAGTTGAGGTTTCATTTAAAACCAAAACCAGAGGTGCAATACAACATCTGGCCATTGATGCCACTGGCCTCAAGGTTTATGGTGAAGGTGAATGGAAGGTCAAGAAGCATGGTACTGATGGGAAGCGCAGAGTCTGGCGTAAACTGCATATCGCAGTAGATACAAGCACCCACGAAATAGTCGCAGCAGAGCTGAGCTTATCTAATGTAACCGATGCCGAAGTGCTCCCCAACTTACTCAAGCAGACACGTCGTAAAATCATTGAGATATCAGGCGATGGTGCTTATGACACGAGGAATTGCCATGACGCCATACGAATCAAGCGAGCGATTCCGCTTATCCCGCCACGAGAAGGGGCAGCCTTCTGGGAGCAAGGACACCCTCGCAATTTAGCAGTTAGTTGTCAGAAGCTCTACGGCTCCAACCAGAAGTGGAAAAAGCGTTATGGCTATCATAAACGCTCGCTATCAGAGACAGCAATGTATCGAGTGAAACAGTTGTTAGGTGGGAAATTAAGCCTGAGGAACTACAACGCTCAAGTTGGTGAGACTTACGCTATGATCAAAGCGCTGAACAAGCTTACAGGGCTTGGTATGCCTGAAACTCAGTATATCGTTTAAGAATTAAGCACGATGGGGTAGGCATGGCTTCTCTCTGAATTAAGCAACAAAGCC